>CADCMP010000014.1 GCA_902802565.1 Oscillospiraceae bacterium
CTGGACTTCACGCCGGAGACGGATCTGTCCAAGAGACCGGGAGTAACGAAGGATTTCGATTATCACTGCGGACACCTGTACTGGGCCTTCCGTACTGTGGCGGAAACGGTGTTCGGTGCCGAAGGACAGGCTCTGGCGGAGCAGGTCCTCCGGGATGTACGGGAACAGTACGGCCCGGATACGGAAGCAAAGCTGATGGAATACGGGAAAACGGATTTTGAAATGATCTGAAGGGGAGCGGCAAAACCGCTCCCTTTTGTTCTTCCGAAAACAGTCCGCTTGTCAATTGGAAGGAAATCCGCTAAAATAATTATGTTAACCTTATTTCAAAGAAAGGAGCATGGCGATGATCATAGCGAGAATCATTTTCTTCAGCCTCATGGCACTGATCGGTCTGATCTTGCTGGGCTCTTTCATCTTCTTCTACTACATAGCGGGACGAAACGGCCGGGCACTGAAGTACACGTCCGAGACGGCGCCCCGGTCCATGCGGGATTATATCCGCCAGACTGAAGAGGCGGAGGAGGAGATCCGAACCATGAACCGGCAGCCGGTGGAGATCGTTTCGGCAGAAGGATACCGACTGAGGGGCAACCTCTATACCATGAATCCCGGGACCAAGACGGTGGTGCTTGCGCTTCACGGATATCACAGCGGTGACATCCGGGATATGGGCCGGTTCCTTCCCATGTACAAGGGGATGGGATATGACTGTCTGGTGCCTCAGATGCGCTGTCACGGAGAGTCGGAGGGTCACTTCATCACCTTCGGGTTCTATGAGCAGGTGGACGGCATTGCCTGGTGCCGGAAACTGGAAGAGATCTACGGCAGGGATGTCCGTATCCTGCTCCACGGCATGTCCATGGGCGGTGCCGCCGCACTGATGATGTGCCGCAACCGGATGCTGCCGGACACGGTGAAAGCCGTGATTGCCGACAGTGCCAATGACACACTGAAAAATCTGGTGGATTACCGCTACCGCCGGATCCCCGCGGGACTGCGGCATGTGGGGATGGAGCTGATAAACATGTGGTTCATGCTGCTGGCCGGTGTGGATTACAAGGATATCACCGCCCTGAAGGGAACCTCGGACCGGAAGATCCCGGCACTGTTCGTCCACAGCATGGATGACCGAGTGATTCCGGTCTCCATGTATCAGTCCAACCGGGAAGCCTGGGAGGGACTTGCCGCGGGATTCACTGTCTCCGGCGTGCCTCACGCCAATGCCTATGTGAAGGATCCCGAAGCCTATGAGGCAAGGATCCGGGATCTGATGCAGTATATCGAAGAATAGAAAAAAGGTCCGGTCAGTCGACCGGACCTTTTATTGTCGTCATACCTCAGAGCAGAGATTCCTTCTCCGCCAGGATGGAAGCGCCTGCCTGGCATGCGGGGCACAGGCAGTAAATACCGCCGTCTGCTTTTGCCTGTTTTGCGGCATCGGCTTTTTCCTTCGCACCTTCCGCACCAAAAAAGCGGACAGCATCTTCGGACTCGAAGAAGGGGATGACATCATCCAGGGTGCACACGTCTTCTTCCAGCTCCGCGATGAGCTTGGCGGAAGCTTCCTTTTCTCCCTCCGTTCCCACGGCTTTGAGCCATTCCTCGGCAACGGCGCGAAGTTCGGCACAGCAGCTGGGGGCAGCGATCAGAGCGTTGACCTTTTCAATCATGGAGTTTGACATTTCCATTCCTCCTCATTGTCTGTTATTGTGATTCCATTATATCGCATTTTCAGGATTCGTCCACTGTTCCGTAAAGGTAACGTAAAGAGAAAAAATGTGCGTAAAACGGTGAAAAAATGAAGAATATGACCGCTCCTTTCCTCTTCGGGGGGTTCACAGCAGAGAAATAATTCGTTATAATAGGCAAAAAGTAACTTATCCGGTGAAAGGAGAAAATGATCTGATGAAAATCAAAATCAAAATGGATAAGAAAGTTCTGGCTGAAGTTCCTGCCGCATACGCACTGGCTGGCGGTGCTGCCGGTCTGATCTTCGCACCGAAAATCACCCTTGCCGGTATCGCACTTGCTGCAGCTGCCGGACTGAGACCGGCTGTGGAAGTGCCGCCTATCGACGCTCCCAAACCGGAAGGATATCCCTGGCTGAACCCCGCTCCCGATGTAAAGGATGCACCGGTTGCAGAGCTGAAAGAGACCAAACCCGCAGCTAAGAAGGCAGCCACCAAGGCAGCTCCTGCCAAGAAAGCAGCTCCTGCAAAGAAAGCGGCTCCTGCAAAGAAAGCAACTGCTACCAAGGCAGCTCCTGCCAAGAAGGCAGCACCCGCCAAGAAAGCTGCTCCTGCAAAGAAAGCAACTGCTTCCAAGAGCACCACAGCCAAGAAGACTACCACCAAGAAGACCACCGCAAAGAAATAATCATTGCACAAACAGAATCGCTGCAGGGAAGTTTCCTTGCAGCGTTTTTTATCGGAGGGAGAATGGAATTTCGACGGATCTTTGTGACGGGGGACCCCCATGAGGAGTTTTCCCATCTCCATGAAAAACAGAAGGCTCTGCACATGACCGGGGAGGATCTTCTCATCATCCTGGGAGATGTGGGCGTCAACTGTTATAATGATGACCGGGATATACGGCTGAAGGAAGACCTGTCGCGCCTCGCTCCCACGGTGCTGTGCCTCCACGGGAATCACGAACGGCGTCCCACTTCCGCGGATATCCGGTGGCACTATGAACCGGTGGCATGGCAGGGAGGGAAGGCCTATGTGGAGCGCCGGTTCCCCACGCTGATCTTTGCGGAGGAAGGAGAGCGGTATCACATCGGAGGCAGGACCTTCCGCGTCATCGGCGGAGCCTATTCCATCGACGATTATTTCCGCACGCTGAAGGGACACCCGTTCTATCCCGACGAACAGCTGTCTGAGGAGGAACGGGAGGAGATCCGGAACCGGATGGAACAGGATGGATGGAAGGAGGATGTGATCCTCACTCACACCTGTCCATATTCCGTCCGTCCGGTGGAAAAGTTCGTGCCGGGGATCCCGCAGGAAGGGGTAGACACCTCCATGGAGGATTTCCTGGAGGAGATCCTCCGGAAGACTTCCTTCCATCAATGGTTCTGCGGTCACTGGCATGTGGAGAAGACGGTAGGGAATATCCGGTTCCTCTCCCATGAGGTGGTGCTTCTGGAAGAGCATCCATGAGAAAGACAAAAACGGCTGTGCCATGCGGCACAGCCGTTTACTGATTTAATCGAGAAAATCCCGGAGCCGTTTGCTGCGGCTGGGATGGCGAAGCTTTCGCAGCGCCTTTGCTTCGATCTGACGGATGCGTTCACGAGTGACGTTGAACTCCTTGCCCACTTCCTCCAGAGTGCGGGTACGCCCGTCTTCCAGTCCGAAACGGAGCTTCAGGACCCGCTGCTCTCTTTCGGTGAGAGTGTCCATGACTTCCAGCAGCGCCTCGTTGAGAAGGGACTGGCTGGCGGCCTCAGACGGCTCGGAAGCACCTTCGTCGGAGATGAAATCTCCCAGGTGGGAATCTTCCTCCTCGCCGATGGGGGTCTCCAGCGACACCGGCTCCTGTGCGATCTTCAGGATATCCCGTACCTTGTCGGTGGGCATCCCCAGTGCCTCGGCAATCTCCTCGGCAGTGGGATCGTGTCCCAGTTCCTGCAGCAGCTGACGGGAGGCGCGGACCACTTTGTTGATGGTCTCGACCATGTGCACCGGGATGCGGATGGTGCGGGCCTGGTCGGCGATGGCGCGGGTGATGGACTGACGGATCCACCATGTGGCATAGGTGGAGAACTTGTATCCCTTGGTGTAGTCGAACTTCTCCACGGCTTTCATCAGACCGAGGTTGCCCTCCTGGATCAGATCCAGAAACAGCATGCCGCGGCCCACATACCGCTTGGCGATGGATACCACCAGACGGAGATTCGCTTCCGTCAGTTTCTGACGGGCAAGATCATCTCCCTCCGACATGCGGCGGGCCAGATCCTGTTCCTCTTCCGGTGTGAGAAGGGGCACCTTGCCGATCTCCTTGAGGTACATGCGGACCGGATCGTCCGTGGCAATGTTCTCCTCTACGTTGGAGGCATTGGCCATCTCCTCGTCGGTGACTTCTTCGATGGTGGACAGTTCCTCGTTGTCGGGTACGTGATCCTCATCAATGGGGGGAAGCTCATCGTCGCTGATCTCCAGCATGACATCAGAGGAGTCCAGTTCCTCGCGGAACGAATCCATGTCCTCCTGGCTCATGCCCAGATTTCCCAGAGCGTTGAAATCCTTTGCGGACAGAGAACCGGTCTTGCTGGCCTTCTCCCGAAGTTCCGTCAGTTTCTTTTCCAGCTTCTCATTCACTTCTTCGCCGACGGTCTCTTCTGCGGCAGGAACGACCTCTTCCACGACCTTCTTCTTGCGGCCGCGTTTTTTCGGTTTCTTCTCCGCCTCTTCTTCCGGGACGGTCTCTTCCAGTACTTCGTTTTCCAGTTTATCAGTCATAAAAAATACAGGTTCCTTCCTGATATTGTCGCGAGTTACACAAATAGATATGATACCATCAAAAATTCGGGGATTCAATAACGAACCCCCGAATTCCGGAAAAAGTTTTGGAAAAAACAGGCATGGCCGGATGGCCATGCCTGTAAGACTGTCGGTATCAGTAATAGACCGATGGGTTGTTGACGATCTCCATGCAGTAGGAGGTGATGATCTGGGCAACCTCCGCACGGGTGGCGGTGGCACCGGGATCGATGACCATTCCGCCGCGTCCGGCAATGAGATGCTTGCCGGCGGCCCAGGCCACAGCGTTCTGGGCCCATCCGGAGACGCTGGAATAATCCGAGAAGGTGTCCAGACTCCAGTGGATCTGACGGTTCCGCGCGTTGTCGTGACAGGCAACGGTATATCCCATCAGAATAGTGGCCAGCTGTTCTCTTGTCACATCGTCATTGGGACGGAAGGTCCCGTCGTCAAATCCGGCGACGATACCATTGGCAGCACACCAGTTGACGGCGTTCTCGTACCAGGAGCCCTTCACCACGTCGCTGAACCGGGAGGCACCGCCGGAGGGCTTGCCTGCCATGGCGTAGAGGATCTGGGCGATCATGGCACGGGAGAGCTTGCTGTTGGGAGAGAAGGCACTTCCGCCGGTACCGGCCATCAGACCGTTGGTGAGTACGTAATCCACTTCCTCATGATACCATGCGCTGCCGGAGACATCCTTCAGGGACTTGCTGGGGCAGTTGGCGTCACTGGAGGCGCCGAACTTGTCGATCTGGTTGAGGGCACGTACATAGAACTGATGGACATTGTCGGGATTCTCATTGAAGAATCCGCCGGCGAATCCGATGTGGTCCATGTTCTGCATGGGCATGATGTACCACTGCCCGGGCTCGCAGGCCATGCCTTCCACATAGGAGGTGTGTTTATCGTAAATACGGTTGCCCTTGTCATCCAGACGGAACGGGCAGTAGCCGGAGACCATGTTCACCATGCCGTCGTTGGGCTGCCATTCCCGGCCGAGACGCTGGGCGGGCACATTGATGGTGGTGAGAGTGTCACCGAAGCCGTCCAGGAAGGATCCCTTGGTGGTGGTGTCCAGCTTGCCCATGTTGGCGGACATGGGACGGAAGAGCAGCCACTGACGGTCGTTGGGAATGTTGTCGCCAATGGCCTTCCCGATATCGGTGGTGCAGCCGTAATACAGCTGGTAGTAGATGTTGGGCTGCAGCTGCAGTTCCTTGTTCATCCAGGTGGCACGGTCCACCCACAGGTCATCCAGAGCGTTGTCGTGGTGATCCATGTAATCGGAATTGAGAACACGGAGAACACCCTGCATGATGGTCTCGTTGTCTTCTTTATAAATATGGAAATGATCCAGATGGGGGTCGTAGATCCCCTTGAAGTCGGTGACTTCCAGTGCGCTGCTGACGTAATGCACCAGACCCGTGATGAACTCACGCATGAACGGGTTGGCCTCGCAGAAGTCCGAGCCGTTGCTGGGTGCCACCAGCATGGTCACGGAGTAGACCCAGTCGGATTTTCCGCCTTCAAAGAAGGGGCTGACGGTCTCGCCGGCGGCCTTGGCTGCTTCCACTTCCTCCTTGCGTCCGTCGGAGAGGATGTCCACAAAGGTACGTTCCGTGGCTCCGCCGAAGCTGTGGCCGAAGAGATTGAGCTTGTTGGTGGCGCTCCACTTGTAGTCCTCCAGCAGGCCCCGCCCGGTGTAGTCGCGGCCATAGCGTTCATGGCCGTATTTCTTCGAGTGGGCGATGCCGTAGTCGGTGCGGGTGCCGGTGAGCTCTGCGTACAGTTCACAGGCACGGTCCCAGGCACTGCACATGGGGCCCAGAGCCGGTTTCACCACGTTGTATCCCTGACTTTCCAGCCAGGTGGCGGTGTCGCCGGTGGTCATGCCCATATGAGGCAGGATCTTGTCCAGCATATCGTATTCGCCCCATCCCAGATATCCGTGGATGAATACCATGGGATAGTCCTTGGAAGGAGTTCCCGCGCCCTTATCAACGGAAGAAGCGGCGGAGACCGGGAACACCAGCAGGCTCAGCACCAGTGCAAGACAGATGATGAGAGCCAGACTCTTACGGTTCTTTTTCATTCTTTCCCCTTTCTCTTTTTCCCGGATCTGTTTCCCCTCAGATCCTTTTTCTCGTTTCTCTCCGGACTGCAAAAACAGCCCATATCAATATCTTAAGGATTCTAATGTGCAGATACAATGTCTCAGACGGAATTTCATGGAATTAGACAAAAAATGGCGTTATGTATAGATAAAATGGATAATATGTGCAATTAATATGCAGAAACCCGGAGACTGAAAGAACAGCCTCCGGGCATATCATCCTCGGATGATCAGAATTTTTCGTGATGGACGGGCGGCTCGGTCAGTACCGGTTCCTCCGCAGGTTCCGGGGCCTGAGCCGGAATGCCCAGGGAAAGGATGGCCTCCACCGCATAGTGTTCCGGGATCTGCAGCAGGTTCCGGACGTTCTCCTCGCAGGTGGCGTCCTCACCGGAACGGAGGCGGCACTGTACCCAGCAGGAGCCGATGCCCAGGTCCACGGCCTGCAGCTGCATATAGGCCATGACGATGGAGGTGTCTTCGATCCATACATCGGACCGCAGCGTATCCCCCAGGACCACCACGGCGCAGGCAGCCTGTGCCAGCATGGCGGCGCCGGCGGTCTTGCACCGGGAAAGGGCCTCCAGGGTATTCCGGTTGCGCACGGCGATCAGTTCCACCGGACGGATGTTTCGGCTGCTGGGAGCCAGGATCCCCGCTTTCAGGATCCGGTCCAGATCCTCTTCCGGGACCGGGGAGCCGGAGTAGAGCCGGACGCTGCGGCGCCGGCGGGCAAGTTCGGAAAAATTCATAACGGTACCTCGATCAAAAAATGCGGAAAAAGCGCAGGGCCTTTTCCGCAGGATATGCTTGTTATTGTTTCCAGCTGGAACCCCAGCCGTCTTCCGGGACATCCTCATCGTCCTGCTGCCAGGAACGCATGTCCGGTATGGCAGGGAGCATGGTCTCCATCAGTCCCTGATAGAAAGTGGTCAGACGGATCTCTCTGGCAACGGAGGGCAGATTGCAGGCCCATCCGTACAACAGGAAAGCGCCGTATTTCCGGTCATAGTGATCCGAGTCGGGCCGGTGTCGGTAGACCAGATCCCGGCCGCACTGCATCCAGTGTTCCGGCAGATCACGGAAATGATAGAACCGTTTCATGGTGACGCTGATCTCCCAGTCTCCGGTCTGGGAAATGGCCTCCACCGCATAGCCCCGCTGATGCATCTCGTACAGGGCGGGAAACAGAGTCTGATCATAGGCAGGCTCCTTGCTGTCCACCGGCTCCTCCGGAAGGAGGGAAGATGCTTTTGAATTGTCTGTCATATGATCACCTCCTGTGTGATGGTATGCGCTCGTGTGTATACTCTACTGGTTTTTCGGAAAATGTCAAGGAACGAAGCAGGTCAGGATCCGGTGCGGGAACCGATGACGAACTCGGCCCAGGCTCCTTTCTCCGGGGCATCAGAGATGCAGTTTTTGTAACTGACCGTTCCGTTGCCGCTGCGCCATTTGGCCCCTTCGAAGGAGATGGTCCCCAATGTGGAGGAGGACATCCCGGAGGAGATGGTAAACAGCAGCCCGTCGTTCCATCTCAGATCGCTCAGATGGATATAGCCCGTATCCATCAGCTCATTGATGGACAGCTCCAGAGGCACGGCCTTGTGCCGGCTGGCGAAGGCCCATGCGATGGCGGAACGCTCCACGCTCGTCAGGCTTCCCGGCGCGTCGCTGAGATCCACGCTGATGTATTCGATGTCGTCGTTCAGCTCGGGATTGTCATACCACAGGGTGTCCAGCACCTTGAGATACAGGGAACACAGATCGTAAAAGGCGCCGTCGGTGCTGCGGGTCATGTTCTTCCGGCTGGCGGGAATGGACAGGGAACGGGCACCGGAGATACGGGCGGGCATGGTCTCTTCCACCGAGCCCGAGTACTCCACATCCACCATCATGCCGTTGGCCAGATCCTCCGGAGATCCCTTCTTGTCTCCGACCATGATCTTCAGTCCCTCGGTAGGGAGCTGATACACCTGGTCTCCCGCCAGGATCAGCGACCCCGTGCCGGCACCGTCGATGATGCGCAGATGCAGGCTCTGTTCGCTGCTGCCGGCATCGTTTCCGCAGGCGGACAGGAGCAGAACCAACATGCTCAGTATTAAGATGGATGTGATGGCCTTTCTCATGGCGGTCTCCTTTGGCCGTGCCCCGGCCAGAGATTCCGAAACGGATCCTTTCTTCTGCTTTTATTGTAAAACAAACCGTGGGAGAAAAACAGAGGGAAAACAAAAACCGCCGGGAAAAAATCCCGGCGGAAATCTTTTGTTCGATGAGCCGATCAGCTGCCGTAGCACACCATTACGCCGGTGAACTTGTCGGCATGGAGGGAGGCGGCGAAATTGACCTTGATGGTCTGGTTGGCCGTGCCGCTGCCCATGGGGACGAATTCCTTCTGATCGTAGGTATAGACCCGTCCGTTGCTCCAGCGGAGGTTGGTGCTGTCCATGGAGACGGTGACGACATTGATGCCCGTGGACAGGGAAGTGTCCACCAGAACATAGCCCGACTGGGAAGAGGGGACGTTCATGGTGTAGGTATTGCCGCTGCGCTGGAACTGATCCTTATAGAAATAGGTGATGTAGTCAAACTGTGTGACGTTCCGGTCGGCGGGAGCCACGATGCCCTGGAATCCCTTGCGGGCTCCGGCGTTCTGATCGATCACGCTCTTGATGGTGGCCGCGTACATCAGATGACCCTCGTTGTTGGGGTGCAGTCCGTCGACGGAGATGAGAGAAGAGCCCCTGTTCGCATTGAATGCCATGGCGATATCCGCAATGTCCGCACCGTAGTGGGAGCACAGGTTCTCGATGATGCGCATCTTGTTGGACGGGTTGTTGGAAGTATCCCGCTGGGTGTGCTCGGCCACCGCCACCAGGGAAGCATGGGGATACTTGGTGTGCAGGGCACGGAGGAGCGCCTCGTAATACAGGGCAAAGTTCTGCTCGCTGTCGTTGTGGCCGTAGCAGATGACGATGAGATCATAGGGGATCTGATCGTCCAGCAGCTTGGTACGGGCATAGCCGTAGGTGCTGGCGGTACCGGACAGAGCCTGATTGTTCAGGTTGACCTTGCATCCGTACTGATCCTGCAGCCAGACGCGCAGCCGGTTGGCGAAAGTCAGGGATTTGTCGCTGGCGCCCACTCCTTCGGAGATGGAGTCTCCCACCACCAGAAGGTTGATGTTTTCATGGTCTGCCAGTTTCTGATACCCGCTCTTTCCCGTGTTGATGGTATGGAGCATGGTGACCATCTGTGCGCGGGTCATGTTGGTGTTGGGCTGGAACAGATTGGAGCCCATGCCCGACATGTATCCTGCAGTGACCATGGCCTTGACAAATCCAACGGCATACTCCGCGATATTGCCGTCATCGGCAAAGCGGGAACGTCCGCCGGTCTTCAGAAGGCCGTAGGCACGGCTGAAGATCACCGCCGCCTGCTGGCGGGTCACGGGATCCCCGGGACCGAAATGCTCCGAGTCATACCCGGCGATGATGCCTGCCCGGACACAGTTGCGGATGGCAGGGCCATACCAGGAGACCGAGGAGACGTCCTGGAAGGAGACCGGATTGTTGATGGCGCCCTGAATGCCGTTCCAGGTGTTGTTCTGAAGTCCCAGGACCTTGTTCATGATCACGGCGAACTCCGCACGGGTCACGGACTGATCGGGACGGAAGGTGCCGTCCTCATATCCGGAAACATAACCTGCCGCGGAGGCCCAGTCCACCGATTCGGAATACCAGCGGCCGCCGGCCACATCGGAAAATGCGGCGGATACCGGCAGAACAAACAGGGAAACGGCCAGGCACAGAGCGATGACCAGACTGCATATCTTACGTGTCTTTTTCATTCGTGATAATCCTTTTTTCTTCGATTCCCTCTGTCTCTGCACCGGGGCGCAGAGACAGATTAACGTTCAGTATACACCAAAACCGGAAAGAAGGGGGCGTTTGTAACGAATGATTACAAATTACTGGCGGCGGGAGTGGCCATAGGGATGCGTTCCGTGTGCTCTCCCAGCAGCTGTCCGGACAACAGGCATTCCCGCACCATGCGGAAGACTGCCTTCGGGGCGTCCACCAGGTAGCCCTTCTCGTCCAGATAGTAAATATCCCGGTATCCCGCACCGGTCTCATCCAGGCGGTAACTGCGTTCATGGATCATAGGAAACACTCCTTTGCATATTCTTTCTGATCCCATTGTAGCAAAAGGCCTGTACAAAAATACCGACAAGCTGGGTCTTTTCCTCAGCTTGTCGGTTTTTGTGTACATATAGGCGGCTGCCCCGGTGCTGCCCCGGTCAGGGCAATGCCCGGATGAAATCCAGAAACTCCCCGGTGACGCTGCGGGCCCCCCGTACATTGGTGATGCCGTGTTTCCGCAGTTTCTCCATGGTGGCCTGGTCCCTGTCGTACTCCCGCAGCTTATGCAGACGCATGACCTTTCCGATGGAGATGGTGCCGTCGGAATAGGAGTAGGGGATCTCCGTCTCCAGCACCCGGCACCGGTACATTACTGCGGAGACCGGACGGCCGATGTAGAAATACACGATGTCGCCCTTCCGGATCTTCTCCGGCTGTTTCCACAGTTCATCTCCCTGGGCAAAGAGCTGTTCCACGTCATGATCGATGGGATTGACCGCCAGGATCCAGTCACCGTTGGGAATAAGCTCATGTTTCTTTGCCGTGGAGCGGATGGCGTATTCCCGGCTGCGCCGGAGCAGCTCCAGGATGGTCCCGTCCGGCAGACGGTCATCCAGTGCGATGCTGATCCAGTTGTCCCGGTTCATATGATAACAGGGATAGACCCCGTCGTTTTTCAAAAGCGTCTCCCGGCTCTCCGGCGGGATCTTCACATTGAGGATCTCCAGCATCTCCGCCGGGTCGGGACAGTCCTTCTCCACCTTCTGGCGGGGAAGAAGCATGATGAGTCCGTACCATTTGCGGTTTTTGGGATACCGGAAGACCCCGTAATCCTCCGCAGTCTCGAAGGGGTGGTCCGGCACCTCCCCGAAATGCTCATAAAGGGCATGGGCGATGCGGTTGGACTGGGGAAAGACGAAATCCTCCGGAAGAAAGCAGTCCTCCGCGATCTGATGCAGGACCGCGCAGTAGGCGTCCCGCAGGGTGCTGACGAAGGCACCGTAGCGCTGGGAGGAATGGATGGCATAGAATTCCTCCCCGGTGTCCAGATCCATGACCCTGCCGGTGACGGATCCGTCGGTGTGCACCGTGATGTCCGCGCGGAAATCCCCGTCCATCAGTTCCCGGGAGATGCAGTATCCCTCCTCAGTGGGCTCAAAGCCGTAGGGGATCAGCCGGGAAAAGTCCGGGCGGTACCGCTGAAACTGTTCCTGTTCCAAAGTCACGTGTCACACCTCCTTCGTCAAGCGGATGGTCTTTATTCTAGAATGGATCGAAGTACCTCTTCTTCGGTAATGGTGCCGAAGAGGGCGGGGATATCGTAATGAGAGAGCACTTCCTCCAGCGCCTTCCGCTCCCGGGGCACGCCCCGCAGTGCTTCTGTCAGGTCGTCCAGGGGTGCGGTGCTCATGAAATCTCCGTAGAAGCGGATCCCGCGGAGGATGCCGCGGCGTACGTTCATCCGCACGTCCAGCGTCCCGCCGGGCCAGCGCTTCCGGTTCTGAACGGCATATTCCGGATTTTTTCCGTAATTCCACTCCCAGGTGCGGTATCTGGAATCCGCCAGTTCCCGTATCTGAGCCAGGTCCTCTTCGGACAGCGTGACAGGGCGGGCATCCTCGTCCATCAGTTCCCGGCGCAGGGCGTCCCAGAACTGTTCGATGGTGGTGTCCTCCGGCAGATAATCTTTCAGATTTCCCACCCGGCTGCGCACGGATTTCGTGCTCTTGGAAGCGAATTTGGCGGGATCGGCCCGCAGGGCGCCGGCGATCATGTCCCGGTCGGAATCGAACAGCAGCGTGCCGTGGTGGAGGATGCGTCCCTGATGGACCCTCTGGGCAACACCGGAGACCTTCTTTCCGTCCACCAGGATATCGTTCCGGCCGGAGGATTCCGCCGCAACTCCCATGGATCCCAGCGCCCGGCATACCGGCTCGGTAAACCGGGAGAGGTTCTGCAGCGCCGCGTCTCCTGCGTCGGTAATGAAGGAATAATTGAGATTTCCGAGATCGTGATACACGGCTCCGCCGCCGGTCATGCGGCGCACCACGGCGATGCGGTGTTCTTCCACAAAGGCGGGATCCACTTCCTCCGCCGTGTTCTGATTGCGGCCGATGATGACAGCGTTGGCATTCTGCCACAGCATGAGCCAGTCACCCTCGGTCCTATGCTCCAGGATGTACTGCTCAAAGGCCAGGTTATAGCAGGGATCCGTGGATCCCGTTTCAAGATAAAATACAGACATGTGAGTTCCTCCGCCCGTCCTTCTCTGCCATGATTGCTTGCCTTGGATCATAATCCATGCTATGTCAATGATTATAAATCCCTGTCCATGTCCGGTCAATCTGGAACGGCGTTCCGGATTGTGCTCACGGAATGTTCCGTCGGTCAGAAAAACTGTCCGAAGGAGCTTCGTTTTGTCCGGAAACCGCGCTATAATGGAAGAAACGCTCCAAGAAGGAGAAACACCATGCATATCGTCAATACAAAATACGGACCGGTATCCGGGATCCGGAGAAACGGATGCGAACAGTATCTGGGGATCCCCTATGCCAGACCGCCGGTGGGAGAGCGGATGTTCCGCCACCCGGAGGAACCGGAACCCTGGACGGAGGTCCGGAAGGCGGACCGCGGAAGCGCCAATCCCGTGCAGGCGGAAGCCGGATTCAAGGTATGGAACAACAGCCTGGACTGTCTCTATCTGAACATCTTCGTGCCGGAAGAGAAGAAGGAGACGCCCCGCCCGGTGATGGTCTGGCTCTACGGCGGCAACTATGCCCAGGGAGGAGTCGGCGCCGTGCGCCCCGGAAGCGAGGCTCTGGTGTATGATCTTGCCCGGTTTGCCGCGGAAACGGACACCGTCGTGGTGGCACTGAACTACCGGCTGAATTTGTACGGGTTTCTGAATCTGCACTTTCTGGATCCGTCCTTTGACAACAACAACGGACTGTACGATCAGATCCGTGCACTGGAGTTCGTGCGGGACAATATCGCGGCCTTCGGCGGCGATCCCCGCAACGTGACACTCTTCGGCCAGTCCGCGGGAGGTGCCTGCACCCTGGCGCTGATGACCATGCCGGAAGCGAAGGGACTGTTTCAGAAAACCATTGTCCAGTCGGCCTGCGTCGAGCACTTCTTTACGGAGAAGGAGAGCCGGCGGTATACCCGGCGCTATCTGCGTTTCGCGGGAGTGAAAGAACCGGAGGAACTGAAGGATCTGTCCATGCAGAGAGTGGAGCGGGCCAACAAGCTCTTCTCCAACCAGATGCGGGCCATGGGGGAGATCCGATGCGCTTTTTCCCCGGTCATCGACGGCCGGACGCTGCGAAGGGAACCGAAGCAGGCAGTCCGGGAATGTGATCTTCCCATGCTCATCGGAAACACGTCCCAGGAGGCCAATCTCTTTCTGGGCAGTACGCCGGCCGCGGTCCTTCCCTTCGTGGAACGGGCCATCCATGTCCGGGCGGTTCCGGGAAGGGGAAACTACCGGCAGCGGGTCTGTGACGGTCTTACCGATCACATCTATATCCGGCCGCAGCTGGAGATCCTGCGCGGTTACCGCGGACCGGCCTGGCGCTATGAATATCATTATGTACTGCCACACAGTTCTCTCGGATGTTTTCACGCCAGCGAGGTGGCGGTGCTGTTCTGCATGAACGGCATGTTCGGACCGGTGGACGATCCGGAGACACAGCGCGTCGGCGCGGCGATGCGGAAGATCTGGAGGGACTTCGCCTGGAACGGCGATCCGGGATGGGAGCCGTTTCCGGAAAACGAGATGTGTCAGCGCATACCATAGGGGGATTGGAAAATGAGAGAATTCGAGACCAGGGATTATCCCGTATTTGAGATGTTCAACCACCAGTGGGGACTTGTGACGGCGGGAGACGCCGGGCGGTGGAACACCTGCACCATCGCCTGGGGCAGCATGGGCTCCATCTGGGGGCCTCCCAACGGAGGACGATCCGTCATCACGGTCTACGTCAACCCGGACCGCTACACCTGGGATGTCCTCACGGAAAGCGACACCTTCACCGTGCAGTTTTTCCCGCCGGAGTACCGGAAGGCCCTGGGATATCTGGGGTCCCATTCCGGACGGGACGAGGACAAGGTATCCGCCGCAGGCCTCACGCCGAAGGAGCTGGCGGGGGGCATCACCTTCGAGGAAGCCGAGCTGACCTTCGTCTGCCGAAAACTCTATCAGGGGCAGTTTCAGCGGGAAGGTCTGGCGGATGAGATCCGTCACGGCATCTATGAGAACTGGGATCCCCACTGGATGTTCGTGGGAGAGATCCTGGAAGTGGAAGACAAACGGTAAGAAGAAAGGCTGTTCCGCGTCATGCGGCGCAGCCTTTTTCATATTATGGATTTTTGTGAAAAAAAGAACAATTTACTGTTCCCTTATTGCCGTTTATCCAGTAAAATAGGGGATAGAAATCGACGGAAGAATGACCGCGGCGGAAGGCCGGGCGCTTCCGACAGAAAAAGAGGTAAATAATAAGGAGGAAATCCCGTAATGAAACAAGGCATTCAGAAATTCGGCCGCTTTCTCAGCGGCATGGTGATGCCCAACATCGGCGCATTCATCGCCTGGGGACTTATTACCGCCCTGTTCATCGAAGCAGGATGGGCCCCCAACGAGAAGCTTGCTACTCTCGTTTCCCCCATGCTGATCTATCTTCTTCCGCTGCTCATCGGCTACACCGGAGGCAAGATGGTCCATGATACCCGCGGCGCCGTGGTCGGTGCCATCGCCACCATGGGCGTTATCGTCGGTGCCGACGTCGCCATGTTCCTGGGCGCCATGGCCATGGGCCCCCTGGCCGGCTGGTGCATGAAGAAGATCGACGGCGCCTTCCAGGACAAGATCCCCGGCGGCTTTGAGATGCTGTACAACAACTTCTCCGCCGGTATCCTGGGCATGATCCTGGCCATCCTCGGCTACTATGCCATCGGTCCGATCTGCACCGTGATCAACGAAGCACTGGGCGCAGGCGTCGGCTGGCTGGTCAATCACAAGCTCCTGCCGCTGACCAGTGTTCTGGTTGAGCCGGCAAAAGTCCTGTTCCTCAACAACGCCATCAACCATGGTGTCTTCACCCCGCTGGGTGCCGAGCAGGTCGCAACCGCCGGAAAATCCATTTTCTTCATGATCGAATCCAACCCCGGCCCCGGTCTGGGACTGCTGCTGGCCTATGCCCTGTTTGGTAAGGGAAGCGCCAAAGCCAGTGCCCCCGGCGCCATGATCATCCACTTCCTGGGCGGTATCCACGAGATCTACTTCCCGTACGTACTGATGCACCCCATCCTGATCCTCGCCATGATCGGCGGCGGCGCCAGCGGCGTGGCCACTCTGAGTCTGCTCAAAGGCGGACTGGTGGGAGCCGCATCCCCGGGAAGCATCTTTGCCGAACTTGCCATGACCCCGCGCGGCGGATTCGTGGCCAACATCGCCGGTATCACCGTGGCCTGCCTCGTGACCTTCCTGCTTGCCTCGCTGCTCCTGAAGGCCTTCGTCCGTGATGAGGACGAGGATCTGGAAGCCAGCACCGCAAAGATGAAGCAGATGAAGGCAGAGAGCAAGGGCCAGACCGTTGCCGCTCCCGCAGCCGTGGAAGCCGCAGCCGAAAAGGTCGCATCTCTGGCGGGTGTCACCAACATCATCTTTGCCTGCGATGCCGGTATGGGCAGCAGCGCCATGGGCGCCGCAAAGCTCCGCAAGAAACTGGAAAAAGCGGAGATCACCGGTGTGGATGTCACCCATTCTCCCGTGGACGAGATCCCCGAGGGAGCCCAGCTGATCATCTGTCATGAACAGCTGCAGGAACGCGCCAAGGCGAAACGTCCCGGCGTCCGGGTCATCCCCATCACGGACTTCCTCAATGCCCCGGAATACAACGAGCTCATTGAGGAACTGAAGAACTCCAGATAACACGGAAGAAACGGGGTGGCCGGAAACGGTCACCCCCTTGAAAGAGACCGACCCGTCAAACGCGTCATACTATCAGCAAGGAGAAATACTATGAGTGAGATCATTCGTCTGGAAAACATTGAAATGAACGTACCCTCCGAAGACCGCGAGGCCGCCATCCGCCGTGTGGGCGGGATGCTGGTCCGCGGCGGTTACGTGGAGGAGGAATACATCGAGGGCATGCTGGCCCGTGACAACAGCTTTTCCACCTACATGGGGAACATGATCGCTCTGCCTCACGGCGAGAACAAATACAAGGAGAATATCCTCAGCACCGGCATCGCCGTGGTGACCTACCCCGACGGCATCGAATGGCAGGGCCAGACCGTGAAGATGGTCATCGGCATTGCCGCCAACGCCGACGAGCATCTGGAGATCCTGGGACGCATCGTGGACCGCATGGAAGAGCCGGAAGACGTCCTTAATCTGGTGGAGGGCGGAGACAAACAGGCCGTCTTCGACATGCTGGCAGACTGAGAGGGATGAGATCGTGAAACAAGCTGTTATGATCGGCGCAGGCCAGATCGGTCGCGGCTTCATCGGCATGCTGCTGGAGAAGGCCGGATACCATGTGGTCTTCGCGGATGTGAACATGGATGTCGTCAATGACATCAATACCCGGGGAGAATACACCGTTCATCTGATGGACACGGTGTGCGAGGAGACCGTCGTAAAGAACATCTCCGCCATGCATGTGGCATCTCCGGAACTGGTGGAGGCCATTGCACAGCCGGAATGTGATCTGATCTGCACCTCCGTGGGACTGACCGCACTGACGAAGGTGGCTCCCGTCATCGCTTCGGGACTTTCGCTGCGCCGCAGGAACGGCGTGGAGGAGCCCATGAACATCATCGCCTGCGAGAATGCCATCCGCGGCACCTCCCAGCTGAAGGCCATGGTGGAAGAGCACCTGGACGAAGAGGACCTGGCGTGGCTGCCTGCGCATACGGGCTTTCCCGATTCCGCGGTGGACCGCATCATCCCGCCGCGTCATGACGTCTCCGCCGCAGAATCCTACGTGGAACGTTACCACGAATGGGATGTGGAACGGGGCGGATTCATCGGCGAGATCCCGGAAGTGGAAGGCATGGAGGTGGTGGACGATCTCACCGCCTACCTGGAGCGGAAACTGTTCACCCTCAACGGACCCAATGCCGTGACTGCGTGCATGGGCTATGAGCGCAATTATCCCACCATCAATGAGACCCTGAAGGATCCGGAAGTATACGCCGTGGTCTGGGGCATGATGGAAGAGTGCTGTGCCATGCTGGTGAAGCGCCACGGATTCTCTCCCGAGTCCCTGGAGCAGTACCGGAAGAACCTGATGCAGCGCTTCATGAACCCTTATATCATCGACGACTGCGTCCGTGTGGCCCGGGAACCCATCCGGAAGCTCTCGCCTCAGGACCGCATCATCGCCCCGATGATGCACGCGCATGAGTACGGGATCCCGACTCCCAGCTACTACACCGGTGTCGCCAGCGTGCTGCTGTATGCCAATCCCGAGGAGCCCCAGTGCATGGAGATCCAGAAGATGCTCTCAGAGGGCGGCGTACGGCGCGTGATGGAACAGGTATGCGATGTGCATGAGGACGATATCATCGACGCCATCGAAAAGGAATATGAGCGTCTGAAGGGCTGAGCCCGGCAGAACGTCAAAGACCGGAAGGATCCGAGGATCCGCCGGTCTTTTTTTCTTTCGGAGACAGGTGCAAGCGGCGCGGGAACATGGTACAATGAGTAAAACCCTTCAAGGATACGGGAAGGAAGAAGACACGATGCATCCGATCGCACATTTCAAGACCATCACCACCCACCGGAACCTGGTGTGTTCCTACTGCCTGCGCCTGGGGCTGGTGGCCCAGGGCCTGACTCATGACCTGAGCAAGTATGCCCCGGTGGAGTTCTGGCGGGGAGCCCGGTATTACCAGGGGACCCGAAGCCCCAACGACATCGAGAGGAAGAAGACCGGAGTTTCTCAGGCCTGGCTTCATCACAAGGGACGCAACCGCCACCATTTCGAATACTGGGTGGATTACGTGCTCCTGCCGGAAGGCGGGATCACCTATGCCGGAAACCCCATGCCCATGCGCTATGTGGCGGAGATGTTCTGCGACCGCATCGCCGCGTGCCGGGTGTATCTGGGGGACCGGTATACCGATGCCTCTCCCTGGGAATACTACGCATCGAAGAAGCATGAGATCGAAGGCCTGATGCATCCCGATACCATGTGCATCCTGGAAGATATGCTGCAGAAGCTCCGGGATGAGGGAGAGGATGCGGCATTTGCCTATGTCCGCCGTCTGCTGCGGAAGAGCCGCCGGGCAGGGAGGAACTGACATGAGCCGTTTTTTGCTTCAGAGGAAACTGATGACCTTCGCGGACCGGTATTCCATCAGGGATGAGCAGGGCGAGGACGCCTATCTTGCCCGGGGACAGTGGATGAGCATCGGCAAGAAGATCCACGTAAAGGACCGTGAGGGGAAGGAAGTGGCGCTGCTGCAGCGGAAGCTGGGCACACTGCGGCCGCAGTTCGTGATCACGATCCCGGGACTTCCGGAGATCACGGTGGTGAGGGAACTGGTGTTCCTGCGGGTCCAGTACTCCGTCCACATCCTGGACTGGACGGTGGAGGGAGACGTCTTCCACCATGATTTTTACATCCGCAGCGGGGTCAAGGAGATCGCACGGATCCGGAAAAAATGGGTGGCCAACGCGGATCAGTACTCCGTGGAAGTGCTGGATGACCGGGACGATCTTCCGGTGCTGCTGATCGTTCTCGCCATCGACTGCAGCCTTCTGGAGGCCCGGATGGCGACCAAGATCTCCGGAGCGGAGAAATAACGGAAAAACATTCGTTGCACAAACTGTATTGATATATGGTATTATAGAGACAGAGAAATCACACAACTCAGGGCAGGTGAGATACATGAGAGAACAGATCCTGGAAGCGCAGAACATTCTGCTGGGAGCCCCTTCCGAATCCCGGGAGGATGCCATCCGCCGGGTGGGGCAGATGCTGGTGGAAGCCGGGTTTGCCAAAGAAGATTACATCTACGGGATGCTGCAGCGGGAGAAGGCCTTCTCCACCTCAGTGGAGAGCGGGGTCGCCATGCCCCACGCCGATAAGCAGTTCAAACAGAATCTGATGCGCAGCGGGGTGGCGGCAGTCACCTATCCCCAGGGGATCTCATGGGGAGACGAGACGGTGTATCTGGTATTCGGGATCGCGGCCAGCGCGGACGACCATCTGGAGATCCTGCAGAAGGTGACCTGGAATCTGGAAACGAAGGAACAGGTCCTGGCGCTCATTGAAAAAAATGACCCTCAGGCCATCTGCGATGTGCTGAAATGACCCATGCCGTCAGAGCAAAAAAGATCATAAAGTAATCGAGACGCCGGAGGACGAAGGTCCTCCGGCGTTCCCTGTTGTTTGCACGCGGGATGGCTCCGGCATCTCATGTGGGGGATAGCGGGATCTGCCGGAGGATAGACGGGACAACCTCTGGGAAATAACTGCCGGTAAACCGCCAAATTGGAAAATTAAGGGATTTTTGAAGCCTTTTCACAGTTTTTTGGACGATACACGCATAAAATGGATTATGCAAACCGCTTTTTTGACCGAATGCACAGAATGGACAAAGGTTATGTAACCCAAAAGTTACGAAGCAGAAACAAGAACAACTCAAATGAGTTTATATGGCCCGCGGAGTGGGGGTTCTTATTTGCCAAACCGGCCTTTTTCTGTTATAAATTGGGGCCGATGGTGCAGAGAAACACGTAGAGGGCCCGATTTCGGGTACTAAAATTGGAAATCTGCATCTTTTTTGTTGGAGTTTTCCGGGAAGCGGTTACCGCATATTTTCGGACGTGCCGGCTTTGATCAGGGACCGGCAAAGTGAAACAACGGAAAACACAGGTTGATCCGTACCGCCCAGCGAGCGGGAAGGATCCGGACCGGAATGACGTGAAAGAACAGAGGCGTCAGCCGACGAGAAAGTCAACGCCAAGAAGGAAAAAAGAAGCCAGAGATCCGGCACGGATGCCGGGTTTCGCCAGCCGGGGACCGGACGTACCTTATATATAATATATAGGGCGCGACCCACGCAGATCCCCATGAAGGAGGCTAATATATGCTGAAAAAAACGATACCTGCCCTGATCCTGTCCCTCACATTGATGCTAACTGCGCTTCCCGCGGCCAGCGCCGCGACCAAGGGCTTTTCCGATGTGGACAGCAACCGGTATTACTATGATGAAGTTTTGTACTGTGCCGAACAAGGTTACGTCAGCGGTTACGAAGACGGAACCTTCCGTGCCGAAAACGGACTGACCCGCGGTGAGTTCGCAGCGATCCTGAACAAGGTCCTGAACCTCTCCGTGAGCGCCCCCAACACGTTCTACGACGTGGCCAATGGGCAGTGGTATACTTCCGCTGTTCTCAACTGTGTCCAGGCCGGCGTGATGAAGGGCCAGGGGAATGGATACTTCGGTGTCAACGAGCCCATTACCCGTGAACAGGCCGCTGTGATCCTGTCCAAAGCCTATCAGGTGGGTTCTGCCAATGGCCGTACGTCTTTTGCCGACGACAGCAGCATCAGCTACTGGGCCGTGGGCAATGTCAAAGCCATGACCGACCGGGGATACATCTCCGGCAACAACGGCAATGTTTTCAATCCTCAGGGCAATCTGACCCGCGGTCAGGTCTGCCTGCTGCTCTGCAAATGCAAGGGCGTTTCTCAGGAATCCCTGAACGTCGTTACCGAGAGCGTGGCCAAGCGCCAGGCGGAAAGCAAGCAGCTCCTTGGCAGCTTCCAGATCACCGCTTATGAGTGGGACGGATCCAAGTGTGCCAACGGCCGTTACCCCACTGAGGGCTATACCGTCGCATGCAACTCCCTGCCTCTGGGCACCCGCGTGTATATCGAGGGCATCGGAGAGCGCGTCGTGGAAGACCGCGGTGCCACCTGGCACAGCGATTCCTGGATGGACCTCTATCTGGGCGATGTGTCCGCCTGCAATGAGTTCGGTGTACAGTACCGTAACGTATATGTGATCTCCTATCCCTGAGATTGCGGAAAAACTTGATCAAAAAGACCGCTTCCGGTTTCCGGAAGCGGATTTTTTTTGAAAAAAACCTGCTTTTCCATCCCCCCGGGGGGCTTATCGGGTACGGTCCACCGGTGCTATAATTTCTCAAAAGACATAAAAAAGAAGGTGTTTCAATGCATATGGCAGACGCCCTGCTGGCTCCAGCAGTAGCAGCCACCATGTACGTGGCATCCGGCGCAGCCGCCGGAGTCTCCAT
>CADCMP010000015.1 GCA_902802565.1 Oscillospiraceae bacterium
GAAACGGTAAAATCGATGGATCTGCCGGAAGACGGTATCATCAGCGCAAATTATCTGGGCGCAGTGATCCTGGAACTTACGGGACGGGGAGAGGAGGACGCCTTCTTCCAGTACCTCAATGAGATGCGCAGAGAACTCCCCGTAGTGTCCGGCGGCCGGTACAAAGACGCGGACGGTAATGTTATTACGAAGCTTAGTGAAGCACAGCAGGAGCTGGTGGAGAAGCTTCGAAGATGGAGCTATTACCGCCTTACTAATAAATACCGGAAGCCAAAAGGCGGACTCATTATTGATGAGAGTTCTGATTAGATAGAATAAAAAAGCAGACGGAATCATTTGTTCAAATCATTTGTTCGATTCCGTCTGCTTTTTTGCTGTTCGTATTATTCATCTAATAGAGAGATGATACTGAATTTGATCTGCTCCTCTTCTTTCTGCCGGCGCCCCCGATAAATTGCTGTTCGTATTATTCATCTAATAGAGAGATGATACTGAATTTGATCTGCTCCTCTTCTTTCTGCCGGCGCCCCCGATAAACCATGTAAGCAATGCCGGCGATGAAGGCAAGAGCGCTTACCAACATACAGATTCCTTCTGCGGCACCCAGAGCAGAAGCCACTGCGTAGCCGATAAAGAAAAAGATGAAGGGAAGGATATATACCATAAAGGCAGCTTTATAAAACTTGCGGGACTCGGTTTCTAAAAGAACTTTCTGTCCAGGGAAGGCAGAGATGATATTGCGGGCCTCCGTTTTGATTTCATTTTCAAACACACAGGCCTCACAGCTCCCGCAGGAACCGCCGCAGGCTGTGCCGCGGGTGACGACCACTTCCGCCATTTCAGGATTGATGATTCTGGTAACTACTGCTTCAGTTGTCAAGGAGATCACTTCTTCTCTATTTTTATATGCGCCTATTATAGCACGTTTTCAGAAAATTCAAGGTGCTGTATCAAATTAATTTAGTGACAGCAACCTTCCTCGTGGTCGTGATCATGATCGTGGTGTCCGCAGCATCCACCTTCATGATCGTGGTCATGATCATGATGATGGCAGGAAGCATCCGGGTTGAAGGACAACTGTCCGGCGAGGAAGGCCTCCACCGCCGCATCGGCACTTCCGGAGACACCGTTGAACAGGCGGATCCCCATCATGGCAAGGGCGCTCTGTGCGCCTCCGCCGATCCCGCCGCAGATGAGAGCATCTGCTTCCAGCTCGGCCAGCACACCGGCCAGCGCACCATGGCCCTGTCCGTTGGTGCTGTAAACAGCACTGTCCTGCACTTTTCCGTCTGCTAGGGCATATACTTTGAAATATTGACTCTTTCCAAAGTGCTGAAACACTTCGCCGGTCTCTACGTCATATGGTACTGCTACAATCATTTTACTATCGTTCCTTTCCGTTATGTTTGGCATCATGTCCCTGCCACTCTCCCAGATTCCACATCGGCGGCACCCGAATCCCGCGCTGTTTCCATCACACATCGTAACATTTCCCCCCTCGATATGGAGGGGAAGACCGAGCACGATGGTCATTGCAATTTTTTTCCTGGCACCGTCATAGATGTTCTGCACGGTGGATCTGGCCACCTGCATCTGCCGAGCGCACTGGTCCTGAGACAAGCCCTCAAAATCGATAAGCCGGATCGTTTCGTATTCGTCCAGCAGTAAAACAACACAGCCCATCTCATCGGAAGTTCCTTCCGGACGAAACGTCATACATAGCGGCTCACAGCAGATCTTACGCTTTTTGAAAGGTCGAGACATGATATTCCTCCCTGTAATTAATGGCATATGCCATTAATTACAGGATAACACCATTCTTTTCCTTGTCAAGACGGTTCTATGTGTTGACAAAAATATTTTATACAATATAATTGGGGGAAAGAATATGATGTGTCTTTTGAGGTAAGAACAATGAACGAATATCAAGACAGTTATGAAGCATTAAAACTGAAGAATCAGCTGTGTTTTCCACTGTATGTATGTTCCAAGGAAATCGTACGCGGATATACGCCGTATCTGAAACCTGTGGGTCTGACCTATACTCAGTACATTACCATGATGGTACTGTGGGAGGAGCAGCGAATCACGGTGGGTGAACTGGGACACCGGCTGTATCTGGATTCCGGAACACTGACCCCGCTTCTGCGCAAATTGGAAGCTGCAGGCTATCTGGTACGTGAGCGCAGCGAGGAAGATGAACGCGTAGTGGAGATCCGAGTCACAGAAGAAGGAATGGCGCTTCGGGAACAGGTGAAAGACATCCCGCATCGTTTGGGAAGAAACATTATGTGCGGAGCAGGTCTGACCGATGAGGAGGTCAACCAGCTTTACACACTGCTGTACAAAGTGATTAAAGGAACCGGAGAAGGAGACGGGAACGATGCATCCGAATAACCCGATTGTAACTCGTCATAAGCAGATCATTCAGACCAGTATCATCGGCATTATCGCCAATGTGCTTCTGGCTGGATTTAAGGCATTTGTAGGAGTATTATCCAATTCCATTGCCATCACACTGGATGCGGTGAACAACCTTACGGATGCGCTGAGCTCTGTTATCACAATCCTTGGAACGTTGATTGCAGGAAAACGGCCGGATGCAAAACACCCGCTGGGATACGGACGCACGGAGTATCTGTCCAGCACACTTATTGCTGTGTTGGTCATGTATGCCGGTGTCACGGCGCTGGTGGAATCCGTGCGGAAGATCCTCCATCCAGAGACACCGAACTACACGACCCCGGTCCTGATTGTAGTGGCTGTGGCCGTTGTGGTGAAAGTGCTGATCGGCAAGTATTTTCAGGCACAGGGAAAGAAACTCAATTCTGACTCCCTGGTGAATTCCGGTGTGGATGCCACGCAGGATGCCGTCGTTTCCCTTGCCACTTTAGTCGGTGCACTGGTCTTTGTTTTCTCCGGAATCCGTCTGGAGGCCTACCTTGGCGTAATCATTTCCGTGATCATTATCAAATCCGGTATTGAGATGCTGATCGACGCACTGGGAGATATCATGGGACGTCGCCCGGATCCGGATCTGTCCAGAAAAGTACGGTCTACTATTCAGCAAAACTTCCCGGTACACGGAGCTTATGATCTTCTGATGCACAATTACGGTCCGAATCAGATCATTGCATCGATCCATATTGCTGTAGACGACAGTATTTCCGCAGTTGAGATCGACAATCTGAGCCGCGAGATCTATGACAAGGTGCTGGAGGAGACCGGGGTGATCTTGACCGGTATCGGCGTTTATGCGGTGAATACACAGAATCCGGAAGCAGTTCGCGTTCAGAGCGGTATCTATGAGATCGCTTCGGAAAATCAGTACTGTCTACAGGTGCATGGCCTGTATGTGGATACCGAGAACAAATCCGTCCGGTTCGATGCGGTGATGGATTTTGCCGCACCGGATATGGAGAAAGAATTCGAGGACCTTGCGCAAAAGACCCAGAAAGCATTTCCGGATTATGAGGTCATTCCCACCATGGATCTGGATGTCAGCGATTGATTGGAGGAATATAGAGAACATGACTGTTGCCGTGAGATACCTGTCGAAGACGGGCAACACCAAAAAACTGGCGAAAGCCATTGGAGAAGCGGTTGGAGCACAGGAGGAAGATCTTCTGTCACCTATCCGCGAACCGGTCGAGATCCTTTTTCTGGGATCGGCAGTTTATGCAGCCGGGATCGATGAGAAAGTAAAGAAATATCTGGAGGAGAACCGGGAACAGATCGGGGCTATCGCAGCGTTCAGCACGGCAGCACTGATCTCCGGGACATACCGGCAACTGCAAAGACTCTGTCTGCAGCTGGAGATCCCTCTTATGGAATCGGAATACCATTGCAAGGGAAAGTTCGGACCGATGCACAACGGCAGACCCAATAAGAAAGACTGCGAGGATGCAGCACAGTGGGCGCGGACGATTCTGGAAATACATGATTAACGGAGTGCTATGGAAAACATACTGGAACGAAAAATGAGGGAACGAATGGAATCCGATCCGGAAATGGAAGAGATTCTGGAGATGCGTGATGAATGGACTCAGGAACAACGGAGGCGGGTTGCCTCCGCTCTGATCCATGCGGCGGCATTTCCAGGCATCCGCGTAGACCGGGTCCGATTTCTGTCGGAGGCACTGAAAAAGCAGTGCCCGACCAGAAATGTATGGGAAGCCGTTGCGTCTACTCCTCAGCAAGTGGGAATTGCCAGAGAAGACATTGATGCTATCGCCAATCGGGTAATCCGGGAAGAGACCATGGGACTGACTGCATTTTCCGCAATCAGCGGGATCCCCAAAGGATGGTTCATCCTCATGTCACTGCCGGCCGATGTTGCTCAGTACTATGCCCGTATGCTCCGTCTGGTGCAGAAAATGCACTATTTGTATGGAGGGGAGGAACTGGAGTTCGACGGCGGAAAGGCAACGGATCGAACCAAAGAGCGGTTGCTGGAACTGATGGGAGCCATGTACGGGAATACTGATGCCCGCGAGACTATTGGTACCATCTCCACCGCCATATCCACCAAGTTTGAATCCAAGACTAACAGCAAAGTGAGAAAGAAGATCCTGTCTGCAGCGCCTGTTCAGCGTGCAACGGAATATCTCAATCAGAAAGTGCCTGTAACAAAACTGATTGCCGGAGCGGAACGATCCGTGATCCCGTATGGAAAAATGTTGGCTTCGGGTGTAGTATCCTATGCAGCATTCCGAGAAATGGCAAAACGGCTGAAGGATTATCTGGCACAACAGGAAACGGATTAAGCGACAACAACAAACTTCGGCCCGGGTTTCCGGGCCGTTTTTTTAAAAAACTGTGAATACTCATGAAGATTTACAGTTCTTTAAAATGTTGGGGTCTATAATTGGAACTATTAGTGAATCTACAAAAGAAGGAAGTGGTTTCTTTGATCGAAGTCCAGCACCTTACGAAATCATATGGAAATCAGATCGCCGTGGAAGACCTGTCATTCACGATTCCTAATGGGCAGATCTACGGTCTGCTGGGACCGAACGGAGCAGGGAAAAGCACAACGATGAATATACTTACCGGCTGTCTTGCTGCAACTGAGGGAGAAGTACATATCGACGGATATGACATTTTCGAGGATGCAGAGAAGGCCAAGAGCCGTATCGGATATCTTCCTGAACAGCCTCCGCTGTATCTGGACTGCACTCCAAGGGAGTATCTCACATTTGTAGCCAGAGCAAAGAAAGTTCCGGAGCGCGAGATCTCGATGCACATACTGGATGTCATGGAAAAGACCGGAGTGGAGGATGTGGCAGACCGGCTGATGAAGAACCTGTCCAAAGGATATAAACAGAGGGTCGGGATTGCACAGGCCTTGGTGGGGGATCCAGAGATTATCATTCTGGATGAGCCGACTTCTGGACTCGATCCTCAGCAGATTATCGAGATCCGAGATCTGATCCGGGATCTTGGTACCGATCACACGGTCATTCTCTCCAGTCATATCCTTTCCGAGGTGGAGAACCTCTGTGATAATGTAATGATCATTTCCCACGGCAGACTGATGGCATGTGATTCACCATCTAATCTTGCAGAAATGTTTCGGGGTACCACCACGATCCGGCTTGTTGTGGATGGAGACGCAGAGACTGTTCAGAAGATTCTGGAGGGAGTAGATGGCCTCACCGACATTGAAGCAGCTCCGGAAAAAGAAGGAAGGACTGCCGTGAGAATCGATTCCGACAGCAGAGATTCCGATGAGATTTCCAAAAATGTCTTCTTTGCATTCAGTCAGGCCGGAACGCCGGTACTGCAGATGACAATGGACCACGTGGATCTGGAGGATGTTTTTGTGGAACTGACGGAAGAAGAACCGCTGTCAGAGACGGAATCACTGGGCACGAGTTCTGAGACGGAAGAGGAGGAGCAATCGTGAAAGCTGTATTTCGACACGAATTATCATCCTATTTCCGTACTATGACAGGGTATCTTTTCATAGGGTTCCTCCTTTTGTTCGTGGGAGTTTATTCCTATGTATACAATATCCAGAACAGCCTGGCCAATTTCGAATATGTGCTGAGCGGTATGTCGTTTGTCTTTCTTCTCATCATTCCAGTGTTGACCATGGGTGTCATCGCCGATGAAAAAAGAAGAAACACCGATCAGCTGCTCTATTCGCTGCCCCTGTCCATGACGGAAGTCGTTCTGGGAAAATACTTTGCGATGCTGGTGGTACTGCTGATTCCGACCGCAATCATTTGTATTTATCCGCTGGTTCTGAATCTTTTCGGCAATGTCTATCTGCTGAAAACCTTCGGAGCTATCATTGGATTTTTCTTCCTTGGCGCAGCGCTGATTGCAGTCGGCATGTTTGTTTCCTCTCTTACGGAGAGTCCCGCAGTGGCGGCAGGGATCTGTTTTCTTCTGCTTCTACTCAACTATTTCATGTCCAGCCTTTCCGGATATCTTCCGGCCACGGCAACACCGTCTCTGATTGCGATGACGGCTCTGGTGCTGATCGCAGCACTGATCATATGGATGATGACGAGAAGCGTCGGTGCGGCGGGAATCTTTGCCGCGGCAGCGGTGTCGATTCTTGTGGTCCTGTATCTGGTCAACGCAACCTGGTTTGCGGGACTGTTTCCGAAAATTATGTCGGGTCTGTCCCTGTTTGAACGGTTTAATTCATTCGTAGATGGCGTATTTGATGTCAAGGCGCTGATCTTCTATATGACGGTATGCGTGCTGTTCGTCTTCCTGAGCATTCAGTCTATGGATAAAAGGAGGTGGTCGTGATGGCAGAACATAATGATTATGATAAGATCACTCGGCAGGCCGGTGAAACTGCGGAAAACCGTAATAAAGCTGACCCGGGAAAAGAAAAAACATCATCGACCCGCTCCAGAGGGAAAAAGACTCTCCGGGTTGGAGGATACAGTGTTCTGGCTTGCCTGATGGTGCTGGCAATCTGTGTGGCAGTGAACATCCTTGCGGACAAGCTTCCCACATCCGTATCCTCGTTGGATCTGTCTTCCAATAAAGTCTACTCGCTCTCCGATGAGAGCAGAGATCTGGTGAAGGGACTGGATGAGGATGTAACAATCTACTGGCTTGTTCAAAACGGCAAGGAAGATGTCCCTGTGAAGAATATTCTGGACCGTTATGAATCCGCAGGAAAACACATTACTGTAAAGCGGATCGATCCGGACGTCTATCCCAATTTTGCAGAACAGTACAGTGTCAGCGGAACGGTTTATAACAACAGTCTTGTAATAGAGAAGGGAAATGCATCCCGGTATATCCCGTATCAGGATATGTACAGTTCATCCGCGAACAGTTCCAGCATGACCTTTGCCGGTGAAAGTGAGATCACAGCTGGCCTGCGATATGTTACCAGCGGAGAGCACCCGGTAATCTATAATCTGACCGGGCACGGCGAGGCAGTGCTGGAAGGCACCTTCCGCAGTTCCGTGGAGGGTCAGAACTTCACCGTGACAAATCTATCGCTGCTGTCCGAAGGCGCGGTGCCGCAGGACGGAGCATTTCTCTTTATCAATACACCTTCTACAGACATCTCTGCGGAAGAAAAAGAGATGATCCTAGACTATCTGAAGACAGGCGGCAAACTGCTTCTGGTCACGGATGTGGCACAGGACGGTTCGGAGTTTAACAATATCAGAGAAGTGATGGCCTTTTACGGTGTGACCAGTGAGAACGGGATCGTTCTGGAGCAGAGTCCCGCAAACTATGCTTCCAACATGCCGTATTTTCTGCTTCCGGATCTGGATGCTGCCCATGCGGTTTCCGCACCTCTTGCAAACGGAGGATACCGGGTCCTTCTTCCCATTGCCCAGGGACTGACTGTGGGAGATGCGCCGCGGGAATCCGTTTCCGTATCGAAACTAATGACAACTTCCGATTCCGCTTTTTCCAAGGCCTCGTGGCTGGAAATGACGACCTATGAAAAAGAAGAGGGAGATACGGATGGTCCCTTTGCTCTGGCAGTCGCTGTTTCGGAACCGGTAGAGAACGGGGAGACGGATATCGTTTGGATCTCCTCTGGTGCAATTCTGGATGAAACGGTCAATGAACAGGTCTCCGGCGGTAATCAGGACTTTTTCCTCAATGCCGTTACATGGCTGTACAGCAATGATGAGGAGGGCGGGCCTGCAACGACGATTCACGCCAAAGCCTTCGATTACGGACATCTGACCATGAGTAGTGCGGTTGGTTCGGCTCTTGCTGTCCTGATGATCCTGGTGATACCGCTGGGATGCATCCTTGCGGGCATCGTGGTTCGAAGCCGGAGGAAACGCAGATGAGCCGGGGAAAGAAACTGGGAGTCCTGTGTGGAATACTTGCCGCTGTGATCCTGACGCTGGTATTGGTCTCGAGACTGCCCGGCCAGAGAGACAAAGAAGAAGGAACCGAGATCCTGACAATCCCCACGGATAAGATCACCTCTGTTTCATGGGAATATGCAGGAGAGAAACTTCATTTCGCAAAACACGGAGATGTCTGGGTTTGCCCTGAACAGGATACATTCCCGGTGGATTCCGCTCTGCTGGAAACGATGATGGGACAACTGGAGAGCATTCGTTCCTATAAGGAGATCTCCGGCAACGATACGCTTTCGGATTACGGACTGGATCCTGCAGTTCTTACTCTGTCGGTTTCGGCAGACAGAGAATATGTTCTGCAATTTGGAAATGAAAACGATCTGGACGGACAGGCTTATGCCAAGTGGAACGGGAAAGTGTTCCTGACAGACAGTATGCTTCCGGCTCAATTTTCCAAGCAGACGCTGGATATGGTGCAACAGGAACCTGTTCCGGATATGGATTCCATACAATCCGTGGAAATCCGCAAAGAAGGAGATCCCCTGATCCTGGAATATGATGAGTCCGGTGAGCGGACCTACAGCAAAGAGTATTCCTGGCTCGGGGCTTATGGAGGAAACACAGTGCCTCTGGATTCTGAAGCAACAGAATCGTTTCTCAGTGATCTGAAGACCCTGCGATGGACCGGCACAGCGGCGTATCCTGCCGACAGCAGCGCGTTGTCCGAATTCGGACTTCAGACACCGAGCGTACAGGTCTCTGCCCGATACCGGAACAGAGACGGTGAGACCGGAACATTTGCAATCAACATTGGGTCAGAAACGGAATCAGGAGAATGTTATGTAATGATTCCCGGATCGGACCGGATCTACCGAACCGGCACGTCCCTTCGTGAAGAAATGCTGTCCACTACAGTAGAAGATCTCATGCCCAAAAAAGTGCTTTCACTGGACTGGGATTCGGTGAAATCCATCTCCATCACCATGGATGGGAAGGTTTTCCCACTAAACAGGAATGAAGGCGGAGATAAGATCGAAGATGCCGAGAAGGGAAAACAGGTTTGGAAGATCAACGATGGAACGGAAACAGCAGATCTTACAGATGCGCTGAATGCACTTGCTGCGCTAGAGGGAGAAGTCAGTACAGCAACCGCATCCAAAGAGGTGCTGTTCTCAATGATAATGGAACGGAATACCGCTAATTACCCTCAGATGAAACTTGTGATCTGTGAGGAAGCGGATGGAAACTGCGTCGTCTCGGTGAATGCTACACAATTCTGGATTGTGGACCGGGAGGCGGCTGATGCGGTGATCGATCAGTTCCGAACGGCATTAGCTTAACAGTACAGGAAAAAGGAATCTCTTTTCTGAGATTCCTTTTTCTTGCGGTATGGAGAAGAAACGTCTATAATTGAGACATTCTTTCGGAGAGGAGGCAAAACGGTGAATACAACTATTCTGCCAACCGGTGAGAGCAGGACTAGCAAGATCTTGCCAAAAGACAACGGTAACAGCAGCAAGATCCTGCCGGATGCAGAAAAAACTCCCTCCATCCTTCCCGTCGAGGTGAAAGCCTGGAACGGAAGCATCACCTCCGGACGAAGCACCCTTATCGCCGGCCTGGTCGCAGCACTGCTCGCTCTGGCCATACTCGGTTTCTCCGTGTTGAGTCCGGCCCGTCTGACACGGGATCTGACACGAAGGTACTGGGTGCAGCAGGATCCTCAAAGCGGATCAGTATTGATTCTTCAGTTTGGAGAAGAGTACGCAGATCTCTATCTGTACAGTATGTTTGGTGCACAGCAGGTTGGATCGGCACCCTATAAGGTCACCTCGTTCCGTACGATTAAAATGGGCGATACGACGATCAAGCTTGATCTATTCAATCATACCATGAAAGCGGACCCGTCCATGGTCACGGGAACTCCCACGGAGACGTGGTACGAGGGATACTGAGGAAAAAAAGAATAATGCAGCAGGAGGAATGAACCATTATGTATAATCTTTATATGTTGGGCGGAGCCGTTGTTTTGTATTTTGTGATTAACTGCATCCTTGCCCGTTTTTTCAAGCAGGTAGCGTATGCAAAAGGCTTCGATGATAAATGCCACGCATGGGCAATGGTATTCTGGTTGGGGATCTTTGGATGCATCTATGTATGTGCACTGCCGGACCTCAATGTCCGTACACAGAACGAAGCAATCCTCAAACAGCTTCAGGAGACCGGCGATATCATCAGCCGCAATGTTGTGATCAATCCGGAGCAGAAACTGCAGGAGACGCATCAGGAAGTGAAAGGAAGAGTCGGAGATTTCGTCTCGGATGCCAAAGAGTTTGTCGGCAGCATCAAAGATCAACTGATGGATGATAACGGCGAGGAATCCGGACTGATGAAAAAAGCAGCAAAAGTCGTCGGAGATCTGAAAGACAAGGCGGCCGATGCAATGGCACAGACAGATACCGATCAGGCGGAAGCCGCTATTGAGAAGGCGGAGCAGACGGTGAAGGAAGCAGTGGAAGCTGCAACGGAGACCGTAGAAAAGGCAACGGAGTAAACATCCGGATATCCGGTAAAACATATACAGAGGAGAAAACCATGTACGAGGAATATACCAATTATCCGACCTGGGCTCTGGCACAGTGGATCCACAATGAGCAGGAGTCTACGGAGTTTTTCGGCAATATCGCGAGCAAGATTTACGAGAGCTATACCATCGATAAGGAAGAGGGAGTAAAAGCTCTGGCACAGAGCATACGCACTATCGTTGAGGACGATATCCCGGAGATCGAAGACGAGTATTATGGAAATATGTATTCCAATACACTCCGTCATGCGCTGGAGGAGATCGATTACCTCCAGATTGCTGCGGAACTTCTACAGGATTGATTAGACTATTTAAAATAAGACCCGGAACCAGACACGGTTCCGGGTCTTTCAGTATATCAGCGGGAAGAACTCATCCCTGCGTAGCTGGTCCCAGATCTGCTCCGGAGAATCCGGGAGCTGATTGATAGATTTGCACAGGAGCAGGAGTATCGGGACTGCCCAGCTGAGCAGGAGAGAATAGGGGGAAAAACGGGATGGATCCATCTCCAGATCATCCACGAGACGATGGTAGCGCTCAAAGAGCATGGGAATCCGATCCTGTGCAATCAGGAAAATGGGAAGTTCCGGATTGTCATTCATATAGGACAGAATACTTTGTGTCAACTGACGGAGGGAAAGCCCTTCGATGACGTCGGCAGGACAGGATGCAAGAAAACTCTGGTAATACTGGTCGCACTTCCATTCCAGCACATCCAGAACGTTGTCGAAGGAACGGTAAAATGTCGTACGGGCGATGCCGGTAACACGCTGCACATCCGAGATTGTGACGGATTCCAGAGGCTTGTCCTGACTGCAGATTGCGACCCCGTAATAGATCAGTTCTGCACTGTCGTGACTTCGTTTGTTGGTTCCTACATGATACATTGTCTTCCTCCGTATAATCCGTACAAAAATCTAAAACAGGGTGATTTTTTGCGAAAAAAATGATTTATTTTTTGCACTTTTTATTGTATAGTTATTACTAATGATGTGAAGAAGGATGGGAGGACCGCGTGACAGTCCTCGCACGCCGGATCATAAATTTCTGCAACATTTTACAAAATGCCGAAACAGGTATACATAATGACTTTACTAACGCTACAATTATGACCTACAATGTAGCGTTTTGTCTAGGTGTGTTGTAATTTTTTTGTAGGAATTATATTCTAAAGGTAAATATACAAGGGATTTTTGTGTATTTATAACAATGATATTCAATGAACCCGATGTGTTTGTCGCAGATGCAAAAGATTCTATCAGTTCTTTGATCACTGATATTAAGTATCTGGATAGCGGCAAGATCCTTGGTTTCGTTGGTGACAAGGCAGAGAGAGGCATTAAGAAGATTCTTGATATCAAAAAGAATGGTATCTCCCTGAACGAAGATACTGAGCTGTTCATCAAGAGCAAACTGAGACTGGTATACGATTTCGCACAGTATCCTGTCAACATGGTTCGCGAAGCAATCGGTCTTTAATCAGCAGACCGGTTCATTGGAAATCCAAGGATCCTGTTTAGAATATTTATTGTCACGAAATATGCACAAGATCCGGTGATTTCATTATAGTATGTTCAGAAAATGCATACTGTACGTTTCACATGATCTTTGTGTAACGTTTAATTAAGTAATCAAATTAAAAACAAATTAATTTGGGGAGGAAAGGTATATTATGCACGAACAGTATGAAGCCTTATTTACGCCATTTAAAATCGGTGACGTAGAGATCAAAAACCGTATCGTCCAGTGTTCTATGGGTGGTACCTCTCTGTTTGGCTGGCTGGAGCCGGGCCACTTCGATAAAGAAGCAGCAAACTTCCTGCTGAACAGAGCAAAGAATGATGTCGGTCTGGTACTTCCTGGTATGCAGGTTATCCGTGATACCATGGGCAGAGGCTGGCTCGACAACAACAAGAGAATGTACAAACAGCTGAAACCGTATATGGAAGAGTACCATAAGACCGGTGGTAAACTGTTTATTCAGCTGGCTGGCGGCTTCGGCCGTTCCATGGCAGTTACTCCGTGGATGGCATTCCTCCACAGAAATCCGCTGCTCAACAAGCTGGCAAGCCCCATCGTTGACGTACAGTACTCCTGTGCATCTGCATCCGAAGTTCCCAACCGCTGGGCAGAAGATCTGGTTTCCCGTCCGTTCACCACGGAAGAGATTCAGGAAATGGTCTTCCACTTCGGCCGCTGCGCAAGACTGCTTCGTGAAGCTGGCATGGACGGCGTAGAAATCCACGCTGTACACGAAGGCTACAACCTCGACCAGTTCACCTTCGAAGCCTGCAACCGTCGTACCGACCAGTACGGTGGCTCCTTCGAGAACAGATATCGTTTCCCGTGCGAAATCGCTCAGGAAATCCACAAACAGGCTGGCGATGACTTCCCGGTATCCCTGCGTTACTCCGCAAAGTCCTACACCAAGGGCTGGTGCCAGGGCGCTGTTCCCGGCGAAAAATTCGAAGAGTTCTTCCGTGATCTGCCCGAATCCGAGAAGGCAGTCAAACATCTGGAAGAAGTTGGCGGATATCAGTTCTTCAACTGCGACAACGGTACCTACGATGCTTGGTACTGGGCACATCCGCCTCAGTACATGCCGGATAACTGCAACCTGAAAGATGTTGAGCACATCAAGAAGTTCACCAACATGCCGGTTTCCTGCGCTGGCCGTATGACTCCGGAAAAAGCAGCTGAAGAAATCGCAGCTGGTCGTCTGGACGCAGTTTCCATCGCACGTCAGAACCTCGTCGATCCCGAGTGGATCATCAAGATCGAGGAAGGCAGAGAAGAGGACATCCGTCCCTGCATCCGCTGCCACAATGGTTGCTTCAACTTTGCTAAGTACAGAGGCACCGCAAACATCCAGTCTCTGGAAGACTCCCTGCATCTGGGCCGTTGCGCACTGAACCCGCCCACCATGCAGCACAACAGATATAAAATCGTTCCGACCCACAGCCCGAAGAAAGTTGCCGTTATCGGCGCTGGTATCGGCGGATGTGAAGCTGCTCTGGTTCTGAAACAGCGCGGCCACAACCCGGTAGTCTTCGAGAAGACCGATAAGATCGGTGGTCTGTTCCTGACTGCTTCCGCAATGTCCTTCAAAGAGAACGACAAGAAGCTCATTGAGTGGTACAAGAGAGAAGTAGAGAAAGCCGGCATCGAGTTCCGCTTCAACACCGAGATCAACGACCTTGGCGTACTGGGTGGATTCGACGACATCGTTGTTGCAACTGGTGCAACTCCGAGACAGATGGCTATCCCCGGATTCGAGAAGTGCCTGACCTTCACTCAGCTGCTGCGTGAGAAAGTTCCCGTAGGTGACAAAGTTGTCTTCTTCGGCGGCGGTCAGTCCTCCTGCGAAGCTGCATATGAAATGATCCTCCAGGGCAAACACCCGATCATTGTTGAATACGCTGCTGACCTTGTTCCCGCACAGAACGTCTGCCTTGCAAACGCTTCCTTCCTGCGTGACATGCTGGCCTACAAGCAGGTCCCGACCTACCTGAACTCCAGCATCAGCAACATCGGCGACAAGACCGTTACCATCAGAGGTAAAGACGGCTCCGTCACCGAAGTCGAGTACGACAACATCGTTAACGGTATCGGATTCGTTCCGCAGCCCGTTGGCGGCACCGGCAAACACATTCACAGAGTCGGCGACTGTGTCGCAATCGGCAACCTGCGTACCGCCATCTGGCGTGCATGGGATGTCTGCATGAAGATCTAATCGATTTAGCAGACTCTACGCAAAATCTAAAGACTGGTGGCATTTCGATGCCACCAGTTTTTTTGAAAAGGAGAGAGCACAATGTGCTGCAGATTTTATTTGGATGAACCGACATTTCACTCCGCTGTCAATCAGTTGAATCTGGCCGGCAGTGATTTGGTCACAGTAACACAACGGGATATTTATCCGTCTGAGACCGCACCGGTTATTATCGGAGATCCCGGACGCGGGATGGAAGATCTGATGATTGTCAATCAGGTTTGGGGATTTCCCTCACCGAATGAAAAAGGTCTTCTTATCAATGCCAGGTCTGAAACCGTTCAGGAGAAACCGACTTTTTCACGGGGAATCCGGCAGAACAGGTGTGTGATTCCGGCACGCTGTTTTTACGAGTGGGATCCACATAAAAACAAAGCCAGTTTCTTTCCTCAAAACAACGATGTAATCTATATGGCTGGATTGTTTGAACGGCCAAGAGAGATGGGAGGCTCCTTCAGCCGATTCGTTATCCTGACACGGGAAGCGGATGAAATCGTCCGTCCCGTTCACTCCCGTATGCCGCTTCTTCTGACTGCAGAACAGGTTCCTGACTGGATCAGGAATAATGACTGTGTGGAGGAACTGCTGAAGACCGTTCCTGCCCCCCTGTACTGTGAGAAAGAATATGAGCAGATGTCACTGGATCTGTGACATGGAAAAACCCCGGATCTGATAAAGTTCCTTTTTGAGAACTCATCAGATCCGGGGTTTTATTTTTTGAATTAGTACTGGATCAGCCCCAGGAACATATCCACCGCATTGGATAGGATGCGATCGTTGAAATCGTATTCCACGGTATGGACAGGCGGATGCTTCCGTCCGTTTCCAATATAGAAGATGGCACCGTGACATTTTTTCGTATAGTAGCCGAAGTCTTCCGAGGAACGCCACAGCTTTTCCATGGGAATCGTATCATATCCGAGGGACTCCGCTACGGAGATTACATGGTCTACGGCAAAATCAGAGTTTTTCGTGTCAGGGAAAATATCCGTGCGAGTGAATTCCACTTCAATATCCTCTTCCTGTCCCAGCTGTTCGGCGAGATCACAGATTTCCTGCTCCATATAATTAAGATCCTTGGAGTGTTCGGCACGGAGAGTCAGGGATATTTCACCTTCACCGGCGGAAATACCGAAATCCTTGGTGCCCACTTCCAGGTGCACCACGGTGCAGAGGACCAGACCGCGATGGGGACGTTCTGGAATCTCATGGACCAGAGAAAGGATTTCACCTACGATATGCGAGGGATTTCGCCCCAGTTCTGGATCACTTGCGTGGGAGCGGGCACCCGTGAGTTTGATGGTCAGACCTTCCGACGCAGGTTGTATGAGCCCGCGGCGATATATTACACTTCCTTCCGGATATCCCGAGCGGTTATGGAAGGCATATACTTCGGTAATGTCCTTCTCCTGAAGCAGCTCGGAGCAAACTTTGCCGCCGACACCGATCTCTTCCGCGTGCTGGAAGATCAGATACACCGGACGGATGTCTTCCATGGAATCCAGTTCCAGCGCCAAACCGCACAGAGCAGCGCTGTGGCCGTCATGGCCGCATTTATGAGAAACGCCCTCTGTCTGAGAAGAGTATTCGAGTTCTATGGTTTCCGGGATCGGCAGTGCATCCATATCTGCACGAAATGCAATGGGGTTATCGCCCTGACCGTCTTTGAAAGCATAAAACCATTCTCCCTGGTCACACACCTCCAGAGAGGTGTTTTCGGAAATGAAATCCATCAAGATCCGCTTGGTTTCGATCTCCTGCAGAGAAAGCTCCGCATGAGAATGCAATTTATGGCGAAGTTCGGTGATCTTCTCAAGATTCGATGCCTGCATGGTATCCCTTCTTTCTGTTTCATCTTATGTTTTTATTATACCGCATCAGAAGCGGAATGGAACGGAAAAATAATGGAAAGAGGTGCAAAGTTCCATGTGAATATTCGTGATGAACGGAAAAATGATAGTTCATAAAGTGAAATACAGGGGAAAAGCTGAAAAATGCTCAAAAGAGGAGAGAAAAATATCGGATATCCGTACAATTCGATGATTGAAATTCAAGGTTTGCTTTGTTAGACTAGACGCGACTTTCAGCCTGAAAAGGCAGAATCGAGGAAAAGATATGGATCAGCATATCGACAATCTAGAGCGCAGACCTGTCTTGAGAGAAATCGTCAGGATCCTTGTAATCTCTCTGGCGGCATTGCTTCTGGCGGTAAACATCAATACATTTATCCATACCGGTGGGCTTTATCCCGGAGGAGCGACCGGCCTTACGGTCCTTGTTCAGAGAATCGGTGAGCAGTACTGGGGCATACACCTTCCCTATACACTGATCAACCTTCTTATGAACGCATTTCCGGTTTATATCGGATTTCGGTACATCGGTAAGAAGTTTACGTTCTACACGCTGATCTTCATCATGGTATCCAATATCTTCACCGATCTGGTCCCCACTCATGTCATTACCTATGATCCGCTTCTTATCAGTATTTTCGGTGGGATTATCAACGGAACTGTCGTTGGAGTAAGCCTCCTCGCCGGTGCGGCCACCGGAGGCCTTGACTTCATATCCATGTTTTTCAATGTCCGCAAAGGAATCGACGGCTTCTATGTATCTCTGGGATGCAATGTTGTGATCCTCAGTGTGGCAGGACTGATCTTCGGATGGGAAAAGGCGCTGTACTCCATTATTCTGCAGTTTGTAACGACGCAGATGATCCATATCATCTATCAGCAGTATCAGCAGCATACGATCTTCATTATCACGGAAAAACCGAAAGAGATTGCGGAAATGATCTACTCGGTCTGCCATCATGGTGCGACAATCATGAATGCGGAAGGCGCATATGAGCACGGAGCGAAGAAATTTGTGTATTCGGTTGTCTCCAGTGCAGACCGCGGCACCATCGTGAGGATGGTCAGTGAGATCGATCCGGCTGCCTTTGTGAATGTAATTAAAACGGAGCGAATCCAGGGACATTTCTATCAGAAACCGACAAAATAAGTTGTGGGACCGGAGTGAGTTCACTCCGGTCTTTCATTGGCATAAAATGATTTTGAATGTTTTTTTCGGAAACTATGACACAGATAGGAAAATGTGTTATAATCATGGAATGATTACAAAATGGAGACAATAAGGGGAAAACGTGAGAAAACGACTGTCAACAATAATAATTACCATTGCGATGCTGCTTCCTTGCATGATGATGCCGTCCCATGCGGTTTCCATGGCGGAATGCAAAGACGTTGACCGTGGTGACTGGTATTTTGCCGCAGTACGCTATGTTCTGGCGGAAGACCTGATGAGCGTAGATGAAGAGATGAATTTTCATCCCAACGACCCCATGACCAGAGCCATGTTTATACAGACCCTGTATACAATGGCCGGAACACCAAAGGTTAAAGACAAGAAACTGAAACTTAAGGATACGGGGGAATATGACTGGTACAGCGACGCTCTGCGCTGGGGAGATCAGAACGGGATTATCTTTTTTGAGAAGAAACAGTTCCGCCCCAGTGATGCGATCACCAGAGAAGAGCAGGCATATATGGTGTACCATTATGCCCTCTATCGGGGAAAATTCGGTGAATACAACAATCTGACGACCAATGACATCAAAGAGTTCAAAGATTATACGAAGGTCTCTGACTGGGCTGAGACAGCAGTAGAGTGGATGACAGTAAACGGATACTACCGAGGAAATGAATCCAAAAAACTGCAGCCGAAGAAAGAAGCGACCCGTGGGGAGACGGCACTGCTGATCGCCCGCATTCAGGATTCCCTTTTTGATCCGGGATGCGTAGACTGGTCCAGTGTCAAATCCATTAACCATGGCGGATACAACTTTGCAGCGCCCATCAATACACTGCCTGCATTTGAAGAATCCGCCAAACAGGGGTATCGATATGTGGAGACCGATATCCGGCTGACAAAAGACCGCGTTCCCGTTTTGCTTCACAGTGATGTGATTAACGAGTATGCCCGCAATGACGACGGTTCGGAACTGAGCGAAGAAGTTCGGATTTCCGATATCAGCTATGAAGATGCACTGAAATATGATTTCGGTATCTTCATGGGGGAGAAGTATGCAGGAACACGGCTTGCGACATTTGACGAGTATATTGAATTATGCAAGAAGAAAAAACTCCACCCCTATATCGAGCTGAAATCTGAGACTGGGCTGACCTTTAAGGATCTGCAGAAGCTGATCGATAAAGTCCAGGCCGAGGATATGCTGGATAATGTTACCTGGATCAGCTATACCACCGGCTATCTGGACTATGTTCGCAACTGTTATTCCAAGGCAAGGTTGGGGCTGATTGTCGACGAGATACAGGAGAAGAGCCTTCTTCAGGTCAAGGCGCTGAAAACGGAACGGAATGAAGTATTTCTGAATTCCCTGGAACATGATGACGCTGCGGTCGCAATCTGCAAAGAGAGAGATATTCCACTGGAAGCCTGGGTCGTCGATGATGTCGAGGAAGTAAAGAGTCTGGACCCATATATTTCCGGAATCACCAGCGATAATCTGATCGCGGATCAGATTCTGCCCTCCATGCCGAAAATCAAGGGGATCAGTGAACGGTCCACTGTGACATTTACAGCTATCGGTGCCGTGCTTTTTCTGGCACTGTTCATTCTGGGACTGATCAAGTTCCCCCCGGTACCGAACCGACGGAGACTCTTCCGCAAGACCCGGCAGGCAGTGAATCGGCAGATGACAGCGGCGGGAAAGGTGGTTGCGGCTTCCCTGAAAAACGCAGTGATGCGGCGAGATGGAGTGCAACTGCCCAAACGGAAAAAAAGAAAAAACCAGACGGAAGAGAAACCGGAAGTTTTCGATAATCCGTATCTGTGATATAATCATTGAACTATTTAAGAGGAAGAATCGAGGAAATCGAATGCTCAGAAGGAAATTAACAGGTGTGATCATTGCCGTTGGAGTTATGGTGTCATCTCTGATTCCCGCAGTCTCCGCAGCAAATCCGAATCTGCTGCAGGATGTGCGGCGGGGAGACTGGTTTTACGGTGCGGTGCAGTATGTGGTCAACAGGGAATTGATGGTGGGAACATCCAACAACACGTTCTCTCCGAACATCACCGTTACAAGAGCAATGTTTGTTCAGAGTCTTTACGGACAGGATGGACGCCCGTGGGTGTTGAATGTTCGTCCGTCCTATACGGATGTTCAGGTCAGTGACTGGTATTCCAGCGCAGTCGCCTGGGCAAAACAGAATAATATCGTTTCCGGTTATGATGACGGAAGGTTTAAGCCCAATGATCCCATTACCAGGGAACAGATGGCGGCAATCTTCTATCGGTACGCAATTTACAAGAATTATATTTCCCAGAATACGTCTTTTAATGGAAATATCTATCGTTTTCAGGATGCCGGCCGAGTTTCCAACTGGGCAGTTCCTGCGATGAACTGGGCGGTAGCGATTGGTCTGATGGCGGGATCCGACAATGGACTGCTTCCAGGCAATGACACCACCCGTGCACAGACAGCCGTGATGCTGACCCGTTTCAATTCCATTTATGTGGAAAAGGAAAAAGTGGATCTTTATCTGGTGAAGAGCATTGCCCACCGAGGATACAATGTGGGTGCACCGGAAAACACGCTTCCAGCCTTTGAGATGGCGGCACAGCAGGGTTTTGATTATGTGGAAACTGATATCCAGCTTACACGGGACCGAATCCCGGTATGTCTGCATGATCCCACTATTAACCGTACAGCCCGATATTCCAATGGTGCTGAGCTGAATCAGCCAGTGAATATCAGGGATCTTACCCTAAGTGAAGCACAGCAGTATGATTTCGGTTCCTGGAAAGCAGCAGGTTATGCCGGGACAAAGATCCCAACGTTTGAAGAATACGTTGCGCTCTGTCAGAGACTGGGACTGAATATGTATATCGAACTGAAAGTGGAAGCTGGATTTACTGTGGCGGATGTGCAGAATCTCATGAATATCGTAAACAACTACGGTATGATGGAGAAGGCAACGTGGATGAGCTTCAATCTTGACTGCCTTCGGATGGTCAGTCAGTGCAAGAGAGATGCTGCAATCGCATACGTGACCAACAAAGTTGACAGTTCCATCGTCCGTGATGCACAGTCACTGATGAACGGATCCAACTCCGTTTTCATCGATTCCTGCCAGTTCAATGAAGCTGCCGTTAATCTGTGCCGGCAGGCAGGGATCCCGCTGGAAGGATGGACGCTGAATACTGAGGAGGACATGCGTTCCGCAAGTCTCTATCTTTCCGGGATGACCAGCGACGGGCTGGTAGCCAAGAAAGTTCTGAACAGATGGTAATCACAAATAAAATGGCTCGATTCCAAGGAATCGGGCCATTTCCATATAAAATGAACAGACCGGATCACAATCCGGTCTGTTTTTGTTATTTGGAGATATTTGTTTGTTTGACGATAAAAACGGGACGCCGCTGAACCTCCTGGTAGATCTGAGCCATATACTCACCCAGCATGCCGAGGAGAATAAAGACCGTACCCATGAAAAACAGTCCCAGCACAATAAGAATGCCTGGCACCCAGACACCGCTTCGGATCACAGTCCGTACGATGAAGATCACAGCGGCCACCAGTGCCGCCAGGTCAATGAGGCCTCCCAGCCATACCGCCCACAAGAACGGAGCTTTTGAGAAGGAGATGATTCCGCTGAGAGCATATCTTGTCAGAGAGCGGACGGACCACTTGGTGGTTCCTGCGACCCGTTCCACATTCTCATACTCGATCCACTTGGTTTCAAAGCCCACCCAGGACAGAATTCCCTTGGTGAACCGGCCCCGTTCCGGCATGGAGAGCATGGCCTCCACGACAGGACGTTTCATCATCTGAAAATCGGAACCCCCATTGTGGAGATCCACATTCATGAAAACATTGGTGAGACGGTAAAAAGCTTTCGAAAGCATGCTGCGGACAGGCGGTTCTCCGCCGCGGGTCACACGTTTGGCTCCACAGCAGTCATATCCTTCCTCCAGCGCTTCCATCATTCTGGGAAGAAGTTCCGGAGGATGCTGAAGATCGGCATCCATCAGCACCACATAATCGGCAGTGGAATAGGAAAGACCGGCATATATCGCAGATTCCTTTCCAAAGTTTCTGGAGAAGGAAACATAGCGGACGGGCCCTTCGGGAGTGCAGCCGGAAAGCTGTTTGATCTTTTCCAGTGTGTGATCGGAACTGCCGTCGTCGACAAATATTACAGACCACTGCAGATCATCACATGCATCCAGCGTCTCCGACAGATGCTGATAAATTAGATCAATGCAGGGTTCTTCGTTATAGCAGGGAATGATTACATCCAAAGTGCGCATAGTTTGCCTTTCCCGTTACATCATAAAGATTGCGGAACAGAAATAATCTCTTTCCGCAATCCGAATTTATCATAATACGGTATTCTTTTCAAGAAGAGCATGCCGATTTCCACGGACAGATCCTTCTCAAAGGAAAACTTCATACAAGATTCCGTACAGTTCCCGTACGTAAAAGGTGGGGAAGAGCCACCATGGGGTATCCGCCGAGACAGAACCGGTACGGATGCCCAGTTTTTTTGCATCGAGACTTGCACGATACTGGTGAAACTCATTGGTTACTACGGCGAAATCCGTATTCAGACCGTGTTCTTTGGCTAGTTCAAGTGAGTACGTCATATTTTCCCGCGTGGAAGTGGATTGCGATTCCGTAAGCAGTACCGAAGGATCAACACCTTTTCTGACCATCCAATCGTACATATACTCCGCTTCCGGTTCAGATTCATCACTGCCTGCGCCTCCGGAGAGAATGCACACGGCATTCGGATGATCCTGAAGGTATTCCGTTGCCGTATCAACCCGGGAGAGCATCATTTTGGAACCGTTCTGACAACCCAGTACCACTACCGTGGAATCCGGTTCCGGTTTTACCAGACATGCTTTCACCATAAAAAAGGATTCCACCATTGCTGTCAGTATGGCCAGAATGAGAATCATTTTGATGGCAATGAGAAGAAACACCAGAGGAGAACGCTGGTTCATCTTTATATAAGTTCGAATCTTGTGGAGATTCACGATAAACAACAAAAGACCACCAAAGAGCAGAACACCTGTAATATTCCCGATATTCAGAATTCCTCCGAAAACGGGAAGGACAAACCATAGAAGGATCAGGCTCAGCATACCGAGTATGAACAATCGAAGCTGATGAGATTTCACGACAGCACCTCCAAATCAACGACACGATTAATATCATTGTATCTCCTAAACGGCAGATAATCCATGAGGAAACCGTACGAAAGAGATGCGCTTCTTCGTGAAAACATCTTTTTTTGATTTTAAAGTCAAATATATTTGACAAATAATAAAATATATATGAAAAAGTGTAAAATATAATTGACAAATTGATTCTGGCAAGTTAGGATGGAAAAGGTGATTTTTATTATGGGACGCAATATACCGATCAAAGTCGCCAGAGCTGAGCTGGATATGACACAGACGGAACTGGCAAAGGCGGTCGGAGTATCCAGGCAGACCATAAATTCCATCGAACAGGGAACCTGTAACCCCACGATAAAGCTGTGCCGTTCAATCTGCAGCGTTCTTGGGAAAAGTTTGGATGAGCTGTTTGGCGAAGAGCCGGAGCAGTCCATGACAGGATAAGGAACCTTCCGGTGGGACGATCTGGTGTGCTGCCGGGACCGCCGGAATGAAAATAATTCTTCATACGATATAGAAAAAATAGATGCCGCCATGTATAATAAAAGAACTATACATGGCAGCCGAATGGGATCGGATCAGCCGGTCGACGGAGGAAGCCATGAATTTAAAAACGATTGATGTAAAATACTACCCGCCTCACAGCCAGCTATTCAGCTATGAAGCATTTCATCATATGAAACAGTTCTATGAAGAGGATCTGTGGAGCTCGGACGGAAATGCCGGATACGGAGATCTGATGGATATTACCATGGATGATTTCTGTGGAACGGCGATAATAACGGCAGAGATCTCCATGCTGGAGTTTGATGAGCAGATTGAGACACTGGGAGAGATGATGACGACGGTGCTGCCGCACGGCAGTGATTCCGCAATGTTTCTCATTGGTCTTCCCAAATTTGTATGGCTGGACGAGGAGGCATTCCCGTTTATTTCTCATGTCGCAGTCGGCGAGAAAGTTACGGGCTTCTTCGAACGTCGGCAGGAACAGGAACGAGAAGACACCGTCAGGATCGTCTGCATCGCAACGTTGAAAGAGGAAGAACTGGCGGAATCCATGGAGCCTTTAAACAGCATCCCCCGTATTCTTCCGATGGAACGGGACCTGAACCGCCCTCCGATGGAAAGCTGGAGTGCGTCCCCCCATGCGCATATCACAGAATTTGAAGGATCCTGGGCAGAACGTCGTATGGATAGAAACAGAAGAGGTTCATGGCGTATTCGGTCATGACTATAAGCAAAAACACAAAAGAAAGGGTTGAGTGATACGCAGCATACTACGTTAGTGATCATGGCAGCAGGAATCGGATCCCGATTTGGACTCGGAATCAAACAGCTGCAGACGATCAGTCCCAACGGACACATTATTATCGACTATACGATCCACGATGCCATTGAAGCGGGATTTAATCGAATCATTGTGATTATTCGCAAAGACATCAAAGATGAGTTTATGGAAGTTATCGGTAATCGGATTGAGGAAGTCTGCGCCAAACACGGCGTGGAACTATTATATGCATATCAGGAACTGCAAAATCTTCCGGAGGGCTATTCCTGTCCGGAGGACCGGAAAAAACCGTGGGGTACCGGACATGCAGTGCTTGCCTGTGACGGTATGATCCAGGAACCGTTTGCCGTGCTGAATGCGGATGATTATTATGGAAAATCTGCGTTCCGTCTGATATACGATTTCCTTCAGGACTATGATCCCCAAAAGCCGGATGCATTTGCCATGGCCGGGTTTGTGCTGAAGAATACGCTCAGTGACAATGGAGAGGTAACCCGTGGTATCTGTCAGGCGGATGAAAACGGCTATCTGACGGATGTCGTGGAGACCCGGCACATCGTCAAGACCGAGAACGGTGCGGAAGCGGAAGGTGTTCAGCTGGATATGGATTCACTGGCATCCATGAATTTCTGGGGTCTGACACCGGAATACATGGATATGCTGAAAGATGGTTTCGTTGAGTTCTTGAAGCAGAACGAAGATATGACAAAAGGAGAATTCCTGATTCCGGAACACATTGGCGAACTGGTACGGAACGGGGAAGTATCCGTCAGAGTCCTTCGGACAGAAGACCGCTGGTTTGGAATGACCTATAAGGAGGACGTAGAGACCGTGAGGGAAGAGTTCCAGAAACTGTTTGATCAGGGCGTCTACACCGAAGATCTGTTTTCAGACCTTTAAAAAGAATGATACGAGCGGGGGAGGACCCCGCTCGTTTTGATGGGGGAACACATGGAAGTATATTTACTGAGACATGGACAGACCGTTATGAATGAGCAGCACACCCTGCAGGGACAGTCAAATTCTGATCTGAACGATGTTGGTATTCGGCAGGCACAGCAGGTCCGGCGGAAAATTGAGGAGAGCGGGTTGGAGTTTCAGCGTATCTACTGCAGTCCGCTTCATCGGACGGTTCAGACATGCAGGATCGCCACAGGAAAGGATGAGGCGGAATTCATTCTGGATGATCGTCTGAAGGAAGTCGCACTGGGTGATCTGGAGGGGGTCCGATTTGATTCTTTGGATCCGGCTCTTTCAGAGAAGTTTATGAGATGTCCGTTTGACTTTGTTCCTCTTGGAAACGGTGAGACCATGCAGCAGGTCGTTGATCGTGCCGGAGCATTTATGGAGGAACTGAAACAGAGCGAAAACAATGATACCGTGCTGGTGGTTTCCCATGGCGGAACACTCCACGCAATACTGTATTATCTTCTGGATAAACCTCAGGAAGCTTTCTGGCTGCCATGGATCGACAACTGTGCACTGATCCATCTGCAGATCAACAGCGGAAAGTGGATGGTGGAAGAACAGTACCGAAGTGTGGAAATCCCGGAATTTATCAGTAAGATCATATGAAAAAACGGTTTTGTCCGGCTATATTCAAGCCGGACAAAACCGTTTCTGTTTGATGTGTATCATCAGCGATAGTTTACATTCCAGTGAAGATGTGCGACGTGTGCCGATACCGAATCAGAGACTGTTCCGTCTGATGCCATGGATTCCGCGATTTTCAGAGCCTGTTCTTCCAGACCTTCCGGAATCTCCTTTCCGGCAAAATAGACCGAGAGGAAACGATTCGAGGCCTCCTGAGGGGTCCGTTTGGTTTCCCATACGAGATCATTAAAATGGACATCCGCCCGATGACCGGCGATAACGGAGTTGGAATTGAACTGAATATAGTCCTGTTTCAGTTTGGGGAATACCGGTTTTACAGGAAGATCCAGAGCTTTGGCCATCCGGTCAATCATGGGTTCCTTATACATGAGTAGACGGTTGACTATGCACCATTCCGCAGCGGTGTGATTCATTTTGCGAAGCTCGTCGACGCTTTGTACCGCAGTGTTGAAATTGCAGACTACGACATGATATTTCTCCGCCAGCCGGGAATCGGATTCCTCTATGTCTGCCCAGTCAGCCTGTATTACAGGAAGAGAAGACGGGAGAGATTTCAGCTGTGCCTCATCACAGTCCAACACAGTAGGAGCATATCCTCTGGAGGATGCGGTTTCCGCAAACACACCGTCCCCTCCGCCAATCTCAAGAATAGTGGCACCGGATTCAAGGGGGAATAGTTCCTCCATGGTATCCAAAAGGATCTCATTAATCTCCACGTTCCGGTGAAGTTTTCCATTTTCTTCTGGCTTCCAGTTAATGTTGAATTCCATATTGCGCCCTCCCGCGTTTGATTTCCAATATACTAACATGGTTGAGAGAATGATGCGGTAGCACAAGCAACACATCGGGAAAAGCACACCGTTGGAAACGTGAAAAAGATTTGTGAATATTAGGGAAAAATCTGGAAGAAAAAAGTGCAAAAAAGAGATATTTCCGGTTCCTTAGTGGGAACAGTTGCCAAGCGGTAGCCAGTATTTTATAATCAACCAAGAACCGATACAGAGAGCTCTCTGTTTGCCACGGAAAACCATGATAGTGAGGAACAGTATGGAGAGACAGGAAATATTGAACGGATTAAATGAATCGTTGGGAGAACTGTTTGAAGACGATTCTATTCTGGTGGAGGAGGATTCCTCCTTTCAGAATATTTTGAAGTGGTCAAATCTGACCACAGACGGCCTCGCAGAGGCCATCGAGGATCAGTTTGATGTTGTGATCGATACGGATACACTGGATGAGATGGATCGGATTTCAGAACTGCTGGATCTGTTGGAACAGGAATTATAACTGCTGATTGAATAATAAAGGGCGCACTGTCAGATTAAGAAGACAGTGCGCCTGTTTTTTGTATCTCAATCGGAAAACTGAAATAATTCGGGACGCCGTGCATACAGTTTCAAAAGTGCGACCGCAATCCCGTAGGTGCCATGAACGGCAGCCAGTGCGATCCAACCCGAAATGCCTGCCGACCTTTTTGTTTTTCTGGTCAAGTACAAAGAGGACAATCCGGAGGCGGCCAGCACCTTATTGGCATTGTGGGCCGACATCATCGCTGCAACGGCGATCCCGCCTTCTGCAGCCATAGTAATCATGCTTCCCAACACTATGTTCCGGATGACCCGTTCCGAACTTCGCTTTCCATACCGGTGTGAGGTACCGTATTCCGAATAGTCATCATAATAGGAATGCTGTTCCTCCGATTCCAGAGATCGGGAGGAATGCCTGGAGAAAACAGAAGAATAGTCTTCAGAGGGTACCAAACTATGTTCCAAAGCCAATGAATTCACCGCCTTTACATTTGTAAAAACAGATCCAGAGGGGTGTCTTCCAAATATTGAACGGACAGAAGACCTGGATCAGTACGATAACCGGTCTTGAGAGGCAACCCTTCTGTGCGATACTGGCTGGCATCCGAACGAAGCAGCATCATTTCCGAATCCAGATAAGAGATTCCTTTCTGATCCATAATCCGAAGGATTTCTGCAATATCCCCGCCGCTGAGCCAGCTTCCTGGAAAACGGGGTACTTCCGCCAGTGCGGAAACATCTGCCCGAAGGAGTTGATCCAGCAGTTGGCGGAGCAGGTTGCGGGACCTCGTAGTCAGAGATTCATCCAGAAGCATTTTATCTTCCCAGCGGTTCATTTCGCTTCGAAGCATCTCGGAGCCGGAATAAAACATACGCTGGAAGAGCTGTTTAGCCTGACGGACACGGGCATCTCGGGAAGGATCATCCGCTTCGCCGGAATACTGTTCGAAAAGATGAGAGACAGAGTCCTTGGAATACGTGAAAACAGCATTTGGAAAGACATTCCGCATCAGCGGCAGAATCGGATCATTGAGCTCGGTCATTATGAATCGGACAGCGGTCGGTTCCGGCATTTTTTCCATAAAAGCGTTCAAAGTATCCTCGGAGGAGTCCGGGAGAAGTGTCAGCAGAAATGGATCTTTTCCGGTTTCATCCTCTGAACCGGTGACGATATAGAGTTTCCGATTTCGGAAGTTGACAGGGGTCAGACGAATACCCTCTGCCTGTGCCCAGTATGCGATATCCGAAAAACGCTCCCGGTAGGTTCCGGTCAGGCATTCCAGACCGGACTGGATATAATGCTTCAGGAGCGGAACGATATCCGAACGATTGGTGGAATAGTATTCCGCAATCACCTGCTTGGCCAGAAACTCCCGTGCCTCCGGAGTGATCGACTCGGAAGGGGGGTATTCCGGATCCCATGCGATGGCCGATGCTCCGCATTCCTCACAGACGAAACTGTTTCGCAGAAATGTCAGGCTGACCAGTTCATCCTCGCATCGGTCAATGATGCTCTGTGTCACCATCCCGCGGGAACGCACAGCATGATGGCCGCAACGATCCCATGGCTGGAGAAGCTCCGGGCAACGGCAGCGAATCTGACGCAGGTATCCGGTTTCCCTGGCAGGAATGTCGGATAAGATCTCATAATTGATGTTGTTATAGATTCTGTGGCGTCCCACATCATCACCCCATAGTTATGTTAACTATATTATTATATCTCAAAAAGACAGCCTGCGTAAATACCCCTTTTTATAACCGCCTTATAATGGAAAATAGCTTGAATGTCCTGAAAAGAATGGTTACACTGATAAGGAATTATAAACAGAGGATGCTGAAGTGAGAAAGATTGCTTTATGGGAAACCCGGCATCCGCGTCTGGTCCTTTTGATCGCACTTCTTTTGCTGATCCCGGCGGCCATCGGGTTTCTGTGTACAAAAGTGAATTATGACCTGTTTACCTATCTTCCGGACGAACTGGAATCCGTGCAGGGAGAACAGATCCTTGATGAGACATTTCACAATGCGGGAATGTCTATTGTCATTACCGATGGCATGACACCGAGCGAGACTAAGAAACTGAAGGAAAAGATCAGCAAGGTTCCCGGTGTCTCCCAGACGCTGTGGGTGGATAATTTTGCGGATGTGACGATTCCACCGGAGATCTTTCCGGATCTGATTCAAAGCATCTTTTACAGCGGGGACGGGGATAAGACACTGCTGCTGGTACAGTATGAAACGGCAGGGTCTTCTGATGAAACGCTGGATGCCATTGAAGAGATCAAGGGATTGCTCAACCGGCAGGCATATCTGTCTGGTCTTACGGTGATCGTGGAAGACATTCGCGAGATCACAGAACATGAAGCGTTCCTGTATATTGCCGTGGCAAGCGGACTGGCGCTGCTGATCATGGCGATCCTGATGGAATCATGGCTCCTTCCTTTGGTACTGATGCTGGCCCTGGGGATTGCGGTGCTGTACAACATGGGAACCAATTTTATGATGGGTTCCATTTCCTTTATCACCCAGTGTGTCGCGGCAACACTCCAGCTTGGAGTTACGATGGATTACTCCATCTTCCTCATTGACCGGTATGAAGAGGAAAAACAGCATTTCGATACCCGGGAAGAGGCCATGGCCGAAGCGGTTGCAAATTCTTTTACCGCACTGGCTGGAAGCTCACTTACGACCTTTTTCGGATTCGCGGCTCTGTGTTTTATGAAACTGGGGCTGGGGTTTGATATTGGATTCGTCATGGCGAAAGGCGTGCTTTTCGGTGTCCTTACGGTATTGTTTGTCCTTCCAGTCATCCTTCTTCTGATGGAAGACAGGATCAGGAAGTATCAGCACCGGAATCTGAAGCCAAGTTTTAATGGGATCAACGGTTTTGTAATTCGCCACCGCCGCGGACTGGTTATCTTGTTTTTCCTTTTGCTGGTTCCAACGTATATCCTTCAGAACAGAATGCCGGTCTACTACAATATGGACCGGGCACTGCCGGCACATCTCAATTCCCTGAAGGGCCTTGAGATTCTGAAAAAGGATTTTCATATGGCCTGTACGCATTTCATCATTTTTGATGACACTCTTCCTTCCGGAGATATCCTTGCGATGGAAGAAGAGATCGGTGAACTGGAAGGCATCAGTTCCGTCCTCTCCTATAACAGTGTCGTGGGGACCGCGATCCCGGAATCGATCCTTCCGGATCATGTGCTGGAGATCTGCAAGAAGGACGGAAAACAGTTGATGATGGTCAATTCCGATTACAGCGCAGGAACTTTGGAGATGACAGAACAGCTGAGACAGCTGGATCGAGTGGTGAAAAAGACAGATCCCAAAGGAATCGTTACCGGAGAGGGCGCCATCACACAGGGACTGATCGACACAACGGCTGTGGACTTCAAAGTCACCGGGGCATTGTCCATAATTGCTATTTTCATCCTGGTGGCGATCTGTTTTAAATCATTGACGATTCCGATCATACTTGTCCTCTCCATAAAACTGGCGATCTGGATCAACCTGTCCATCTCCACAGCAATGGGGACCGTGCAGTCCTTCGTGGATTCCACCTGCGTAAACTGTATTCAGCTGGGAGCAACGGTGGACTATGCCATTCTTCTGACAACTCGTTTTCAGGAGGAACGGCGTACTCTGCCCGCTGCGGAAGCGATCCGAAAGGCCGCCAATGCGGCAGAACAATCGATTTTCCAGAGCGCTGCGGTGTTCTTTATGGCCACCTTCAGCGTATATCTGGTCAGCGACATCAATATCGTCCGCGGAATGTGCTCACTGCTGGCCCGCGGAGCAATTATCAGCGAACTTGTGATCATGTTCTTCCTCTCTCCGCTTCTGTGCACATTGGAACCACTGATTGCAAAAACAACGAAAAACTGGGTTGCCCCGGCGGATACGCCGCGGGGACAGGATCCCTGTATGGAGGAAGTCAATTGAAGAAAAGAACTCTTGCTCAACGATGGATCGCAGGTGCCGCTGCCGGTATGCTGTTGCTCTGCTGCGGCTGCAGCCGAGGCAACAGCGAGGAGAGCATTTCCGCGGAAGATGCGGTTCAGAAAGCGCCAGCGCCGGTATATGAACTGACTGAGGAGAAGATTACTAAAGACGAAACCGTCTACACCAACCTTGCTTCTGACGGGTCTCTGATCAATGTGGTCGTCACGGATCATCTCCACAGCTCCATGCCGGAAGTCCGTGTGCAGGACCGAACTAATCTTACCGATATCCGGGATACACGTACAGATCTGAAACCTGTGACGGAAAAAGACGCTGTTTACTGGGATATGAGTTCCACCGACCTGTATTATTCCGGCAGCACGAAAGCGGAGCCGCCTGTCGGCGTTGAAGTACGGTATTACCTGGATGGAGAAGAGAAGAGCGCAGAGCAGATCCGCGGAAAGAACGGAGATGTCCGCGTAGAAATCACGGTGGATAACCGCATCATAAAATCGGATGGAAGCGGTGCCTATCACTGCCCGATGCTGTTCATGGGCGGAATGATCCTGCCTATGGATCAGTTTGAGGAAATCACCGTCAGTAACGGCCTCATGATGGGCGACGGAGAGCGGCAGATCGTGTTTTTTGTAGGCGTTCCTGGAATGAATGAGAGCCTGAATCTTGATTCCCTCGGGGCTGAAGCGGCAAATCTCATACCGGACTACAGTCACTATACCGTATCAGCGAAGGCAAAGGATTTTTCACTTGGAAATATCATGATGGCAGCCGTACCATTTTCTTCTCTTCGAGCACTGGGCGGGATTGAACTGTCCGAGAGTCTGGAGGGGATCAAGGGTGTCATGACGGATATCGATGCGGTGATGGCATCCATCTCCAGCCTCGGAGTACAGGATCTTATCCAGATGATCTACGGAGATGCCACACAGGCACAGCAACTTCTCAATGCGGTAAGCGACGCGCAGTCGCTGTATCGGGAAAATCAGGCAATGCTTCAGGCACTGTCAGATTTTGCCTCCGCAGAGAATCTGTCAAAGATGGAGCGGCTGATCCAGGATATCGGCAACATGGATACCGGGTATCTTCAGCCGCTGGTGGATTCCCAGTTGTATCAGCAGTGGCTGAATTGGCTGTCTTCTCTGGGAGGAAACATTGGATCTGCAGCCGATCTTCTGCGGGATCTTCAGGAAGTGAAACCGGTGCTGGATCAGCTCAATGAGACACTGTCCAGTCCTGAAGTCGCACAGGCAATGGAGAAACTGCCTGAAACCAAACAGAGACTGCAGAATCTGGTGGATGCCATGAACAGCAGTCAGGAACTGTTTGACCGTATGCAGCAACTGACAGGGGAGGGCGCCCGTACGCAGATCGGCGCCATCACCGGAATACTGCAGAAGTATTCACTGCTGGACAGCCTGAGTGAAGAGCAGGCGAAAAGTCTGGCCGGAAGAGTACAGAGCTGGATCGATTACGGAAAGGAATACACAATCTTTACGGAGAAAACAGATCAGCAGGATACATCTGTGGTCTTTGTTTTTAAAGTAGCCGCTGCTGAATAAAAAAGGATCCCGTCTCCAAGCATAGACGGGATCCTTTTTCTAGTGTGCCGGGCATGGCACAGTTCTAATGGGTGAAAGTCCCATCACAGGTAGTTACCGCCAAGTGTAGCGAACCACAAGCCGTAGCCAGCAATAA
>CADCMP010000016.1:0-6291 GCA_902802565.1 Oscillospiraceae bacterium
GGTCCTGCCATACAGGATCTCGTTGAAATCCAGGATATAGCTCTCCACACTGACGGATTTGGTCTCGCTGACCGTGGGACGGATCCCGATATTCGTTACGGCAATGTGGGTGCTTCCGTCATCCAGATAGACCTTTGCGGCATAGACACCGAATCGGGGGATGATCACTCCCCGTGGGAAAAACATATTGATCGTCGGCGTTCCCATCTTGGTCCCAAGCTTGAATCCGGTATGGACGATGTCGGTCAGACTGTGGGGATGCCCCAAATACTCGTTGGCTTTCTCCATCTCCCCGTTCTCGATCAGTTCCCGGATATAGGTGGAACTGACCACGATCCCGTCCTTGGTCACAGCCGGGATCACATCACAGCCGATCCCCATTTCCCTCTCCGCGGTCACCGAAGGTGAAGTCGTGACCTACCACGATCCAGCCTACATTCAGTTCACGGATGATACTGTCCACGAACTGTTTCCACGGCATGTGCATGATTTCTTTATTGAAATGGATAAACACGACATCATCGATGCCGAACAGACGGCTGATGATGTCTTTTCTTCCCGCATTGTCGTTGAGAAGCGGGACTTCATGTCCGTAGACAAGAGTATCCGGATGAACGTCAAACGTTAATACGGAAGGCATTGCGCCATTCTGAGCTGCTACCTCACAGGTGCGGTTCATCAGTGCTGCATGTCCGATATGGACACCGTCAAAAAAGCCTAATGCAATTGCCCTCTTATGCTCATTCATGTTATAAGACCTCAAAAAAATTCTTTATGGTTGTGACCTGGTCGTCGGATACACGGCCAAGCATCAGAAAATCTCCGTTGTGTGAGTAGAAACGATACGTTCCTTCCTGCAGGGTGGTGGAATACTTCCCTCCGTTACGGATCACTTTTTCCTGATTGGGTGTGACGGTCGTCTCGGGATATTCCTGAAACAGCAGATCCAGAGGAAGCAGATACTGTTCCGGATGTTCCTGAATCTCTTCAATGGAATGACTGTCCTGAATGGTAAATGCCCCGGCACGGATCCTTCTCAGGCTGCTCATACAGGCACAGGCCTGCACCGCATTCCCCAGATCCTCACACAGCGTTCGGATATAGGTCCCCTTGGAACAGACGACATCCAGTGTATATTGTTTCCCGTCCTGCGGTCCGATCTCAAGTTTGGAGATTGTGACCTTTCTGGGCTTTCTCTCCACCTGCTTTCCCTGACGGGCCAGTTCATACAGCTTCTTTCCGTTCACTTTCAAAGCGGAATACATGGGAGGAATCTGGGTGATCTCACCGCGGAAACGGGATGCCGCCTCTTCCAGCTGTTCCATCCGTTTTCCTGCCGAACAGGATCTCCGCCAGATACTCTTTCTCATGGGATTCGGCAAACTCCACGGCGCGGGTCGCTCTTCCGATAAACACCACCAGCACACCGGTGGCCATGGGATCCAGCGTACCGGAATGTCCGACTCGCCGTTCATGGTAGATCCCACGGAGCTTTCCCACCACGTCATGACTGGTCCAGTCCCTTGGTTTGTCGACGATTACGATCCCGTTCATGGCAGTTTCGGTTCCACTGCGTTCAGGATCCGGCTTTTTGCCTCCTCCAGACTGCACTGCATGGTACATCCGGCAGCCATGGCATGGCCGCCGCCGCCGAACTGGGAACAGATCTCGGAAACATTGACCGAGCTGGAAGAACGAAGAGACAGTTTGCTTACATTCTCTCCCACTTCACGGATGGTAATGCATACCACGGCTTCTCTTGCTCGGCCTGCCAGATTGGCAAGATCCGAACAGTCATCTTCCGTGGCTCCCGCGCGGTCCAGCATCTCTCTGGAAACGACTGCCACGGACACGCGGTTGTCAAAATGAAACGTCATGGCAGAGTAGATCATTCCCTCCAGCCGAAGACGTGCAACGGATGTCTTACGGAACAGGAGCTGATTCAGGGAATCCAGCTGTGCTCCGGCGTCCAGCAGTGCAGCTGCGGAGCGGAATGTGTCACTGTTGGTGTTGGAGTAACAGAAGCACCCCGTATCGGTAGACACTGCGATATACAGCAGCTGTGCCTCTTCATAATCCGGACCACCCAGCAGTTCCGAGATCACATCCAGGACGATCTCGCCGCAGGATGCACGTTCCGGAATCACGCAGGTCTCTTCTGCATAGTGAGAATTGGACGGATGATGATCGATGCACAGATCCACCTTCCATTCCCTGTTTCCGGTCAGCATCTGCTCGGAAGCCACATCCACGGAAAGAACGGTCTGTGCCTGATACCCCTCCGGTGCAAAATACGGCTCCACAAACGGACGCAGTGTTTCCGTGACTTCTTCATTGGGATACATCCATGCGCTCTTCCCCATCCGCGTCAGCGCATGAGCAAGGGCGGCACAGCTTCCAAGGGTATCCCCGTCGGGTCGGATATGGGACAGGATCAGAAATCCGTCATTGTTTTTCAAGTAGTCCGCACATTCACGAATCGTCATGCTGCTCCTCTACTTCCGGTTCCTGCTCAGAACTGAGCTGGTTGATTAAGTCATTGATATGAGCGCCGTACTCGATGGAATGGTCCACTTCAAACACGAGCTGCGGCACATTGCGGAGCTTCATCCGGTTGCCGAGCTCACGGCGCATCCACGGTGCGACGGACTTCAGTCCCTTACGGAACTCCTTCTCGTCCTTCATCCCGTACACGGACAGCCAGACCTTGGAAAACTTCAGATCGCCGGTCGTCTCCACACGGGTCACGCTGACCATTCCCTGCTGTACGCGGGGATCCTTTACTTCCCGCAGAAGCTGGGATACGACATACTGGATGTCATCATTGATTCTGGCAAGTTTATTGGAAGGCATAGTATCCTCCTTCTGTAAGTATGCGGGCGCATCGGTAGCAATGCGCCCGCTTCATGGTTTCGGTTCTTATCGTTCGATCTCCTGCATGACGAAGCATTCGATAACATCGCCGACTTTGACATCGTTGAATTTATCGATCTGCATACCGCATTCATAACCGTCCTGTACTTCCTTCACGTCGTCCTTGAAACGGCGGAGAGAAGCAAGTTCGCCCTCGTGAATGACGATATTGTCGCGAAGCAGTCTGACCTGGCAGTTCCGCATGATCTTACCGTCTGTGACATAGCAGCCTTCCACGGTACCGATCTTGGAAACTTTATAGGTCTGACGCACTTCGGCATGACCGATGATAACTTCTTCATATTTCGGAGCGAGCATGCCCTTCATGGCAGCTTCGATCTCATTGATGCAGTCATAGATGACGCGGTACAGACGAACGTCCACTTTGCTGCGGGCTGCAGATTCTCTGGCCGCATTATCCGGCCGGACGTTGAATCCGACGATAATCGCATCGGAGGTATCTGCCAGCATGACGTCGGAATCGTTGATCGCACCGACTGCCGCGTGGATTACACGGACCTGGACCTCTTCGTTGGAGATCTTCTCCAGAGAAGCCTTGACCGCTTCCACGGAACCCTGAACATCGGCTTTGACGATGACGTTGAGGTTCTTCATCTCGCCGGCCTTGATCTGACTGAACAGATCTTCCAGCGTCACTTTCTTGCTGCTGTTGGCACCGGCATTCTTCTGCTCGTTGCGGCGCTGTTCCGCCAGTTCGCGTGCCATGTGCTCGTCTTCCACGACGTTGAAGGTGTCACCGGCATTGGGAACCTCGGAAAGACCGGTGATCTCGACGGGAATGGACGGACCGGCTTCCTTCACGGGATTTCCTTTGTCATCCATCATGGTACGGACACGTCCCATGGCGGTACCGGCAATGATAAGATCGCCCTGACGCAGAGTACCGTTCTGAACGAGAACGGTGCTGACGGGACCTCTGCCCTTGTCCAGACGAGCTTCGATCACGGCACCCTTGCCAAGACGGTTGGGGTTGGCCTTCAGTTCCTGCACTTCTGCCAGGACAACGAGGTTATCCAGCAGATCATCGATTCCGTCACCGGTCTTTGCGGAAATGGGACATACGATGGTCTCGCCGCCCCAGGCTTCCGAAACGAGATCGTACTCGGTCAGCTGAGTCATGACACGATCCGGGTTTGCACCCTGAACGTCCATCTTGTTGATCGCAACGACGATGGGGATATTGGCTGCCTTGGCATGGTTGATGCTTTCAATGGTCTGCGGCATGATGCCGTCATCGGCGGCAACGACAAGGATCGCGATATCCGTGATGAGAGCACCGCGGGCACGCATGGAAGTAAAAGCTTCATGGCCCGGGGTATCCAGGAACGTAACGGGATTTCCCTTTACGTCCACGGTATAAGCACCGATGGCCTGCGTGATGCCGCCGGCTTCCCCTGCCGCAACAGAGGTATTCCGGATATAGTCCAGAAGACTGGTCTTACCATGGTCAACGTGACCCATGACCACGACGACCGGAGCGCGCGGAAGCAGATCTTCCTCATTATCGATATGATCGTCGATGAGTTTCTCTTCCACGGTGACTACGATCTCACGCTCGACCTTACAGCCCATTTCCATCGCCACTAGTGCTGCGGTATCATAGTCGATCATCTCGGAAACGGAAGCGAACACGCCTTCCTTCATCAGATGTTTGATAACATCGGCAGCGGTTCTCTTCATGCGGGAAGCAAGTTCTCCCACGCTGATCTCATCGGGAATGGAAACTTTGACCGGCTGTTTCTTGGCGATCTCCAGCTGAAGCTTCTGCATTCTCTGCTTCTCTTCCTGACGGCGCTTCGTGGAGTTCGCCTGCTGCTGGTGCTGCTTTTTATTGTTTCCGATCTTCTGTTTGCCGCCGCGGCGGAACTGTGAATCACGTCGTTCATCGCCGGTGCTGGCCAGATTATCGAATTTCTCATCGTATTTGTCGATATTGATGGAAGCACTGCCTCTGGTATCGACAACACGTTTCTCTGCCTGTTTGCGGGGCACATGCGGCTTGTCTTTCTTCTCCTTGGCCGGAGTGGGTGCCGGAGCAGGAGCCGCTGCCTTTCCACCCTTGGCGGACGCGGAAGAAGCTGCTTTCTTCTCCGTCTTTTCCTTTGCGGGTTCCGCTTTGGGTTTCGCGGTAAGAAGCTCTTCCAGATTCTCCACCTGGTTATTCTGGGTGAGGCTTTCAAATATAAGGTCAAGTTCAGGAGTCTCCAACACCTGCATATGGTTCTTCGGTGTGGTGGCATACTTAGTGAGTATTTCACTGATATCCTTTGAAGTGAGATTAAAGTCCTTCGCCACCTCGTGGACTCTGTATTTAATAAGCATTGCCATATTATTTCCTCCTATTCTTCCTGCTGCTGATCAGTTTCTGTTTTTCTGACAGCTCCGTATACCACTGCGTATAATCCTGACGATCCGGATGTTCCTCGGACAGTTTCTGCAGCATTGCTGCGGCAAAACCGAGATCCGTGATGCCGACGACTGCGACATTGTCTCTTCCGATCGCATGGGAAAACACTTTCTTGTCCCATGGAGTCATGACCACGGGTATATGCGCTTCCGAAGAGACGGATTCTATTTTCTTTATTGTATTTCCGCCGGAATCCGATGCCATCAGCACTGCCTTCACTTTTCTGTTCTGCAAGGCCGATGTGACCGCCATATCTCCGACTTCCAGTTTGCCGGCCCGGCGTATCAGGCCGAAAAACCTGGTCGATTCATCTGTCATTCAACATTCTCCATCTGACTGCGAAGATCCCGGATGATCTCATCCGATACCGGAACTTCCAGTGCCCGTTCCACGGCTCTGGATTTCAGAGCCCGTTCCAGACACTGCACATCGCAGCACAGATATGCTCCCCGTCCGGGCAGTTTCCCCTTGAAGTCCAGGCTCAGGGTCCCTTCTGCCGAACGTACGATGCGGATCAGCTCTTTCTTTGGTTTCATTTCGCGGCATCCCAGGCACTGCCGCATGGGGATCTTTTTCGGCATTGTGGATGCCACCTTTCGTTCAGATTATCAGTATGCTTCCGATTCCGGCTTGATGTCGATCTTGTAGCCGGTAAGCTTTGCCGCCAGACGGGCATTCTGTCCTTCCTTGCCGATCGCAAGGGACAGCTGACTGTCGGGAACGACAACTCTGCAGCTGCGTCCGTCTTCCATCATGGTAACGGAAATGACTTCCGAGGGAGAAAGTGCTGCTGCGATGTATTCTTCCGGATCATCGGAGTATTTGATGATGTCGATCTTCTCTCCGCCAAGCTCATCCACGATGGATGCCACACGGCCGCCCTTGGGGCCGACGCATGCGCCGATGGGATCCACATCCGGCTCATTGGAATACACCGCCATCTTGGTGCG
>CADCMP010000016.1:6314-43694 GCA_902802565.1 Oscillospiraceae bacterium
AGGACCTGCGGTCCCTTGGTGGAATTACGGACTTCCACGATATAGACTTTGATGCGGTCTCCTTCATACAGCTCTTCCGTGGGGACCTGCTCGTTGGTAGTGAGCATAGCCTCAGTGAACTCGGAATTGGAGCTGATGCGGATATAGACATTGCCGTTACGCGGTTCCACACGGGTCACGATACCGGTGAGGATCTCGTGCTCTTTGGAATTAAACTCATCATAAATGATCCCGCGTTCCGCTTCCCGAATGCCCTGAATGATGACCTGCTTTGCGGACTGAGCGGCGATACGTCCGAATTTCTTCGTTTCCACCGGAACGTTGACGATATCGCCAACTGCTGCGCGGCGGGTGATCTTCTTGGCCGCTGCAAGGTCGATTTCCGTGTTGGGATCTTCCACTTCCTCCACGACGGTCTTATGCACGACCATGGCGATGGTCTTTTTATCTTCATCCAGGATCACTTCTGCGTTTTCAGCACATTCCGGATTATCCCGCTTGAATGCGGTAAGCATCGCCTGATTGATCTTGTCGAACATGTACTGTCTGGGGATCCCTTTTTCTCTTTCGATTTCTTCGATTGCGTCAAAAAATTCTGCGTTCATTTTCCAATTTACCTCTCGTTATATTGACAGGTGCAGTCTCACCTGCGCGCATTCCTTTTTCGTCAGTTCCACCGTTTCGTTCGGTGCTGCAACGACCACCGAACCGTCCCGGTACTCTTCCAGTTTGCCGATCAGTGTTTTCTGTCCGTTCCGCGGCTGGTACAGGCGGACCTCCACTTCTTCTCCGATGCACTTCTCAAAATGCTCCGGCCGGGAAAGGACCCGTTCCGCTCCGGCGGACCCGACTTCGAACACATAACTGTCCGGAATGGGATCTTCCTCATCCAAGACAGGATCCAACGCTCTGCTGACCGCTTCGCAGTCATTGATGCCGACACCGTCATCCTTGTCGATGTAAACCCGGAGATACCAGGTACCGGCTTCCTTCACGTACTCCACATCCCAAAGATCGCAGCCGTTGGCCTCTACGATGGGACGGGCCAGTTCCGTGACCTTATCCGTAATCTTGCTCATAATTCACCTTTTTGTTCTTATCGTTTTTCAACAAATAAGAGTGGGCCGAAGCCCACTCTCAAATTACTTACATCTTAACGCTGACATAATATCACTGTGTATCACGGAATGCAAGCTTTTTTCCCTGCTTTCCGCCTGTTTTATCCTTATTTTTTACTATTTTTGTCATTCTCAGCCGCTTCCTTGTTCTTATACAGCTGAATGAACTCTTCCAGACACAGTTTATTCTTCTGAATGTACTCTGCCGCCGTCTTTCCCACATACCGGAAGGAATACAGCTGACGGTATCCCGTAATGCCCTGCTTTCCGTCCGGATAGCGCTGAATGAAGCCGTACTGGGCACAGTGATCCCGGAGCCATACATATTTCTCCGTGCTGAGCTCCTCGTTGGTGTACGGTGTAAAATAGCCGTCCGTGATATCCACGCCGAGGGCCGTCTGATGGTCGCTCTGTCCGGCACGGGGCACGATGCGTTCCGCCTGGTTCTCGTATTTCTCGGAGATCTCCTCATCTCCTGCCAGCTCTTTCACTTTCTTCTCATACATCAGTTCCTGATAGCTGTAAGGAACATAGGCCATATTCACATGGAACGTGTATCCGGCCGCTCTCATATCCGACAGCATCTGGTTGAGAGAATCCACTGCTCTGGAATCAAAATAACGATCAATCTCGCCCTGGATCGGAGCAACCTGAGGAAGCAGGTCATAGGTGTTTGCCTTGTTGGCAAGTACATACTCCCAGCTTTTGATATCGATATCCGGTAGATCTTCCGGCACCGCTGTCGTCATTGGCTTATCCGTGGGACTGAGAGAAGTCAGAACGATATCTTCTTCGATCTGTGTATTTTCACCGCCGTCATACTTCACTTTTCCCAACTGCTGGTTACGGATGCCGATCACGAAGATCAGCAGTGCAACGAGAAAAATCACCGTCAGCATGAGGAGCGATTTTTTTCTTTGTGCAGACATAAGTTCAGATCCTTCTGTTTGGATGTTTTGATTTATTGTAACATAACGGTATTTTTCATACAAGAAGGGGCCTTTTTCTTTCATTTTTCCTTCTTGCCAAATGCATCCGGTTTCCGTATAATTCATGTTCAAGGGGGCGATTCATAGTGGAACACCAACATGACGAATACTGGCACTCTCACGGAGACGGTCCGATGCATTCCCATCACCACACCCATGATCATTCCGATGCGGAACATGATCACGATCATCACCACCACACCCATTCCCATGATCCCGAAGAAACGAAAAAGATCGTTCATCGGCTTGCTCGGGCAATCGGGCATCTGGAATCGGTCAAGCGGATGGTGGAGGACAACCGTGACTGCACCGAGGTCCTGGTACAGCTGGCTGCTGTCCGTTCCGCTCTCAACAGCACCGCGAAGGTGATCCTGAAGGAACACATGGAGCACTGCATGGCAGATGCCATTGCCGGGGGCGATATGGAAGAGCTGGAAGCTCTGAATGAAGCCATCGACCGGTATATCGGATAATATAAGAAACCCGCCTTTTCAGGCGGGTTTTTCAATACTCGTCGTAGTATTCTTCACCGTATTCCGATATATCATCCTCCACGATCCGCTGATACTCGGTCATGGGAAACTCCTCATCGAACAGGGCTTCTTCCGCTTTCATTACTTCTTCCCTCTGACTGTGGTAATGAAGCACGATGTTCAGTACCGCTCCGTTCAAAACCGAAAAGGCACACAGGTATAGCCAGAGCATCAGAAGGATGATGGATGCCAGAGATCCGTATACCAGAGGATATCTGGAAAAACGGTCGATATAGGTACCGAACAGAAAACTGATGATAAACAGCAGCATCGTCGTGACCAGAGTTCCCGGCTTGATGTCGTATTTCGCTTTCTTCGGGATGGAGATGTCATACACGAAATAGATCAGCAGGAAGATGATCCCGATCAGCAGGAAGATACGTCCGTAATTCCAGAATGTGGTCATGGAAACAAAGGGCAGATACTTCTGCAGCTGATTGAGCACGCCGCGTCCTGACAGGATCAGGATTATAGCGAAATAGATCATCGCAATGAAGATCACAGCCAGCGGAAAGCTCAGGAAAAAGCCGAATACTCCGCGGAACCGGATCCTTCCCTGCATCTTTCCGATAGTCACATGGACCGAACGGAATGCGGCAGCCGCCGATGTGATCAGGACGACCAGCGCAGCGATAAACATGGTATCGTTGGTGTTTCTGGCAACATATCCGAGAAAGGACGAGACCGTCTCATAGGTATCTTCCGTCATCACGTTCTTTGCATTGTTAAGAAGCCGGATCAGGAAAGAATACCGTGTACCCAGAAGTGTATACATCACGATGATCAGCGGGAAAAACGTCAAAGTCAGATAATAAGTTTCCGCCGCAGCGATGTTGGGGATCCGGTATTTCAGATAAGTATCGATATAATCTTTTAACAGACTCTCCGAATAGGATTGTTTGATGCGATCAAATACTTTCATAGCACACTATCAAAAAAGACGGCTCATAAGTGAATGAGCCGTCTTTGATTGTAATCTCTTACTTGGAATTGAAAATCTTGAAGATGCTGTCGAACGGATCATCATCTCCGGATTCTCCGCCCTCCACGACTGGCTCAACCGGGATCTCTTCGGATGCGGAAGACTGAACACTGGGAGCCGGGCTCGTAGTTACCGGAGCGGAATAAGCAGGAGCGGGCTCTGCCTTCGGAGCAGAAACATGGACCTGCGGTGCTGCTGCGGCTTCTTTCGGAGCCTCGAAAGAAGCAGTGGGAGCACTGTCAAAACCGGTGGCGATCACTGTCACGCGGATCTCATCCTGAAGGGAATCATCAAAGGTTGCACCGAAGATGATGTTGGCATCGGGATGTGCTGCTTCCTGTACGAGGGTTGCAGCTGCTTCCACATCTTCCAGACCCATCTCCTGAGAGCCGGTGATGTTGATCAGAACGCCCCGTGCACCATTGATGGAGGTCTCCATCAGCGGGCTTGCCACTGCCATGCGGGCTGCATCTTCTGCCTTGCCCTTGCCGGAGGAGCGGCCAACGCCCATATGAGCAAAGCCGGCGTCCTTCATGATGGTGGTGACATCTGCAAAGTCCAGATTGATAAATCCGGTGTTTTTGATCAGATCGGAAATGCTGGTAACAGCCTGTTTCAGGACATCATCCGCAATCTCGAATGCGTTGGACAGAGTTACTTTCTGATCCGTGGCATATTTCAGACGATCGTTGGGGATAATGAGCAGAGAGTCGACTTTGCTCATCATTTCCTGAATACCGACCTCTGCCTGATCCGCGCGGCGTTTACCTTCGAATTTGAAGGGACGCGTTACGACGCCGACAGTAAGAACGCCGGATTCCTTAGCGATCTCAGCAACCGTAGGTGCTGCACCGGTTCCGGTGCCGCCGCCCATACCGGCAGTAATGAATACCATATCGGCATTCTCCACGGCTCTGGCAATGTTGCTGCGGTTTTCTTCAGCAGACCGTTTACCGACTTCCGGGTTGGAGCCGGCGCCCTGACCATGGGTCAGTTTTTCACCGATCTGTATCTTCTCATCGGCAGAAGAAACTGCCAATGCCTGTTTGTCAGTATTGATGGAGATGAACTCCACTCCCTGGGTCCCTGATTTTACCATTCTGTTGACCACGTTATTGCCGGCGCCGCCTACGCCTACTACCTTGATAGCAACAACATTATCGGGCCCATTTTCGGCTCTTACATCCATGTTCGTGCCTCCTATATTAGTTTCATCCTGCGGTATGATCGGTTCCACCGGCATGACCGGTTCCATCGGTTCCACCGGTACAGAGTCCACAACCGGTTCCGCTGCTTCTGCCTGCTCGGCAGTCTCTACCGGAACTGTCGCATTTTCTGGTACCGCTGGCTGCACCGGTTCAGAGGGTCGTACCGATTCTGCCTGGTGTCCATAACCGCGATTATATTTTTGCTTTTTTCTGGCAGATTTACTCATACTGCATATTCTATAACGTTTTTGCAAACTGGTCAATATCTTTTTGCGATATTATGTTAACGACCAATCCGCCCAAATTTGTTCCTACTCCCCGCTTTTTCTCTTTAATTTGGGCTGAAATGTGCCTGATGATCAATGGAAAGATCGATCACGCCATACTCATTCTCCTTCAGTTTCTCCACCGCGGAGACCAGCAGGCCGAGCTTGTATTCCAGATTCTCGTTCGCGCCCAGTTTCACGGTAAAGTGTCCTTTATAATCGAAAACCGGATTCGCGGCGGATGATATGTCGATATATCCGATATCCTCCATCATCTGACGGCTCTGAATCCCGTTCAGGATCGTGGCAAGATATTCGATCTTATCCGTATCCCCGTTCTTGGTTTCGATCTGCTGTCCGACCTTCGGGCGTTTCAGGGACAGCCCGTCCACACGGATCAGATTCTTCGCCTTTTTGGAGTCCACTTTCTCCAGCACCTTGCCGTTGCTGTCAATGGCCCAGTAAGTGTCTCCCGAGACGACGTAGGCCAGTTCCTGGCTCTCTGCGATCTCAATGATCACGTGGTTGGGAAGTTTTCTGCTGATCGTGACTTTCTGTACGTACGGAAGCTTGGCAAAGATCCGGCTCGCAGCGGAAAAACGGTTCACAAAGAACATGTTGTCTCCGTCCTCGATCCCGGATGCCTGTATGATCTGCTCCTCCGTATAGAACGAGTTGCCGTCCACCGTGATCTTTGACACACGGAAAAACACGCTCAGTGCCAGCAGTACGCCCAGAACGATGATAACAAACGTCAGGATGGGACGAAGCGGGCTTCTGCGCTTTACCGCGTTCGTGGAATGCGCATGCGCGCCGGCTCTCGTTCTCTTCCCGGTATTGACTTTGTTTTCCTGATTATCCATTCCATTCACCACACTTAGGAAGTCAGTTCTGCGATGATCTCCGTGATCTTATCCACCGCATCCGGTACCGCCAGCGAATACATTGCATCCGACATGGCCTTCAGTCCCTCGGGATCCGCCAGAAGATCATGAATTGCGTTGCGAAGGTCTCTGGCTTCGAATTCTCCCTCCAGCATCACGCGGGCTCCCCCGGCGTGCTCGATCACGCGGGCATTCTTTTCCTGATGGTTGTTCGTTACATTGGGAGACGGGATCAGGATCACCGGTTTTCCCATATAGGTCAGTTCCGCCAGTGTGGAGGCGCCGGCACGGCAGAGGATCAGATCCGCAGCGGCCATGACTCTGGGCATATCGTAAATGTATTCCCGGATGTCGATGCCTTTCTCCTGATAATCCACATTTTCCTCTTCCATGAAATCGATCACTTTTTTATAGCCGTTCCGGCCCGTGGCGTGGATGAGGCGATAGCCGGGATCCGCATGCTCCTCCCGGATCAGTTCGCTCATGATCCCGTTCATATGGCTGGCTCCCAGGGAGCCCCACACGGAAACGACGAGAGGCATCCCTTCCGGAATGTTCAGCTGCCGTTTGGCTTCTTCCTTCGTATACTTATCGAATTCGCCGCGGACCGGCGTTCCGGTGACGATGGTATCCTTCTGATTGCGGTAATACTGGCGGCTCTCTTCAAAGCCGAGCATGATCCGGTCCACCTGTCCGGCAAGCATCTTCGTGGTCAGACCGGGCACAGCGTTGGATTCATGCACCGCTGTGGGAACATGTCTCTCATTGGCTGCTTTCAGCACCGGATAACAAACGTATCCGCCGGTACCGATGGCCACGTCCGGCTGAAACTCGTCAATGATCTTTTTGGCATCCCGTGTAGCGGACAGCACATTCTTGACCGTATCGATGTTATGGCGCAGTGCCTCCATGGAATGTCCTCTGGAAATATTCGTAATGTTAACCGTTCGGATCTCATACCCTTCCCGCGGGACAAGATTCTCCTCCATATGTCCCTTTGCGCCGACAAACAGCACCTCGCATTCCGGATCCAGCTCTCTCAGCTTTCCGGCAACCGCGATGGCGGGATTGATATGTCCGGCAGTACCGCCGCACGTAAACAGATATCTCATAGATAAAGCTCCTACTTAGTATACATAATATGTCCTTTTATTCTTTATACCACATTATTAACGCTGAGGACAGTTACAATTTGTTTGCAAAAAGCGGATGACGCAAAACGTCATCCGCCTGATTCTATATTTGAAGGTTTTGCGCTGTCATCAGTTTCTTCTTGTCCGGTATCGTCCTGGAGCAGCTCAGCACGATCCCCATCTCCGCAAGCTGTAGCATCAGCGCCGTTCCGCCGTAGCTGAAAAACGGCAGTGACACGCCGGTACACGGGATCAGATTGGTAACGACAGAGACATTGAGTACCACCTGGATGGACAGCAGTGTGGAGACACCGCAGCAAAGCAGGAACGCATAGCGGTCCGGGCATTTCGTGGCCAGCCAGAATCCCCGAATGATCAGAAGAGCAAACAGGATCAGGATCGTGACCGCCCCGATGTATCCCAGCTCCTCACAGACTATGGAGAAGATGAAGTCATTGTGTTCCTCCGGAAGGAACATGTACTTCTGCCGGCTCTCACCGAAACCGACGCCGCTGAGGCCTCCGGATCCGATGGAGTACAGTGACTGCTTGATCTGATATGCCGTATCGCTTTCATGGGTCATGGGATTTCTCCACGCCTCGATACGGTCCGATGCATAACTGAATTTGGTATACAGGAAGATCAGTCCGGCCAGTCCCCCGCCGCCTAACACGAATGCCGACAGCGGTGATCCACCCAGGAACATCAGTGCCGCGCCCAGCAGAACAATGATGATCGTCGCGGACAGATGAGGCTCCAGCGCCAGAAGTCCGGCGAACGCGATCAGGATCCCGGCAAAGGGCATGACACCGTACCGCCAGGTCTTCATCTTATCCCGGTATTTGCAGATCATGGCCGAAAATGCCATGATGACACTGATCTTGGCGATCTCGGAAGGCTGGATCGTAAACAGGCCCAGATTGATCCATCGTTTTGCACCGTTTGCCCGTGTTCCGATGATGGGAACCAGGAGCATCAGTGCCACGGCAATGAGCAGCACGCGCATGGACCACTTCTTGTAGATGCTCAGGGGCATCCGTGACAGAAGCATCATCAGTACGAGTCCGACGGCTGCGAAGAACAGCTGACGGATAAAGATGGAGATCGGACTGTTGCCCTCGTAATATGCTCTGGCATAACTGGCAGACAGGAGCATGATCAGTCCGACGGTCATGAGGATCAGGACCAGGATCAGGAACGGAGCGTCCATGGATCTCTTCCTCTGCCGTTCTCTGGTATAATCCGCGATCTCTTCCTCGGGTTTTGATGTTCGGTATGGATTTGCCATTGATGCTCCTCCTTCCTTCTAAACTTCGTTCTGTCTCAGAATGCGAAACGTCCGTACACACCGATGAATGCCAGGATGCACATCACCACCGTGATGCAGACATACAGTGCGACCAGTTCCTTTTCTTTCCACTTATGGCCGGCGAAACCGCCCATCTCCAGATGATGATGGAACGGCGCCATCTTGAAGATCCGTTTTCCATGGGTCAGTTTGAAGTAACCGACCTGCAGGATGTCGGACATGGTTTCAATGATAAACATGATTCCGATAAGAATCAGGATCAGCGGCATGTCGTAGGCGAATGCCATGGCGGCGATGGCACCGCCGAGGAACAGAGATCCTGTATCGCCCATGAACACTTTGGCCGGGTTCCAGTTGTAAACAAGAAATCCAAGAAGACCGCCCAGCAGTGCAGAAGCAAAGATGCCCAGCGAGAGATACTGACGGGACAGGAATGTCACAGCCACGAAGAACAGGCAGACCGGGATGGAGGTGCTTGCCGCAAGACCGTCGATGCCGTCCGTCAGATTCACGGAGTTCACCGTACCGACAATGACGAACACCGCAAAGATGTAGTAGAGCCACTCCGGCATGTTCACTGTCAAATTCCAGAACGGAATGTACAGATGCGGCTGACAGTATCCCATTCTGCGGAGGAAAAAGATGAAGATCACCGCGGCCACCAGCTGAAGTGCGAACTTCTGTTTTGCGGTAAGGCCAAGGTTCTGTTTCTTCTTCAGTTTTTCCCAGTCATCCAGGAAACCGATAATACCGAAGATCAGTGCAAACAGGAACAGCACGATGTGTCCCCAGTCGCCGTGGAGCATCCGCTCAAAGCCAACCGTCAGGCAGACAAAAGCCACGGCTGCGATGAACATGGCACCGCCCATGGTGGGCGTTCCCTGCTTGGACATGTGCCAGTTGGGTCCGATCTCCAGGATCTGCTGTCCGGCTTTCTGCTTTCTCAGCCACGGAATGTAATACTTTCCGAAAACAGTTGAAACAAGAAATGCCAGGATCAGTGCTAATATCAGACGAATAGTCATACTTTCTTCCTTCTCTCCAAGTGTTCTGCAACGACTTCCCGTTCATCAAGATGATGTTTCTCATGCCCGATGATCTGGTAATCCTCGTGTCCCTTGCCACAGAGAACGATCACATCATGTTCTTTGTGGTTGTCGATCGCCCACTGGATGGCCTTGACGCGATCCGGGATGACCTCCTTGGGAACATATTTCAGATTATCTTCCTTCAGTCCCTCCAGAATATCCTGAATGATCGCTTCCGGATCCTCGGTCCTGGGGTTGTCGGAAGTAATGATGCAGAAATCGGCATTTTCCGCACCGATGCGGCCCATGATGGGCCGTTTCGTCCGGTCGCGGTCGCCGCCGCAGCCAAACAGTGCCACTATACGCCCTTTTGTCACCGCACGCAATGATTTCAGAACATTTTCCAGTGCGTCCGGTGTATGTGCATAGTCAATGAGAATGGTATAGTCGCCGTCCGTCGGAACGACTTCCATGCGTCCTTTGACGCCGGTGGCGGTGTTCATCGCCTCACAGCACTGCTCCAGTGAAAAGCCCATCGAAAGACCGGCTCCGATCACGCCGAGAGCATTGTACACGGAGAAGACTCCCGGGATCTTCAGATCGACACGCTGAAGTTCATTCTGATACATCACGCAGAAGCGAACACCGTCGGAGGCATAGCGCGGGTCTTTCGCAATAAGATCCGCATCATCCGATTCCACAGAATAGGTATTGATGGTGCAGGTGGCATCCTTTCTCATGGCTCCGGACCACGCATCGTCCAGATTGAACCAGCCGTGCTCACAGCGGCTGAACAACAGTGCCTTGGCACGGGCATATTCTTCCATGGTCTTGTGGAAATCCAGATGATCCTGGGTCAGGTTCGTAAAGATTCCCGTATGGAAATGAACTCCGTCCACGCGGTTGAGCACCAGCGAATGGGAGGATACTTCCATGACCACATATCCGCATCCGGCATCGGCCATTTCCCGGAACAGCTTCTGCAGCTCCAGACTCTCCGGAGTCGTGCGTTCCGTGTGGTACGTCACATCCCCGATCATATTGCCGTTGGTCCCTACCAGACCGACTTTCGCGCCGGTGATCTCCTCGATCATGTGTTTGAGAAGATAGGTGGAGGTCGTTTTTCCGTTGGTTCCGGTCACCGCAATCACCGTCATCTCCGCCGACGGATCATGATAGTAGTTCCTTCCGGCGATGGCCAGCGCGTAGCGGGAATCCTCCACCAGGACATACGGAATGTCCACGGAGGGTTCTTCCTCGCAGATGACGACTGCAGCGCCGTTATTCACCGCCGAGGGGATGAATTTGTGTCCGTCGGTATCAAAACCCCGGATCGCTATGAACAGATCGCCGGATTTCACCTGGCGGGAATCATAGCAGATTTCCCGGATGTCCATGCCGGTATCTGCGGTGGTTTTCAGTACATGAATGTCGCTTAAGATGTCTTGGAGTTGCATAAACTGTTCCTTTCAGGGGTTAATATCGTCCGATCATGCTGCCGCCTCCGCTGGTACGAAGCGTGACATTGATTATCGTTCCATGTTCCACTTGTTCCCCTTCGGCGATGCTCTGACTGGTGATCAGCTGTGTATCCGGACTGGACACCGGGCTGGACGTGGAGATAAAGATTCCGAGCTGACTCAGTTTCTCCCGTGCAGTCACGTAATCATAGTCAATCAGATCGATCATTGTTTCTTTGTTGTTGGAAGGCTCCTCATCCGCATAGAGGATCACTTCACTGCCGGCCGCAATCACGGAATGTGCTGCAGGCAGCTGTTTTGTCACCTTGTCGCCGTCCCCGATCACACGGTAGCGCATACCGGAGTCTTCAATAGCCTTGGCCGCATCACTGATCTTCTTTTCCAGAACATCCGGCACGCCGCGGTCGCGGTTGAGGATCTCCTCTTCGGAATAATGGGCCTCCACGCCGATATACGGAAGGATATCCGAAAGCATGGCACCTACGGTAGGCGCGCCCATCTGTCCGCCGGAGATATAGTTCTCGCCGTCGTCTTTAGGGGTATCCAGGAATGCAAGGATCGCGATCTCCGGCTCATCCGCCGGTGCGATTCCCATGAAGGAGACGATGTATTCCTTCTCTCCGGTATCGGCGAGTTTCGAGACTTTTTCCGATGTTCCCGTCTTTCCGCCGATGCGGTATCCCGCAACATAGGCATTCTTCCCGGTGCCGTCCACAGGATCATTGACGACCTTCTCCAGGATCTCACAGATCTTGTCGCTGGTCTCTTCGCTGATGACCTGACGGACCGGCGTGGAATCGTGGGTATACACGGAATCTCCGTTGTCATCCACCAGTTCCCTTACAACATAGGGCTCCATCAGATATCCGCCGTTTACACAGGCGCTGACAGCAGTGACCATCTGCAGAGGCGTGACATTAAAGGTCTGTCCGAACGATGCCGCAGCCAGCTGGGAACGGACTTCCGGATTATAAAACACATTTTCGCTCCACCAGATACTTCTGGCTTCACCGGGAAGATCCACTCCGGTGAGTCCGGTAAGGGATTCCTCCTCATCTGCCGTAATATTCAGAAGCCCGAAGGCATCGCAGTATTTGTAAAACCGTTCCGCACCGATCTTCTGACCGATATTGACGAATGCGACGTTGCAGGAATGCTGCACTGCCTGGGTCAGGGTCTGTTCTCCGTGACCGGAGACATCCCAGCAGTGACGGGCAACGGTATCGCCCTCCACCTGCACGCTTCCCTCGCAGAAATAGTTATCGCTCTCTTCGGGAGCCAGTCCTTCCTGCAGAGCCATGGCCAGCGTCAGGATCTTGAACGTGGAGCCCGGCTCATAGGTGTCGGAGATGCATTTGTTTCTCCACATCAGGGACCGTGCCTCACTCATGATCTCATCCGACTCCTTGTCGGATGCTTCATCCGCCTTCTTCTGGGTCTCCTCATCCACCGCCAGATAATCGTTCAGGTCAAAGTTGCCCAGCGACGCCATGCCGAGGATCGCGCCGGTCTTCACGTTCATGACGATGGCACCGGCGCCGTTCTGGATGTCGTATTTCTCCACGGCTTCCTGCAGTCTCTTTTCCAGATAATACTGGATGGTGGAATCGATGGTGGTGACGACATTCAGTCCGTTCTGCACGGTATAGGTGTCTTCATAGTCGGTGAACATCAGCGGTTTTCCGTTTGCCGTCTGTGCCTGGACCTTTCTTCCTTCCGCTCCGGAGAGGACGGAATTGTATTCGTATTCCACGCCCTGAAGTCCCGTTCCGTCAGAACCTGTGAACCCCACCACATGGCAGGCCAGTGAACCGTAGGGATAATAGCGTTTATAGTCTTTCTCGAAATGGACCGTGGTGATGTTGTTGATCTCCTTGAAGGACTTGATCTTCTCCACGATATCCGGATCCACTTTACGGGCGACCACGGCATACTGGGAATCCTTGTTGTCCATCTTGGAAATCACTTCGGCCCGGTCCACGTGAAGCAGGTCGTTCAGTTCGTCCGCGATGAGGTTGATATCCTCGTTTCTCTCCGTTATGGCCTTGGGATCGATGAACACCGTATAGACTTCCGACGACATGGCCAGTGCCTTCATGTTGGTATCATAGATCGTGCCCCGTTCCGCAATGGAACTGGTGGTCCCGATCTGCTGCGAAAGTGCGTCGGCTTCATACCTGTCGTGTTCGATAATCTGGATTTTGAACAGCTGAAATGCCAACACTATAAATGCAACTATGCCGCACACTGCCATCAATAGAAGTGTGCGGCGTTTCATTTGTTCAGTAGGTCCCTTCACGGATCTTCGTCCGTTCTGATTGCTCGACATGTTCAGCTCCTGTAGTAGTTGTCAGCTCATCCCTGCAATACTGGCAGCAGCCTGATCCAGCTGCTGTCGAATCTGCTCCGTATTGGGATTCACCACTTCTGCCCGGTTCTGAGCAGAGCCGTTCACGTAGATGATCTGATCCGTGCTTGGTCTCTGCATACCGAGAGTATTGACTGCGTAGTCTTCGACTTCCGCAAGATTCAATGCAGATTCATACTTAATTGTAAGTCTAGAATTGTCTTCCGTCAACTGATTGAGCTGAGACTGCAGTTCCGCCGCTTCCGCGGAAACGGTGGTAAATTCGATTCTGGCAATGAGACAGAACACCAGCATGGCCACGGCGATCACAAACCCCAGCATGACCATCGGCGACAGGCTCTGTTTTGTCAGGGCCTGTGTATTGGCGGCAACGGTCTCTTCGATCCGTTTTCTCGGAGGCACGTAAATGGGTTCATCCCGTACGATTTCCGAAGGCGCTACCTGCCGATTGTATGCTGCAGTACCGTGCACATAAAACTCTCTGTATTTAGATGCATCGTTTCTTGCCATAATCTGCTCCAGTTATCCGACTCTTTCCGCGATGCGCAGTTTCGCGCTGCGCGCTCTCGGATTCTCTTCCAGCTCCTGTTCCGATGCGGTAATGGGTTTTCGGTTCACGCTTTTCAGCGTCTGAACAAATCCGCAGGTACAGATCGGAGCTTCTCTCGGGCAGGTACATCCGTTTTCTCTGCTCTGAATACCTTTCTTCACGATCCGGTCCTCCAGAGAATGAAAGCTGATGACTGCCAGTCTTCCACCCGGCGCCAGAAGGTCCGGAGCTTCCTCCATCATCTTCTCCACGGCACCCAGTTCATCATTTACCGCGATCCGGATCGCCTGAAACGTCCGTTTCGCAGGATGCTGCTTTTCTCTCAGTGCCGCTGCAGGCACTGCTTTCTTTATGATTTCCACCAGTTCCCCGGTGGTGTTAATCGTCTGTTCTGATCTGGCCCGGATCACAGCGGAGGCGATCAGCCGTGCATACCGCTCTTCTCCGTATACCTTAATTATGTATTCCAGTTTTTCCTGCGGCCATTTATTGACGATCAGCCAGGCGGACAGAGTGTCGCTCTGGTCCATTCTCATATCCAGCGGAGCATCGGCCATATAGGAAAATCCGCGGTCTCCTTCGTCCAGCTGCGGAGAAGACACGCCCAGGTCGAACAGCATCCCGTTGACTTTCGGGATCTCCAGTTCTTTCAGGATCGCAGCCACGTCGCAGAAGTTTCCGTGGACAAAAGTGATCTTGTCGGCCCATTCCTTCAGCCGTTCTCCGGAACGTTCGATGGCGGTCGTATCCCGATCGATGCAGATCAGTCTTCCCGTGGTCAGGCGTCGGACGATCTCCGAAGAATGCCCTCCGAGACCCACGGTTCCGTCCACATAAATGCCGTCCGGCTGTATATTCAAACCTTCAATACATTCGTTTAACAGAACAGGTACATGTTTCGCCATTACAATCCCAGCTCTCCCATAATCGCATAGATGTTTTCCGGCGTCATTTCCTGTTCCATGATGGGCGTCCAGGATTCGCTGTCCCAGAGTTCCACATGGTTGTTGCTTCCCACTACGGTCACGCTCTTTGTCAGTCCGGCAAAGTCGCGCAGATTCTGCGGAAGCAGGATCCTGCCCTGGCTGTCCGGCTCGCACTTGGCCGCATAGGCAAACAGCGCGCGCATCCTTCCCTGCTCCAGCATAGACAGTGCGTTCACTCTCTCCTGCAGAGCCTGCCAGGTCTCGTGAGGATATGCCCAGAGGCATTTTTCATGGGATACCGTGACATAAAAAACTTCCCCCAGTTCTTCCCGCAGTTTGGCAGGAATGAAAAGACGGCCTTTTGCATCCAGATTATGATTGTAGATTCCAGTCAGTGGATTCATGGATCTCAGCCGCCCCTTTCTGTGGTATTTTTAGACACTTTTCCCCACTTCTCACCACTTTGGTTTCATTATACGGGATTTCAGAAAAAAAGCAAGACTCTTTTCGGGTGTGTTTTTATCGTAATAATTAGATATTCTTAAGGAAAACACAAAAAATAGCGCCCTTCCTTTCGGAAAGGCGCCATCTGGCACAATATATGGTTTTTAAAAACTTTTTTCGATTATTCTACGGGCAGATCCTCGTATACCGGCTCTTCCTCCGCCGGTGCAGGTTCCTTGCGAGCAGGCTCCTCGCCGAACTTCGCCTGGAACTCATCGCACTGTTTCTTCAGCTGATCGGCGGTATTCTGAACGGCAGATGCCGTATTCTTCAGAATCTCCTGCGCATACTTGCTCGCAGCAAGTCTCAGCTGCTCGCTCTTGGCCTGAGCACTGGAGATCATCTCCGCGCTCTGCTGCTGCGCAACGCGGTATACTTCCTGGGACTGGACCATGGTGCGGGCCTTCTCCTCTGCCAGCTTGCGGACCGATTCCGCTTCTCTCTTGGCGTTGGAGATAAATTCGTCACGGGCCGACACGAGGCGCTTGGCCTCTGCCAGTTCCACCGGCATGGCTCCCTTGATCTCATCCAGGATCTCCAGAGCCTTTTCTCTTTCAATGATGCATTTATCATTTCCCAGGGGGACACCCCAGGCCTCACTGATCATGTTGTAAAGTGAATCAACAAGGCTCATTACTTCAATCTCATCCATTGTGTTCCCTCCATGCTTTCGCTTTTTCTTCGATCTCATCGATCAGTTCGCTGGGGACAAGTCCGGTAAGGTCTCCGCCGTAGCGTGCCATTTCACGGACAACCGAAGAACTGAGAAACGTGTATTTCTCACTGCTGGTGAGGAACATCGTCTCCAGATCCGGATTGATCTTTTTGTTGATCAGATTCATCTGAAACTCATAATCGAAATCGGATGCCGCGCGCAGTCCCTTTACCAGGACGGCGTTCGGGAGCTTCTTGGCATACTCTGCGAGCAGTCCGTCGACATGATTGACCGTAACATTGGGGTAGCGTTCCACCGCTCTCTCCACCATCGACAGACGTTCTTCAATGGAAAACATGGGGGTGGATTTGTTGGAGTTGACCATCACCAGCACGATGACCTCATCAAAGATCCGGGATGTCCGGCGGATGATGTTCAGATGTCCGAGGGTGATCGGGTCAAAGCTTCCCGGGCAAATAGCTATACTCATTCCTGTTCCTGCTTTCGGAGCACTGTGATTTTGATCTTACCGTAACGGTACTGTTTCATGGAATAATCATTCAGAAATGTCCCAGGAATCGTTCTGTCCTGACGACTTTCGCAGATAATTATACCACCATCCGATAATATGTCAAACTGGTGAAGTGCCTCCAGACACTTCTCATACAGGTCACTGTCATAGGGCGGATCCATGAAGACCAGATCGAATTTTTCACCCCGTGAAAGATAGCTGACCGCATCCCCGGAGATCACGGTCCCCTGCAGGCTGCAGAGCTTCAGATTTTCCTTCACGATGTTCAGCGACTGCCGGCTGCTGTCCACGAACACACATTCTCTGGCACCTCGGCTGAGCGCTTCGATCCCCATCTGGCCGGTACCGGCAAAAAGGTCCAGAACCCGTCTGCCTTCCACATCAAACTGTATGATATTGAAGATCGCTTCCTTCACGGAATCCGTTGTGGGCCTCACATCCATGCCCTGAGGGGCCTTCAGCTTTCTTCCTCTTGCGGATCCGGTAATCACTCTCACGGAGATTCCTCCTCCCTGCTGTGGTAATACTCATACACTGCCCTGGCGGTATTGACCGGAACAGCCTCGGACAGTTCTTCCAGCGAGGCTTCCTTCACGGCTTTCACCGTCTTAAAATAATGAAGCAGCTGATTGCGGCGCTTCTCTCCCACACCCGGAATCTTATCCAGCTGGGAGGTATAGTTTTCCATCCGCAGAGACCGCTGGTACTCGATGGAGAACCGGTGTGTCTCCTCCTGGATGTTGCCGATCAGAGCGAACAGCGCCTGGTTGGAACTGATACTGATCTCCTCACCTGCCGCGTTGATGAGAGCACGGGTACGGTGCCGGTCATCCTTGACCATTCCCCATACCGGAACGGAGATCCCCATGGAACGCAGGATCTGTTCCGCAGCTTCCGCATGTGTATCACCGCCGTCGATCAGGAACAGATCCGGAAGGGGCATGAATTTCTCATCCCCGTCCAGATATCGGCGGGCCCGCCGTGCGATGACCTGGCGCATGCTCTCATAGTCATCCGGCCCGTCCAGATCGCGGATCCGGAACTTGCGGTAGTCCTTCTTGCTGGGTTTGCCGTTCTTATGTACTGTCATTCCGGCTACGATCCCGGTGGAACCGAGGTTGGAGATATCGTAGGCTTCGATGCGTTCGGGAAAACGGTCCATGGCGAGCGCTTTCTGAAGCAGCTCCAGCGTCTTGCTTCTCCGGACGTTCTCGGTAGTGCGGCGAAGCACCTCTTCCTTGGCGTTCATACTGGCCGTTTCCACCAGACGGACACGCTCTCCCCTCTGGGGGAACTCCAGTGCCACCTTATGGCCGGACAGCTGAGTCAGGAACGCCTCCAGATCCTCCCGGTCTTCCAGGTCGGCGGGGACCAGAATGGTCTTGGGCCAAGCGCTGCGGGAACCGTAGTACTGGCGGAGATAGGAGGAAACTGCCTCCCCGTCCTCTTCCAGCGGCTCCTCGATGAGATCGACGTCTTTTCCGGTCAGGTTCCCGTTGCGGTAATGAAGCACGGCAAAACAGCTGGGTGCGGAACGGGCAAAACCAAGAACATCCGTATCCGCGAACACCGTGGAGATGACCCTCTGCTTGTTGGAAAGGTCCTGGATTGCATAGATCCGGTCCCGAAGACTGGCCGCCAGTTCAAAGTGCAGCTCTTCCGCCGCGCTTTCCATCTGGGCGTTCAGTTCCTCCAGCAGATCATCCGTTCTGCCCTCCAGGATCAGGCACCAGCCGGCACAGGTATTCATATGATAGTTCAGGCAGGGCCGTTCCCTGCCGATCTCCTCCGGAAACCGCCGTGTGCAGTCCGGAAGAAGCAGTGTCTTCGAAATCGTCTCAATGATCCCCCGGGTGATGCTTCTCCCCCCGTAGGGTCCGAAGTACTGTGCCTTGTCCTTGCCGACACGGCTGACGATCTCAAATCTGGGATACGGACGACTCCGGTCCAGCCGGATAAACGGATATCCCTTGTCGTCTTTCAGGAGGATATTGTAATGAGGCTTGTGCTGCTTGATAAGGGAATTCTCCAGGATCAGGGCCTCGAATTCCGAATTGGCCACGATGACATTGAAGTCACGGACTTTCTGAACCATGGCTTCCACCTTGGGAAGATGATCTCCGTGGAAATAGCTGCTGACTCTGTTTTTCAGCTTTTTTGCCTTTCCCACATAGATCACGTCGCCGTGTTCATCCAGCATGAGATACACGCCCGGAAGCTGCGGCAGATTATTCGCTTTTTCACTTAACGTGGCAAGCATGGCAGTCCCTTTCTTCTCTGTGGTTAACTGCTGATAATATACCATTTCCCGCTGGGATACGCAAAGAAAAAAAGGACGTCCAACTAAACGTGGACGTCCTTGTCTGATCTCTCTATTAATTACTCGGAAAAGTCGGACTTAATCAGCTCGGAAAGCGTGTCAATCGCTTCTGCTTCGTCAGCTCCATCAGCAATGATCTTAATGGAAGCGCCCTTGACGATACCAAGGGAAAGAACACCCAGAAGGCTCTTTGCATTAACGCGGCGCTCATCCTTCTCGATCCAGATGCTGCTCTTGAACTCGTTTGCTTTCTGAATGAAGAAAGTTGCAGGTCTTGCGTGCAGGCCAACCTGGTTATTAATGACTACATCTATTTCTTTCATATCTGCGCTCCTTCTTAAATCTCGAACGTTACAATTTATTTTTGCAAACATAATCTAGCAAATAATTATAAAAACGTCAATGCGGTTTTGTTGAATTCGTTGGTTTATACATGATTTGGCACTGACGTACTCTCAGTTTTTAGGAGTAATGTAAGAAGGAAGATTGCAGAAAAGAAACAGATTCTATTTCAGTTCCACGATCGTTACGCCGGCCTCACCTTCGCCGAACGTCCCGAGGCGGAATGACTTGACCGCCTTATTCTTTTTCAGCATGGCATGAATGGCTTTCCGGAGTGCTCCGGTGCCCTTTCCGTGGATGATGGTGACCTGATTCATTTTGCCCATTACGGCGTTATCCAGATACCGTTCCGCGGTCATTACCGCTTCCACGCTGTCCATTCCGCGAAGATCCACTTCCGAGGGGACGGCGGCAGCCCGGATGCTCCGGTTGCCGGCCTTGACCGGTGTCTTCTCCTCGATCTTTGCACCTTCCAGCAGATACACCTCGTCTTCCTTGGCCTGGATGTTCATGATGCCTGCCCGCATCAGCACGGTGCCGTCCTCCGTGACGGACTGGACCACCGCGTTGACACCCCCCATGGATTTCACTTCCACCACGTCGCCGGGGCGAAGCTTGCGGGAAGACTTCTTATCTTCCTCCGTCTCCGCCTTCGTCTGATACTGGGCCTGCTTTTCATTCAGGCTGCGGCGCATGATATTCCGTGCCTCATTGATCCGCTGCGCGTCCTGATCCTTGTTGCTCTGACGGCGCATCTCGTCCAGTTCCTCGAAGGTCTTCTCCGCGGTCTTCCGGGCATCCTCGATGATCCGTTCCGCCTCACGCCGGGACCGTTCGTCCGCTTTTTCCAGCCGGACAGACAGTTCCGCTTTCAGACGCTTGGACGCTTTGGCATCCTCCTCCGCCTGTTTCCGGATACGGCGGGCCTCCTCCCGTTCCTTCTCCATGGAAAGACGGGTCTGCTCCAGTTTCTCGATGGTGGCCTCAAAGCTGGCGCTGTCGGTGCCGATGCGGGATTTGGCGTCATCGATGATCTCCGAAGGCAGGCCGAGGCGCGTGGAGATGGCAAATGCATTGGATTTGCCGGGGATTCCCACCAGCAGCTTATAGGTCGGACGAAGAGTCTCCACATCAAATTCGCAGGAGGCATTCTGCACCCGTTTCTGCTCCGTGGCATAGACCTTCAGTTCCGCGTAGTGGGTCGTTGCGGCGATCATGGCGCCTTTTTTCCGGCAGTGCTCTATGACGGAGATGGCAAGTGCCGCACCCTCCGTGGGATCGGTACCGGCCCCCAGTTCATCAAACAGGATCAGGGAATGATCGCTGCATTCCTCCAGGATCCGTACGATATTCGTCATATGAGCGGAAAAGGTGGACAGATTCTGTTCGATGCTCTGTTCATCTCCGATATCCGCGAAGACATGGTCGAACACACAGATCTTGCTGCCGTCATCCACCGGGATGTGAAGGCCGCATTTCGCCATCAGGCACAGCAGCCCGATGGTCTTCAGCGTGACCGTCTTGCCGCCGGTGTTGGGACCCGTGATCACCAGGGTATCGAAGTCTTCTCCCAGAGACACATCGATGGGCACCGCCGTATCCTTCGGAAGCAGCGGATGCCGTGCATGGTTGAGGACGATATTCGATTCCGTGATCTCCGGTTCCATTCCGTTCAGATCGTAGGACAGTTTCGCCTTGGCAAAGATCAGATCCAGGCGCGTCAGGATCTCAAAATCCGAGCTGATCTCTTCCCGGTTCGCCGCACATTCCGCGGACAGTTCCATGAGGATCCTCTCGATCTCCAGTTTCTCCCGTGCCGCCAGCTCTCTGAGTTCGTTGTTGGCTTTCACCGCACCCATGGGCTCGATAAACAGCGTTGCGCCGCTGGAGGAGATATCGTGCACCAGTCCCGGCACCGCATTTTTGTGTTCCGCCTTCACCGGAACGACATAGCGGTCGGAACGCATGGTGATGATCGGTTCCTGCAGAGCCTTTGCGTAACTGGAAGAGGAAATGATCTTGTTGAGCGCTTCCCTCGCCCGGCTTGCGGCAGCGCGCATCTTCCGCCGGATATCCGCAAGTTCCGACGAGGCGCCGTCGGCGATCTCATCCTCACCGACGATGGAGGAAGTGATCTTCTCCTCCAGAGGCCGGTTCGCACGCAGGGCGGAAAACAGGTAGTCGATGCAGGTATGGCCGACGGAATCATCGGACACGTAGCGACGCACCAGCCGCGCGCACTGCAGGACTCCGGCGATGTCCGTCAGTTCTCTCGTATTGAGAGCTCCGCCCAGGTCCGCTCTGGACAGGCTGGAGCGCACGTCCTTGACACCGGAGAATGACGGACTTCCCCGTACCACCATCATGGTCTTGGCGGCAGAAGTCTCCTCCAGCAGTTTCCGGATCTCCACCGCACTTACCGCGGGACGCAGCGCTTCGGCGCTCTCCCGGGCCGTGGCAGTAACACACTGTCTGGAGAGGCGTTCCAGCACTGCCGGCAGTTCCAGTGTCTGTATTGATTTTTCTTCCAAAGAAATGGATTGCATATTTCTTATCTCACTTTTTTCCAATAGTCCAATGATGAATAGTTCTTTTCCGTCTGATGGATCAGATACCGCTCGGAGGCATGCGCCAGCTTTTTCAGCGGAATCCCCTCAATATCGATACTGAAAAGCTTCTTTGGATCGGACTCCACAAAGTAGCGCATGGCGTCCAGTGCGTTGCCGGGAAGATCCACCAGTTCCGTGTCGGCGGGGCGGCAGTCGGAATGATATACCGCGCCCTGAGCGGGAGCAAAGAGCATCGTATCCCGGTCCTCTTCCCCGCATCCCGAGCAGTACTCCAGCACCGGGCGGAACCCGGCGATGGTCATCAGGCGGACCTCAAATGCGCATTTGATCTTGACGGGATCACAGAGATCCCGGCTGAGGGCATACAGAGAATTGAGAATCAGCTGCAGCATCTCTCCGTCCGGGACACCTTCCTGCGCCAGTGTCTCCACGCATTCGGCAAAATAGACCGCGAGAGAAAGGCGCGCCAGATCCAGCCGCAGTCCCTGGAACTCTTCCAGAGTCACGGCCTCCTTGACGCTCCATTTCCCCTTGTATTCGTACAGTGTCACTTCCGAATAACAGAGAGACTGCGTACCTGCACCCAGCTTACTGCCCTTCCGCAGTGCCCCGGGTGCCTTGGCGCCCATTTTTCCCTCCGTCTGGGTCATCATGGTAAGGATGCGGTCTGCTTCCTTGTAACGGACCTCCCGGAGGATCAGCGCATTCGTCTTCTTATACATTCTTCCTCAATCTCTTGTGAAACCGAAATTGCGGAGGAGGTTTGCGGAATCTCTCCAGTTCTCCTTGACCTTGACCCAGGTCTGCAGAAAGACCTTTGTTCCCAGGAACTCCTCCATATCCGTACGGGCCTGCTCTCCCACTTTTTTGAGCATGGCGCCGTGTTTCCCGATGATGATGCCCTTGTGGCTGTCCTTCTCGCAGTAGATCGTGGCGTCGATCTCAATGACCCCGTCGTCACGTTCATGGAACCGGGTGATCTCCACGGCGGTCCCGTGGGGAACCTCCTTGTCCAGACAGTTGAGCAGTTTCTCCCGCACCAGTTCCGCGCAGATCTGTCGTTCCGGCTGATCGGTGATCATGTCATCCGGGAACAGCTGCGGTCCCTCCTCAGCATGCTTTTCCAGCTCATCCATCAGTTCGTCCAGGCCTTCCCCGGTCAGTGCCGATACCGGCACCACGGCTTCAAAGGGATAGGCATTGGAATAATTGAGGATCACCGGGAGCAGTTTCGTCTTGTCGATGGTATCGATCTTGTTGATGGCAAGGATCACCGGGACCTTACTGCCTTTCAGTCGCTTGATCAGTTCCTCTTCCTGCCGACCGATCTGCTCCGTGGGCTCCACCATCATCACGATGGCGTCCACGTCCGCCACGCTCTCCCGCACGACATTGACCATATAATCTCCCAGACGTGTCCTGGGTTTGTGGAATCCCGGCGTGTCCATGAGGATGAACTGGGTATCCCCGCGGTTTACGATAGCGGTGATGCGGTTGCGTGTGGTCTGCGGTTTGTCGGAAACGATGGCGATCTTCTCCCCCACCAGCGCATTGGTGATGGTGGATTTTCCAACGTTGGGTCTGCCGCAGATGGTGACCATTATGCTTTTCGTCGTCATATGTCAATCTCCCATAATAATTTTTTCTCTTGCGCGCATCTGTTTTTTCATCGGACCTTCATCCACATGATCATAGCCCAGAAGATGCAGAACAGAATGCACCGTGAGGTACTGGACTTCCCGGTCGTATCCGTGTCCGAATTCCTCTCCCTGCTCCTCGCAGCGGGGAATGGACAGCACCATATCTCCCAGCAGGATCTCCCCGGTATCCGGGTCCCGTTCGCACATGGACGGATCGAACTTTCCGGCGGTCAGGTCATTCATGGGAAACGAGAGCACGTCCGTGGGACGGTCCAGATCCCGGTATTCCCGGTTGATCCGGCGGATCCCCTCATCGTCCGTGAGCAGCACGGAAAGGACACAGTCCTCCTCCACGCCCTCGGCCTTCAGCGCTGCCGAGGCAGCCCTGCGCACCAGCGAGATGGTGCCGGGATGTCCCAGCCCGGACACTTCCCTTGTAAGTATCAGATTCAGCGTCATGTCTTTTTCTTTCCCCCTGCGGGCTTTTTCCCGGTCCCGGAGGCAGGGCCCTCATACTTTTCATAAGCTTCGATGATCTTCTGTACCAGCTGATGCCGGACGACGTCCGCACCGGTCAGCTCACAGATCCCGATGTCATCGATATCCCGCAGCACCTTCATGGCGGTCTTGAGACCGGACTGTTTGTCTGCCGGAAGATCGATCTGGGTAACATCGCCGGTGATGACCACCTTGGAACCGAATCCCAGGCGGGTCAGGAACATCTTCATCTGTTCCCGGGAGGTGTTCTGCGCCTCATCCAGAATGATAAAGCTGTCATCCAGGGTACGTCCGCGCATATAAGCGAGAGGGGCCACTTCGATATTCCCCCGCTCCATGTATTTCTGATAGGTATCCACGCCCAGCATATCGAACAGGGCGTCATATAGAGGTCTCAGATACGGATCGACTTTGCTCTGAAGATCACCGGGAAGGAATCCCAGCCGTTCCCCGGCTTCTACCGCGGGCCGTGTTAGGATGATGCGGTTGACTTCCTCTGCGCGGAATGCGGCCACAGCCGCCGCAACCGCCAGATAGGTCTTGCCGGTTCCCGCCGGTCCGATGCCCAGCGTGATGGTATTATGACGGATCGAATCACAGTAGTTCTTCTGTCCCAGGGTCTTTGCCTTGATGGGCTTTCCTTTGGCAGTGATGCAGATCACATCACCGGCGAGATCGCCGATCTTGGTCTCCCGGCCTTCCCGCACCAGTTTCAGGATATACCGCACGTTCTGCGCGTCGATGTTTTCTCCCTTTGCCGCCAGTGTGAGCAGACCGTTGATGGCTTTCTCCGCATGCATCACGGCCTCCGGTTCCCCGCAGATATGAATGCGGTTGTCCCGGTCGATGACTTTCACTTCCAGTTCTTCCTCGATGAGACGAAGATTCTGGTCAAAGGAACCGAACACGCTGATGACATGTTCCATCCGTTCCACTTCAATTACTTTCTCGATCATGTACAAACCTCTTAACGATCTAAAATCGGCATAAAGCCGTAGATATTCTATCACAGACTCCCTGTCAAATTCCACTGCGTTCTCCCGGCATCCGGAAATAACCAAAAGAAAAAACGCCCCGAAGGACGTTTTTGTAAAAAATCGATTTAAAAAGCAAATACGATGCCCACCAATGCCGACGCCAGGATGAAGAAGATCGGGTGGATCTTCTTGATCTTCGGCACCAGATTCGTGAGGATCAAAAGGACTGCCGCAAGCACCCAGGCCTTCCATCGGAACAGATCTCCCAAGGAGCCGGAAGCGGAATAGGCATCCAGATCCAGCAGTGCCAGACGGAAGATCAGATAACCCGCTGCGGCGATCAGTCCCAGCGAGCAGGGACGCAGGCCGTAAAAGCCGGCATCCACATACTTGTTCTGACGGAACTTCTGCAGCACTTTTGCAATAATCATAATGATGATCAGCGAAGGCATGATCAGGCCGAGGGTCGCAATGATGCCTCCCGGAATGCCCGCCGTGGTAAATCCCACGTATGTCGCCATATTCACGCCCATGGCACCGGGAGTGGATTCGCTCACCGCGATCATATCCGCCAGAGCGCCGTGGGTAAACCATCCGGTCTTGTCCGCCATATCATACAGGAACGGCACCGTTGCCAGTCCGCCGCCCACGGCAAACAGACCGGTCTTGAAAAATTCAAAAAACAGACGAAGGTAAATCATTTTCCGCGCACCCCCATCTGAGTCAGCAGGATGCCCGTGACCGCGGCAATGATCACATACACCACGGGAGATACCTCCAGAAAGACCGAAAGGATGAACACAACGGCAAAGATACAGAGCCCGGCCCTGTCCTTGACGGCGCCTTTCCACAGTTTGAGAACGGCATTGAAGACCAGGACACAGACGCAGACCCGGATCCCGGCAAAGGCATGCCGCACCACCGGTGCGTCCGCAAAATGCGTGAGCACCGACGCGATGAGAAGGATGATCACGATGCTGGGAAACACAACGCCCAGTGTGGCCATGATCCCTCCGGCGATCCCCGCTTTCTTCTGTCCGATGAAGGTCGCCGTATTCACCGCAATGATCCCCGGAGTGCACTGACCCACTGCGTAGTAGTCCATCAGTTCCTCTTCCGTGGCCCAGTGGCGGTCTTCCACGATCTCCCTTTGAAGGATGGGAAGCATCGCATATCCGCCGCCGAAGGTCATGACGCCGACCTTCGCGAACGTACCGAACAGCCGGGCAAGGAATCCTATACTTGTCCGCTCTTCATTCATTGTGCCAATTTCTCCGCAAATTCCTGATATCTGGCGATCTTTTCCTGAACTTCTTCACGGCTGGATCCGTCCGCCAGGATATAGATCTTGATCTTGGGCTCTGTTCCGGACGGACGGACGATAAAGCTCGTATTGTCCGCCAGATCATAGTAGAGGACGTTGGATCCCCGGATGGAAGTCGTTCCGACTTTTCCCAGATGGGCCACCGAGACGCTGCCGTCCAGATAATCCCGCAGCTGTTCCACGCCGGTACCGGCGATCTCGGAGAACGGTTCTCTCCGCAGGTCATCCATCAGTTTCGCCATGCGCTCCAGACCGTCCAGCCCCGGCATGACGAGGTTCAGGGTCTTCTCCTCAAAATAACCGTACTCTTCGTACTTTTCCTGGATGGCGTCCGCCAGGGTCATTCCCCTTCCGAAATAATATGCCGCCATCTCCGCAATGAGCACCGAAGCCGTGACCGCATCCTTGTCCCGTACGTAATCGCCCATCATGTAGCCGTAGCTCTCCTCATAGGCGAAGATATACTGGTAGGAACCTTCCTGTTCCCACTGGGCGATCCGTTCCGCCATGAACTTGAAGCCGGTGAAGGTATCTTCCATGTGGACATTGTTTCTCCGGCAGACTTCCTTCGCCATCTCTGTGGTGACGATGCTCTTCACCGCACCGGGATGATCCGGCATGGTATCCGTACGGTAACGTGCCTTGATGATGTAATCCAGCAGCAGAACGCCCATCTGGTTGCCGGTGATGGGGATATAGTCCTCCCCTTTCCGCACCAGGACACCGACACGGTCCGCGTCGGGATCGGAGCCGATGATGAGGTCGCTGCCCACTTTTCTGGCAAGCTCCACCGCCAGCGCAAACCCTTCCGGATTTTCCGGATTGGGACTTTCCACCGTGGGGAACGTGCCGTCGATGACCATCTGTTCCTCCACGGGATAAAGGTTCCGGATCCCAAGGCGCCGCAGCGCTTCCGGGATGAGTCTGTATCCGCATCCGTGGAACGGCGTATATACCACTTTGAAACGGTCTGCCACCGCCTCAACGGCTTCCCGGTCGATGGCCTGTCCAAGAACACGTTTGAGAAAGGCTTCGTCCGTCTCCTCATCCAGCAGGAGGATCTGTCCCTTTTCCACCGCCTCATCGTAATCGCAGGTGGAAAAATCATTGAACAGGTCGATCTCCTCCATCTGTTCGGCGATCTGTTCCGCTTTCTGAGGCGGAAGCTGCGCCCCGTCGGACCAGTAGACCTTGTATCCGTTGTATTCCTTCGGATTGTGGCTGGCGGTCACGTTGATGCCCGCTGCCGCACCGTAATAACGGATGGCAAATGACAGTTCCGGTGTGGGGTGCAGGGACGGAAACAGACGGACTTTGATACCGTTAGCCGCCATGACACAGGCCGCCTCCCGGGCAAACTCCTGACTGTTCTGCCGGCAGTCGTAGCAGATCACGATACCTTTCAGCGCAGTCTCCACACCCTCGTTATTGATGACGTTGGCAAACGACTGTGTCACGTGACGGATCACGTGGATGTTCATATGATGCAGTCCCAGCTTCATCGTTCCCCGGAGACCGGCGGTACCGAAGGAGAGGGGTTCGAAAAACCGGCTCTCGATCTCTTTTTCATCGTCGGCGATGGAGTTGAGTTCCTCCCATTCCGACTCGTTGAGTGCGGGACTGTCCAGCCAATGCTGGTACTCTTCCTTATACGTTCTCCTCATTTCGGACTTCTCCTTCACAAAGAGTTCTGGCTTCCTCCGCCATGGACGCGGGCACATACAGATCCGCGCCGTTGCCGCTGATCCCCATGATCACGCGTCCCAGCTGTCCATTGTTGGGATACTGGCGGATGCAGGGAATGCCGTACGCGGCAAGCATGTTGACGAGAAGATCGTCCTCCATATCCGTGGAAGCACAGTGCTTCAGGAATACCGGCTCCTCAAAATCACCGTTTTCGTCTTTCGGCCAGTCGTCCTGGAGCTTCCCGTAGGGGGTCCTCCCCCATTCCTCTTTGATATTCGATTCCATGATTCAATCCTCTTATTTATGATACCGGGAACCCCGGTTGATCTGATACGCCCGGTAGATCTGTTCCGCCAGAAGGACTCTGGCCAGATGATGGGGAAACGTCATGGGAGACATGCTCATCCGCAGATCCGCCTGCTTCTTCAGCCGTTCATCCATGCCGAAGGAAGATCCGATGAGAAAACACACATCCGGTTTGCCGGACTGCTCCCGGTCCAGGAACATCTGGGCAAACTGGGGGCTGGACATGGTCTTCCCCTCCACGCACAGTGCAACCACAAAGGCGTTTTTCGGGATCGCCTTTTCCGCTGCGGCCGCTTCCTTCTCCAGAGCGCGCCGGATCTCTCCCTCCGACGGGTCGTCGGGGAGACGTTCCTCCGGCAGTTCCACGCACTGGAACCGGCAGAATGCGCCCAGGCGCTTCCGGTATTCCTCAAATGCGGAAATATAGAATTTCTCCCGCATCTTACCGGTACATATCAGTGTAACTGTCTGCATTATATCACTTCCGTTGATACCGTCAAATTCCCCAGCATCGGGGCCGTCTGCAGGGTCGCTCCGGTCCCGGACAACGTCTGTGCCACGGTGTCGTGTGCCAGCTGAACCGTATTATTGTTCCGGCTGAGATGGCCCAAAATAAAATGACAGGTCCCCTGTTGATGCAGGATCCCCGCCAGTTCGGCACTGGACTCGTTGGACAGGTGTCCGTGATCGGACAGGATCCGCTTCTTCAGATAATAGGGATAGCCTCCCGTTCGGAGCATCTGGATATCATGATTTGCCTCAATGAGCGCGATATCCGCTCCGGACAGTCCCTCAATGATCTCCTCCGTGATGCATCCGGTGTCCGTGGCATACCCCAGCACATGTTCCCCGGTGAACCGGTAACCAACACAGTCCGCAGCGTCATGGGGAACATGAAATGCCCGGACCTGCACATCGTTCACAGAGAAAACTGTTCCCGTCTCAATTTCATGAAACGGGATGATACAGTCCGCGCCCATGGCTTCCAGCGCATGGATCACGGGAAGAGTTGCGAACACAGGGAGCTGATAGTGTTTTTCCAGCACTCGTAGCCCGGACAAATGGTCGGAATGCTCATGGGTGATAAGCACGCCATCCAGATCCTGAGGCTCCAGCCCCTCCTGCCGAAGTCCTTCCTTTATTCGTTTGCATGAGATCCCCGCATCGATAAGGATCCGGGTCTCTCCCTCGCGGATCAGAGCACAGTTGCCGGTGGATCCGCTGGCCAGAGTCGTGATCTGCATGTCAGCTGATCTTCGCTCCGTCACTGTTCTTCTCATTCTCCGGGAAATCCGCGATGCGGATATCTGCTCCCAGAGCAGTGAGCTTTCCGATGAAATTCTCATAACCGCGCTCAATGAAGTGGATGTCTTCCACATAAGTGGTGCCATACGCGCACAGTCCCGCAATGACCATGGCGGCGCCGGCACGAAGATCGCAGGCCATGACCGGAGCGCCGGTCAGTTTCTGGCCGCCTTCGAAGATGGCGATGCGTCCGTCCACCTGGACTTCCGCGCCCATTTTACGCAGTTCGTTCACATATTTATAACGGTTGTCATAGATCCCCTCCGTAATGACGGATGTTCCTTCCGCCATGCAAAGAAGTGCGCCCATTTGAGGCTGCATGTCCGTGGGGAATCCGGGATACGGAAGTGTTTTGACATTGGCTTTCTTCAGCACTTCGGGACCGGTGACCAGCACGCTGTCCTCAAACTCCTCAACAGTGGTGCCGGTCTCGCGAAGTTTCGCGCTGATGCACTCCAGATGTTTGGGGATCACGTTCTTGATCAGCACTCTTCCGTGGGTCGCCGCCGCAGCCACCATATAGGTGCCGGCTTCGATCTGATCGGGAATGATGCTGTAGGTGCCGCCGTGAAGTTCCTCCACGCCGTTGATCTTGATGGTATCGGTACCGGCTCCGCGGACATCAGCGCCCATGGAGTTCAGGAAGTTTGCAAGGTCTACGATATGAGGCTCGCGGGCTGCGTTCTCAATGACGGTCTTTCCCTCCGCCATGGTGGCTGCCAGCATGATGTTCATGGTGGCGCCGACAGAGACCTTATCCAGATAGATGCGGTTGCCGTGCAGTTTTCCGTCCGGGGTATCCGCATAGACGAAGCCGTTGCGGATATCGATCTCGGCACCCAGAGCGGTCATGCCCTTGACGTGCTGGTCGATGGGACGGACGCCGAAGTTGCATCCGCCGGGCATGGTGGTCTTGGCCTTGCCGAAGCGGGCAAGCATGGCTCCGATCAGATAGTAGGAGGCACGGATCTTGCGCATCAGATCGTAGGGAGAGTCCTGAAGGGACACATCTCTGCTATCGATCTCGATGGTGGATTTGTTGATCAGACGGATCTTGCATCCCAGATGAGTCAGGATAGTCAGAAGCATATCCGCATCACTGATCTGGGGAATATTCTCCAGACGGCATACGCCGTTGACCATCAGGGCAGCCGGGATAATGGCGACTGCTGCATTCTTTGCGCCGCTGATGGACACTTCACCGTGAAGCTCATTTCCGCCATTGATTACATACTTTTCCAATTTATCAAAACACCCTTTACATTTCCGGTTCTCCGAATATTAAGAGACGGAGAAATGTGGATCCTGTTTTCTTATTCACGCCCGGTTTCACACCGGTTTGAGGGATATTATAACCGAATTATAATATTCCACTAGGGTATCTTAGCATAACGATCCGCGAAATTCAATATTTTGTGTTCAACTTTTAGAAACTTCTATACCTTGTGGTTGACAACTCATTATGCATTCAGGATGCGGGCCGCTTTCAGTACCGCGATCACGGTCTTCGCATCTTCGATCTGGTTTTCCATCACCATATCCAGCAGTTCCTGGATGCTGTGTTTCTCCAAGTTTAGGAATTCTCCCTCATCCGGATGGACCTGTCCGGCGTGCAGTCCCAGAGCGAGATAGATGTGCAGGATCTCCGTGGAATACCCGGGTGACGTGGCATGTGCGCCGAGATAGATGTACTCATCCGCGGAGAAGCCGGTCTCCTCCGACAGTTCGCGGACGGCGCAGACCATGGGATCTTCCCCCGGCTCCAGCTTTCCCGCAGGAGCTTCCAGCATCAGTTTCTGCATGGGATAGCGGTACTGCTGTACCATGTAGCACATTCCGTCCTCATCCACCGGAAGGATGGTGACTCCGCCGGGATGCTCCACCACTTCCCTTCCCACGACACGGCCGTCACACAGTTCCGCCTTGTCATGATATACATTGACGATGATGCCCTTCATCTTCAGTTCACTGGTAAGTTTCTTCTCGCTGATATCCATCGAAACAGTCCTTTCCTGCGTTTATTGGATGTATTATACACCATCCTGCCCATAACAAAAAGAAGAACCCGGAGCAATTCGGGTTCTTCTTGTGTGATATTGATTTGGATCAGTTCCATGCCTGAGTGCCGGTGACACCGTTCTTCTCTGCGACATAAACCGGATTCTTGCCGGCCTTGCGCTGTGCCTGATAGTCCTTCAGAGCATTCTTTGCAGGCTTGAAGAGGATCACGATGACCGGAACGTTGATGATGACCATGGCGGCCTGCAGAAGGTCTGCAGTATCCCATGCCAGTCCGGCGGAGATGATGGCGCCGATGAAGATCAGAGCGGTGGCGCACAGACGCCAGAAGGTCATGAAGCCCTTGCTGGGATTGCGTTTCAGGATGAAGCGCAGGCAGCCTTCCGTATAGTAGTAGTTGCCGAGCAGTGTGGTGAACGCAAACAGGCAGACGGCAATGGCCATGAATACGGGACCGAATCCGCCGAGAGCGGATTTCACGCATGCCTGAACATAGGCTGCACCGGCCAGATCCGCATTGGGCTCCACGCCGGAGAACAGGCACATGAAGGCCGTGGCGGAGCAGATCAGCAGCGTATCGATAAATACGGAGAGCATCTGCACGAGGCCCTGCTTTGCCGGGTGGGAAACGTCTGCAGCTGCTGCGGCATTGGGAGCGGAACCCATGCCGGCTTCGTTGGAGTAAAGGCCGCGCTTGATGCCCCACATGATGCAGGAACCGGTAAAGCCGCCGAAGATGGATCTGAAATCAAACGCATTGCTGAAGATCATACCGAAGACCTTGGGCAGAGCGGTGATGTGCATGATGACAACGATCAGAGATACCACCGTAAACAGAACGCCCATCACCGGAACCAGAACTTCCGTGACCTTGGTCAGGCGTTTGCCGCCGCCCAGAACGCAGATGGCGAACAGGACTGCGAGGATCGCACCCACAACGATGGAAGTGGTTCTTCCGTAGAAGGAGAATGCCGTGAAGGTATCCTGGGTGTTATAGGCTGCCAGCATGTTGTAGCCGACCATGTAGGTCAGGATCAGAACGATGGCAAAGATGACGCCCAGCCAGCGCTGACCCAGTGCATCCTGCATATAGTAGGACGGGCCGCCGTAATAGCTTCCGTCAGAATCTTTTTTCTTGTAGATCTGAGCCAGAGTGGATTCCACGAATGCGGAAGCGCCGCCCAGAACGGCGGTGACCCACATCCAGAACAGGGCTCCGGGGCCGCCAAGGCAGAGAGCCGTGGAAACACCCATGATGTTACCGGTACCGACACGGGACGCGGTAGAGACCATCAGAGCACCAAAGGAAGAAGTCGCTCCCAGATTGACCGGCTTCTCCGATACGACGCGGATAGACTCACCGAACAGGCTGACCTGGATCAGGCCGAGACGGATGGTGAAGTACAGACCCGCCAGTACAAGAATCAGGGGTACGATGTACGGCTGGTACAGAACTCCGCTGATCGCATTGACAACATTATCAATGGCGTTAATCATACTTTTTCTTTCCTCCAAATAAAAATAAATTTGCGTTCACTTGCAAAATTTGAATTTATTATACTAATTTTTTAAGTAAACCGCAATACTTGCGCAATTTTAAAAGACGGCAATTTCACTTTCGGTACATTTTCAGCACGGAATGAAGCTGGTCATCGACGGAATAGATCCCCACATACCATACGCCGTCCACAGAACCGCACCGGATCTCCAGTTCCTCTTCCGGTTTGATCTCCCGTCGGTAGGTGATCTCCAGATTGTCAAAGGAGACCTGATCTTCCTCCTCGGGAAGCGCTTCCCGGGCAAGGTCCAGATAGGCAGTGTTGTGCACATGATGATTGCAGTCGATCATGGAGCGGAACACCTGCCGCTTTACGGAACGGACAATTTCCATTTCCGGCGGCATGTTCTTGGCGTACTTCACATCCGGAAACAGCACATGATCCGGCTCTCCCTGATAGTCATCCATCAGTTCCGGCGTCAGACGGAGGATCGCACCGTTGTCCGGATCGATAGCAGTCCATACCGAGGAGGCATAGGCCATGATCTCTCCGTTCCCGTCCAGCACTTCATAATTGCGGACGGCTTTCAGCCGGTTGTAGTCCTGCGCCCAGGTACGGACCGTGATCCACTCGCAGGCCCCGCAGCGGTGCAGCACCTGAACCTTCCAGTTCATGGCCACCCAGGTGAGGTGCTTGGTGTACATATCATCGATACCCTGCCCCACACTGGTGGCGTGAAGGGTCGCCGTATTGCTCAGCGCGTCCAGCAGGGCACGGTTTGTGATTCGGTTGTCCGGTCCGATGTCCTGTACTCCGATGAAGTATTTCTGTTCGATCTTCATACGCTGTCCCCTTTTCCATCTTCCATTGATTGATTCATTTTCCTCAGCTCCCGCGATGCGATGGGAACGCACAGAAGGAACGTAAGCACGTCGGCCCAGGCCTGCGTCATCTCCACTCCCTGCAGTCCGAACAGTCTCGGAAGCACCAGGATCAGCGGGATAAAGAAGATCCCGTTCCTGGCCGAGGATGTGACGGAAGCAATGACCCCCTTGCCGCAGGACTGCAGCATCATATTCGTCAGAACTCCCGTAGCCATCAGCGGCAGCACCGCCGACTGCCAGCGGAGCGCTTCGATGCCGATGGAAATGACTCTCGGGTCATCCCGGAACCAGCGTACGATCACCGGAGCACCGAAGAAACACAGTGCGCCGGCCACGGTCATCATCACGGTTCCCCAGCGCAGGCAGTAGAAGAATCCTTCCCGGACACGGTGGTATCGACCGCCGCCGTAATTATAGGAGCAGATCGGCTGGTAGCCCTGGCCGAATCCGATCAGTACCGATACGTTCAGCATCAGGATCCGCGTGACGATGGACATGCCGGCGATGGCCGGATCCCCTCCGTACACGTTGGCAATGCGGTTTAACAACAGTGCGGAGAGCGCTGCCAGACCCTGCCGGAACAGCGAAGGCATTCCACCGTTTGCGATCTCCAGAAAATTGTGGAGATTCAAGCGGATATTCCTCATATGATAACGGATCTCCCCGCCCCGGGAGAAACCGATCAGCAGTGCGATGAAGCTGGCAAGCTGTCCGCAGACCGTGGCAACAGCCGCTCCGCGGACTCCCATATGAAAGACAAAGATCAGCAAGGGATCCAGTCCGATGTTGATCACAGCCCCCAGCATCAGTCCCACCATGGCGGTCATGGCGGAACCCTGGAATCTCAGCTGATTGTTAATGACGAACTGCCCCACCATGAGCGGTGCACCCAGCAGAATGACCTGCATGTATTCCACGGTCAGTCGGCGGGAGTTCTCCGTCGCTCCGATAAAATCCGCAAGGGTATCGGAAAACAGGATCCCCAGCAGTCCCAGAACGGTTCCGATTCCAAGCGCAAGGGCGAATCCGGTAACGGCGATCTCGTCCGCCTCCTCCTTCTTCCCCGCACCCAGCAGTCGGGACAGACAGTTTCCGGACCCATGTCCGCAGAAAAAGCCGAGAGACTGTATGATGGCCATCACGGTAAAGACCAGCCCCACCGCCGCGGTCGCTTCCGTGGAGATCTGTCCCACGAAATAGGTATCCGCCGTATTGTAGATCCCCGTCACCAGCATGCTGATGATGGTGGGGATGGCAAGCTTCCACACCAGTTTCGGAATGGGTGTCTCCGTCAGCAATTCATGTTTGGTCTGCTTTTCTGCGCTCATGGATCGGTCTCCTCAACGCGGTTCAATCCGTCTAGAATACAATGTCATCATTATAGCAAAGCCGTGATTCTCATTCAATTGCCCCTTCCTTATGATATAATGAAATATATACGATTCATCATGCTGTGAGGAGTTTTGTCATGACTGCTGGAACAAGTGCTTATATCTGCCGCTGGATGTCTCCGCTGGGTAATATCACCATCGCCTCCGACGGGACCTCGGTCACCGGTCTGTGGTTTGACGGACAGAAGCATTACGGTACGACTCTTGCGCCGGAGCCTGTCCTGTGCGATCTGCCGGTATTTCGGGAAACCATCGCCTGGCTGGAACGCTATTTCAGCGGAAACGTCCCTGCCGTCACGCCTCCCCTCCGTCTCACCGGAACACCGTTTCAGATGGAAGTGTGGGAATTGCTGCGCGGCATTCCCTGCGGCGAGACTGTCACATACGGAGAACTTGCGCAGGCAATGGATCCTCCCACCAGTCCCCGGGCCGTGGGAAACGCCGTGGGACGAAATCCCATCTCCATCCTCATTCCCTGTCACCGCGTTATGGGATCGGACGGTTCTCTTACCGGTTACGCGGGAGGAACCGACAGAAAAAAGGCACTGCTTCAGCTGGAGCAGGCAGAATAGACGGAGTATACGAAGGGGTCTGACGTCAGATCCCTTTTCCTGTTTTTCCGAAAATCCGTTGATTAACACAAATGAGGTTGCTATACTTTATTGTGCAAAATATAATTTTATAAAATACAAGTAAGGAGCAGCTTACATGAACAATATCATTCGTCACCGTAGAAGTGTCCGCACTTTTAATGGTGTTCCTCTGAAACCGGAAACCGCAAAAGAAGTCCTCGACTATGCAAACTCGGTGGAAAACCCCTACGGTCTTTCCATCCAGTGGTATCTTCTGGATGTCCGGAAAGAAGGTCTGAAGTGCCCGGTGATCACCGGTACGGATACCTTTATTGCCGGCAAAATGAAACGTGCCCCCCACGGTGAGGAAGCATTCGGATACGCATTTGAGAAGGTCGTGCTCTTTGCGGAATCCAAAGGTCTCGGCACTACCTGGATCGGCGGGACCATGGACCGGAAGGCTTTTGAGCAGGCCATCGGTCTGGCGCCGGATGAGGTCATGCCCTGCGTCAGTCCACTGGGAGTCCCCGCAGAAAAGATGTCCGTGAAAGAGACTCTGATGCGAAAAGCCGTAAAGGCCGATTCCCGTATGCCTCTGAGCGATCTGATCTATGACGGCGGTTTCGGCACTGTCCTGAAACCGGACCGGTACGGTGATCTGACGGATGCATTTGAGATGGTCCGGTGGTCCCCTTCCGCAGTCAACAAGCAGCCCTGGCGTCTTATCCTGGATGGAAACGATGTCCATTTCTACGAGAAGAAAGCCAAGGGATATGTGGACGCGACCGGATGGGATATGCAGAAGATCGATCTGGGGATCGCCCTCTGTCATTTTGAGATCGGTGTCCGTGAGGCCGGAAGGAGCTGTGAATTCCTGCTGTCCGATCCCGGCGTTGCAGCGCCCGATGATACGTATTATATCGCCACCTATCGTTTAAGTTAAACAAGGAGAAATAAGATGAAAAGGATTCGTGTACTGGTCGTTGCTCTTCTTATCCTGTCCATGACTCTTCTCACAGCCTGCGGCAGTGCGGGAGACAGCGCCGAAGTCCCGGAGCGGAATGACTATGAATACATTTTTGTTCACGGTCTGTCCGGCTGGGGAAGCTATGACAAGATCTACAAGTATTATCCCTACTGGGGGACCAGCAGCGGGGATCTGATGAAATATCTGCGCGGCGAGGGCTTTTCCTGCTATGCCGCCTCCGTGGATCCCGTCGGCAGTGCCTGGGACCGTGCCTGCGAACTGTATGCACAGCTGACCGGTACCGTCGTGGATTACGGCAAGGAACACAGCGAGCGTTGCAACCACGAACGTTTCGGCACGGACTTCTCCGCCAATCCTCTGATCCCGGACTGGGATGCCGGAAGAAAGATCGTCCTTCTGGGGCACTCCTTCGGCGGTGCCACCATCCGTCTGTTCTCCGAGGTCCTGGCCAACGGCTCCGCTGCCGAACAGGCTGCCACCCCGCCGGAAGAGCTCTCCGGTTTCTTCCGCGGCGGACAGGGCGACCGCATCCACTCCCTCATCACGCTGGCGGCTCCCACCAACGGAACCACCGCGTATGATCTGTTTGCCGA
>CADCMP010000017.1 GCA_902802565.1 Oscillospiraceae bacterium
CAGGATTCCTGCATGGTAGAGATTGCTCGTTTCTTCATGAACTTCTGCCGTGAAGAGTCCTGCGGTAAATGTTCCGCATGCCGTGAAGGTGTGCCGCAGATTCAGGAAATCCTCGAACGTATCACCAAGGGTGAGGGCAAGGAAGAGGATCTCGACCTTATGGCAGAGATTGCCGATACGGTCAAGAACTGCTCCCTGTGTGGTCTCGGCAAGACCGCGACCAATCCGGTTATGTCTACGATGAGATATTTCCGTGACGAGTATCTTGCTCACGTAAATGACAAGAAATGCCCTGCTGGTGTATGTAAGAGCCTGTTTAGTTACTGGGTCAATCCGGATAAATGTATCGGCTGCACGAAGTGTGCACGTAACTGCCCGGTGGACGCCATCTCCGGCGCTGTCAGACAGCCTCACACTATCGATACCTCCAAGTGCATAAAGTGCGGTACCTGTGTTGCTGGATGCCCGCAGAACGCGATCGAGGAGGTCTGAGACGATGAAACATATGATTATTGACGGTACCACCGTTGAATTTGAAAACGCGCGCAACGTACTGGAAGTTGCCCGCCAGAACGGCTTCGACATCCCCAACCTCTGCTACTGCGAGAATCTGTCCATTTATGGCGGCTGCCGCATGTGTGTGGTAGAAAATGACCGCGGCAAGATCGAAGCTGCATGTACCATGGTTCCCAAAGACGGAATGGAGATCAAAACCAACTCCGCAAAGCTTTGGAAACACAGAAAGCTTATCACCGAGATGCTTCTGGCCAGCCACCGTGTGGAATGCACCACCTGTGACCAGTCCGGCATCTGCAAACTTCAGGAGTATGCCAACCGCTTCGGCATTCACAAGGTTCGTTTTGACAACGTGTACAGCCAGGAGCCCATTGATAAGACTTCTCCGTCTATCGTTCGGGATCCTTCCAAGTGCATCCTTTGTGCCAAGTGCGTGAGAATGTGTGCTGAAGTACAGAATATCTCCGCTATCGACATCTGCAACCGCGGACGTGAGTCCTATGTCTCCTGCGGCTTTGGCCAGAGCATGATCGACACCAACTGTGTTGGCTGCGGTCAGTGTGCTGCAGTATGTCCCACCGGCGCTCTTACCGTTAAGAACGAAGTGGACAAGATGTGGAACATGATCTTTGATCCCAGCAAGAAGACGATGGTTCAGATCGCTCCCGCTGTCCGTGTCGGTATCGGCGAAGAATTCGGCATTCCCGCAACTCAGAATGCCATCGGCAAGATCGTAACTGCTCTGAAGCGTATGGGTGTTGACTACGTGTTCGATACCTCCCTGACCGCTGACCTTACCATCGTGGAAGAATCCAACGAGTTCCTCAACAAGGTAAAGACCGGTCAGAAGCTTCCGTTGTTTACTTCCTGCTGCCCCGGCTGGATCAAGCACATTGAGAAGACCTATCCGGAGATCATGCCTCAGGTCTCTACCTGCGGTTCTCCGATGGAGATGTTCGGTGCAATCCTGCGCAAACAGTATAAAGATGAACCGTTCTACTCCGTGGCAGTCATGCCGTGTTCCGCAAAGAAGATGGAAGCTGCACGTCCGGAGCTGGAGAAAGACGGCGAGCGTCTGATCGATCTCGTCATCACCAGCCAGGAACTGATTCGTATGATCAAGTCCGCCGGTCTTGACTTTGCTTCACTGCCCGATACGGAACCGGATCAGCCTCTGGATATGTACACCGGCGGCGGCGTTATCTTCGCTGTTACCGGCGGCGTTACCGAAGCTGTTATCCGCCGCGTCCTTGGAACCACCACCGATGCCGAAGTGGCAACTGTCGCTGAATGCGGTGTCCGTGGTCTGGACGGTATCAAGGCATTCGAAGTCACTGCAGGTGATCTGACCATCCGTATTGCAGTTGCAAACGGCCTCGGCAATGCCGATAAACTGGTTGCGAAGATCCGCAATAAGGAAGAGCAGTTCGACTTCGTGGAAGTCATGGCCTGTCCCAACGGCTGCATCGGCGGCGGCGGACAGCCGCCTGCTGCAAATGCACGCAAGGCAGAGCGCTTCACCGGTATCTTCAATGCAGACGACGAGAATGCACTGAAGAACTGCGATCAGAACACAGAACTGAAGTACGTTTACGATCTGCTTGACGGACGTGAGCATGAACTGCTGCACATCCACTATGCCGATCATGCCAGAACTCCGGAACCCTGATCCGGGAACCCTGTTCTGAAACAATCAAACCCATAAGTGGGGGAGACAGTCTTTTGGCTGTCTCCCTTTTTTAAATGATTTTCTATTTTATTGATTAAAATGGTATTCATTTCGGTTACATTTCATACATTTTATTGACCTTTTCACTTGGATTGGATATAATTTTATTAATCATTCATCAAGAAGGAAATGGTTGAGATGACATATATCTATGATGAGGATATGAAACTGTTTTCTCCCGAAATGATCGAGGAGATCCAGAATCAGAATCCTTTTGTCCGGATCAGCGAAGCAGTATACAGCATCCTGGAGGATGCCATTCTTTCATCGAAACTTCGCCCCGGCAGCAAACTGAAGATCAATAAGATCGCAGACGAACTGAATGTTTCCGGTACACCGGTGCGTGAAGCGGTGGAACGGCTGACTTCCCGCGGCCTGGTCATCGAGAGCATGATCAACGGCGGCAAGTATAAAAACTACTATGTGTTTGATCTTTCCGAAGACGACATCGAGAATCTGTTTGAGGCTCGCAAGGCCATTGAAAGCGTCGCATGCTATGCCTGCGCGGAGAAGAACTGGAAAGTGGACATGAAGAAACTCCACGAATATGCAGACGGATTTGAGAAGGACATGAGGGACTTCATGAGCGGAAAGAGCGAGATTCTGCGCAACAAGTATGACCGTGAATTCCATACGTTTATCGTACAGAGCGCAGGAAATCCATTCCTGCTTGAAATGTATGAGACGCTGGATAAGAAGTTGTCCTACCTGTCCATTCGCACGGTGGAATACATGGCTTTCGGCTCCCGCAATGAAAAGCTCCATCTGCTGGTCAATCAGCACCATTCCGTGATGAATGCCATCGAGATGGGATTTCCGGAACTGGCGCAGCAGGCGATGGATACTCATATCGATTTCTGCGAGCGCAACTGCCTTTCCAACAAGAAGGAATTTGAAAGCGGCATGGAAGCCGCCGGCGGGAAATAACAGTAAATACAATTCAGGGAAACAGAGACAGAAGTCTCTGTTTCTTTGCTTTTCGATATGATATAATAATTGCACTATTTTTCTGGAGAGCACAGCTATGATCAAAGAAAAACAATTACGGTTTCAGATCCATACGAGAACCACCACTTATCTCTTTGAAGTGACGAAATCGGGACATCTGAAACATTACTATTACGGACCGGCTCTCAGCGAGAAGGATGCGGCAAACTGGGAAATCTCCAACAGTGTGGGATGGGGATGCTCCCTGCTGTACCGGCAGGATGATCCGTCCAGCAGCCTTCATACCACTCCGCTGGAATGGAGTGGTTCCGGATGCGGGGACTACCGGGAATCTCCCATTGAAGTGGAAGGTGACTGGGGCGTACTGACAACGGATTTCCGTTATCAGTCTCATAATATCTATACCGGAGAAGGACCGCATCGTTTCTTGTGGCCGCGGGCTGACGGTGCGGAAGAGACGCTGGAGGTGTGTCTTTCCGATCCCGAGATCTCCATGGAACTGCGTCTGTACTGGAGCGTTTTCGGCGATGTGATCTGCCGGAAAGCACTGCTCATCAACCGGGGCGAAAATCCCCGATATGTGCGGAAACTGATGAGCAGCTGTGTGGATTTCATGGGAGAATACCGGATGATGAACCTCCATGGTGACTGGATCCGGGAAGCACATCCGGAGGTCGTATCAGTGGGATACAGCCGTATCGTAAATGAAAGTCTTACCGGATTTTCCTCCAACCAGCATAATCCGGCATTTGCGGTCATGACGGAGCAGACTACCGAGTGGAGCGGGGATGCCTACGGTTTCAATCTTATCTATTCCGGCAATCATTATGCCTCGCTGGCACGCTCTTCCGCCAATCTTACCCGTATCATGCAGGGCATTTCTCCGGCGAATTTCCGTTATGAGCTTGCACCGGGTGAATCCATGGAGACTCCGGATGCGGTCATGACGTATTCTCCAGAGGGGCTAAACGGAATGAGCCGCAATCTGCACGAGTTTGTCAATTCTAATCTTGTACCGTCCTACTGGAGGTACCGGGAGCGCCCGATCCTTTATAACAGCTGGGAAGGCTGCATGTTTGATTTCAATGAGAGGAAACTGCTGGGTCTTGCCCGGGAAGCAAAAAGACTGGGCTGTGAACTGTTTGTACTGGATGACGGATGGTTCGGTACGAGAAATGATGATACTCAGGGGCTGGGAGACTATAACGTCAATCTGAAGAAACTTCCTCATGGCATGACGGGACTTGCCGAACGCATCAACAAGATCGGACTGCAGTTCGGACTCTGGTTTGAACCGGAGGCGGTAAACGAGAACAGCGATCTGTACCGGGCACATCCGGACTGGGTCCTGCAGGAACCGGGACGGAAACCGCTGCAGGGAAGAAACGAATACCTGCTGGATCTGCGTATGGAATGTGTGCGGGATTATATCGTCAGTTCTGTTTCCGATGTGCTGGATTCCGCGAACATCACCTACGTGAAATGGGATATGAACCGGCATTCCAATATCCTTGGCGCCGGAAGTATGGAATATATTCTGGGACTGTATGATGTGATGCATCGCATTTTTGATCCCAGACCGGAGATTCTTCTGGAATCCTGCGCCTCCGGCGGAAACCGGTTCGATCTCGGCATGATGACGATCTCTCCGCAGATCTGGGCTTCGGACAATACCGATCCAATGGAACGTCTGCATACCCAGAAGGGCCTGTCCTATTTCTATCCCCAGTCCACTATGGGCTGTCATGTTTCCGCATCGCCTCATATGCAGACCATGCGTCATTCGGAGATGGAGACCCGGGGCAATGTGGCGTTTTTCGGGGATCTTGGGTATGAACTGGACCTGGATCATGCTTCGTATGAGAACAAAAAGAAGATTCGAGAGCAGATCAAATTCTACAGAAAAAATCAGAAGGTCTTCCAGTTCGGAACGTTCTACCGGTATGATACGGATGCGGACCATGAGCAGTGGCAGGTCCTGAAGGACGATGTCTCCATGGTCGGTGTGTTCCGCAGACTGGGTTCTGCCGCTCCCGGATTTGAGAAGATCTGTATCTACGCACTGGATCCTGAGAAGGAATATCATGTGACGACACGTTCTCAGACCGTGAATTTCAGCAGGGTGGGAGGCAATATCAATTATCTGTCACCCATCAAGATTAATCCCAACGGTCCGCTGTTTTTTGTCGTGGATCAGAGGCTGCATATTACTGCCGCCACGGAAGACCGGACGCATTCCGGACGGGCGCTGGCCGGCGGATTTGTTCCCATGCCCCTCTTTGCCGGTTCCGGATATGACGGAAATCAGCGGCTGGTGAGCGACGGAGGATCGGAACTGTACGTGATCGAAGAGACCGGAAGGTGAGAATAATATGATGAAAAACAATAAGAATGGACCGGTTCTCGCAGTTGTAGTCCCTTGTTACAACGAAGAGGAAGTTCTGAGGGAGTCTGCCGCGATCCTGCACAATTTTCTGCAGACACAGATCGATTCCGCAGCGGTATCCGAAGACAGCTATATCCTGATGGTGGATGACGGATCGAAAGATCGCACCTGGTCGGAGATCTGTGCCCTTCATGATAACGATCCCATGTTCCGGGGGCTGAAGCTGGCCCATAACCGCGGGCACCAGAATGCACTGTATGCCGGATTGATGGAAGCCCGGAAGGACTGTGATCTTTCCATTTCCATCGATGCCGATCTTCAGGACGATGTGGAATCCATGGCGGAAATGATCCGCAAAGCAGGGGAAGGCGCCAATATCGTGTTCGGCGTGCGAAATGACCGCACTACCGATACCGTGATGAAACGTACCACCGCGGACTGGTATTACCGGACGCTCAATGCGCTGGGAGTCCATACGATTCCTCAGCATGCCGATTTCCGGCTGATGGACCGCGAAGCGCTGGAGGCGCTGAGCCAGTACCGGGAGGTCAATCTGTTCCTGCGGGGTATCGCCACAGATATCGGATTGAAGACCGATCGTGTGTATTATTCCAGAAAGGCGAGGACGGCGGGAGAGAGCAAATATTCGCTGAAAAAGATGCTCCTTCTGGCGGAAGACGGAGTGACTTCCTTCTCCACGGCACCGCTGAAGATCTCTTTCGGATTCGGCGCCGCCGCAGACGGAGCGGCACTGGTGCTGCTGTTCCGAGCGATGAGAGACCGTAAGTCTCAGGCCGGGATCATGGCACTGATTTGCTTTATGCAGAGTATCCAGTTCTATCTTTCCGGTATTCTGGGAACCTATATCGGAAAAACCTATACTGAAGTAAAAGACCGGCCTCGCTACTATATCCAGGAGCGGACCGGAGAGAAATAAGCAAACAGGAGGAGACCCTATGGACTGGCTGGATGACGGCCCTATCAGCGGGGAAGATCTCATGGCGGAGATCATCGAGTTTTATCCCGAAACAGTGGAATATCTTGCGGGGATCGGCATGCACTGTCTGTCCTGTTCCTCATCCCAGCTGGAGACTCTGAGCGAGGCGTGTCACGCACATAATCTCAGACCCGGACCGGTGGTGGCGGAACTGAACCGCATCGTCACAGAATAACAAAAAACAGGCGAAGGAAAAATCGTATTCCTTCACCTGTTTTTTATACGCTATACGGATTGCTCCCACTGCTCGTACAGTTCCAGGAGCTCCTGATCCAGCTGCGTCTTTTCCTCGCTCAGTTCCATGAGTTTCTCATAGTCAGTGCTGAACGTTTCCTCATCTTTCGTCAGCTGGGCCATCCGTTCTTCTTTCCTCGCGATCTCCCGCTCAATCTTTGCCGCAGTCTTGGAATTGGGAGATCTCTTCTTCGGCTTCGATTCCGTTTTCGCACCGGTCTTCTTCTTTTCCGCTTCATTGTTGCGGAATACGATCTGTCGTGCGAGATAGGAGCGGTATTCCGGGTAGGTCCCCTGATAATCCAATACCGTTCCGTCCATGGAAAATGCCCAGATCCGATTGGCGAACCGTTCAATGAAGTAACGGTCGTGGGAAACGAAGATCAGCGCTTCATTGTAGTCTTCAATGGCGTCTTCGATCCATTCACGGCTGTCGATATCCAGATGGTTCGTCGGTTCGTCCAGAACGAGAAGATTAATGTTCTTTCCCATCTCAATACAGAGTTTCAAACGGCTCTGTTCACCTCCGGAGAGGGAGTTCACCGGGGTAAATACCTTTTCTCCGCGGAACCCGAATGCGGCAAGACGGTCCCGTGCTTCCTGCGGCTTGCACCCGGCCTCATAAAGCATGGTATCGAGACAGCTGCGGGAAGGATCTTCAAAGGTGACGATCTGGGGAAGATATCCGACTTTGGCATTGGCAGACAGCAGGATCGTTCCGGTATCCGGGGCCAGTTCGTTCATGATCATGCGGACAAGGGTGGATTTTCCGGTGCCGTTATTGCCGATGACCGCAATGCGTTCCTTTCCCTGAACTTTCATGTCCAGCGGGGAAAAAAGGGTGCGGCCTTCGTAGTTCTTCGTGACTCCGTCGATGGTGAGCATGTCATCGGCAAGAAACTCCATCTCCTGAAAACGGGTATTGAGTTTCTTTGCGGCAACTGGTTTTTCCACACCACGCTCTTTCATTCGCTGGATACGCTTCTCCATGGAAAAAGCACGTTTGTGGAGCTTGTCATTCCCCAGAAATGCCCAGAGATGCATCTGTTCCGCAGCCCGCTGCAGCTGTTCGATCTTTTCCTGATCTTTCTCATACTGACGGAGCTTTTCCTCATATCGTTTCTGCCGTTCCACCACATAGAACGAATAGTTCCCGCTGTAGAACTCGGCTTTGCCGGAGGAGATTTCGATACATCGCTGACACACAACATCCAGATAATAGCGGTCATGGCTGATGGTGAGAACGGTACCATGGAAATGATTGACGTAGTCTTCCAGCCATTCGATGGACTGCATGTCCAGATGGTTGGTTGGCTCGTCCAGAAGTAGGATATCCGTATCTTCCAGAATGAGCCGGGCCAGATTGACCCGGGTCTTTTCGCCGCCGGAGAGACTGTCAAAGGTCTGCCTTCTCATGGTCTCCGTAATCTCCAGACCGTTAGCCACACGGTTCCGGATGGCATCGATCTGATAACCGTCCATGGTGTTGAACTGTTCCATCAGCCGGTCATATTCATTTAAAAGAGCAGGAGATGAATCCTGCTCCATTTGCTGCTCTAATTCCTGCATCCGTTCCTGGATGTTATAGAGATGCTGATGGGCAGATTTCAGAACGTCCTCTGTCGTCCATCCGTCGGGAAAGCGGGGGATCTGAGAAATCAGACCGACGCGTTTTCCCCTGGCAACAGAAACCTGCCCTTCATCGTAATCGAGACTGCCGGTGAGGATCTTGAACAGAGTGGTCTTGCCGCAGCCGTTGGGGCCGAGTATACCGATATGTTCGCCGGTGTTCACATCAAAGGACAGACCGTCCAGGACGTTGGATCCGACTTCATAGGATTTTACAAGATCCTTCACGGAAATATCTATCATTACTTTGTTTTTCCTTCTGTTTCAGTTCACAAGTGCCTGCAGGACAGTGTTGGCGATGGGACCGGCCGCTGCCAGTCCGCCGCCGCCGTGTTCCACGACGACCACGAAGGCATAGGGATGAGACGGATCATCCAGAAATCCTGTAAACCAGGCGTGGCTGGTACCGTCACCCACTTCGGCAGTACCGGATTTAGCACAGATCTGAAGACCGGGGAAGGTTCCGGTTCCGTAGTTGTTGGTGACGTTGTTGCGCATGAAACCCTTCATCGCTTCTGCAGTCTCCGAAGAGAGCAGGGAGGTCTGACGATCCGTGGCGCCGTGTTTCAGGATCGCCGGTTCCAGCGTGGAACCGCCGTTTCCTATGGCAGATACGTAGCGGAGCATGGAGTAGGGACAGACCAGATCGTTGTACTGTCCGATACCCGCCCAGGACAGGAAGGAAGATCCTTTGGAGGCCTTGTCGAAACGGCCTGCCGCAGTGGGGATTCCGTTCATGGAATGGGATTCGGTAAATCCAAGCTTGTCCGCGTACGTCTCCAGCGCATTTGGCCCAACTTCCTGTGCGATCTGCGCAAAGGCACAGTTGCAGGAATTGGCCAGCGCACCGTAGATATCCTGAGTTCCGTGGACTCCGGTGCAGTTGATGGTATCTCCGCCGATATCGATGCTGCCGCTGCAGGTATAGCTTCTGTTATAAATATCCGGCATGGTATCGATGGCAGCAGCCAGTGTTACCAGCTTGAACGTGGAACCGGGAGTCAGAGCCGAAGAGATCCCCTTGTTAAGGTAAGTGCCTTCGGCAGGGGAATCCGACGGATCTGCGGGATCCTGCGACGGCGTGGAAGTCATGCAAAGTATCTCGCCCGTACGGTAGTTGGAGACCAGTACCGCTCCGGGACGGTCGCCCAGCGCTTCATAGGCGCGGACATTCAGCGAAGCATCCAGCGTCAGGCTGACATTTTTGCCTTTGCTGTTGGTCGTTCCGTAGAGATAGTTGAATCCGGAAAGACGTCCGGCAAAATGAGTCAGAGCACCGGTGCCGATATTGCCGGACTTGTCTCCGATGACCTGATAACAGGCCAGACGGGTCGTATAGTCATCGGCATAGGTAATGGAACCGGAGGACATGGTTGCCAGTGTCACACCGTACCGGTCCGTCAGAACACTGGTGCCGGTGACGTTTTCATTACCGAAGAACGATGCCCAGTTGGCGCCGTCCTGGATATAACGGAATCCGTAGGTGAGGATCCCGAGAATCACCAGCATGGCAATCAGAATGGCAAATCCTGCGCGTCGAGTTACAGTTTTCATCCGTCAACCCTCCTCTTCCTGCGCAGGCTTCACCACGAAGCTTGCTCCTTTTCGGGTATCCGAAGCCTTGACGAACGCCAGCAGCATCCAGCAGGACAGCAGGGAAGTGCCGCCTTTGGATACAAACGGGAACGTAACACCGGTAAAGGGAAGGATATCCATGGAACCGAATACGTTCAGAGACATCTGCACCATCAGCATGCTGACAGTTGCACATGCCGCGATCACATAGTAGGAACTGCGTCCGTGCTGTGCCGAGCGAACGGCGAAAAATGCCAGGACCACAATGGCAAGCAACGCACACAGAGCGATGAGAAGGCCGTTCTCTTCGCAGATGACACCGAACACCATATCCGTATTGGCGGCGACGATGTCCTTAAGCCATCCGCTGCCGGCACCTTTGCCGAACATCCCTCCGGATGCCGCGGCAGACATGGCGCGAGTCTGCTGATAACCGGCTCCGTAAATGTCCTGCCAGGCATGGCCCCAGGTGGCAAAACGCTGAGCAATGTAGGGCTTGATGGACAGCACCAGGAAGCCGGCAAGACCGGCACCGGTAATGGCCAGAGCCACGGTGGCAAAGGATCCGGACCGCATGAAGGAGATCACGAGGAAGGTGGCAAAGAAGATCAGTGCCGTTCCGAAGTCTCCCATAAGAGCCAGAGCCATGACGCAGATGGCGGAGAACCCGATGAATACGATCAGGTTTCGTTTCTGGAAAAGACGGTCCAGTGTGGCAGCGCCCACATAGATGTATGCGACTTTAACGATCTCGGAGGGCTGAATGGAGAAACCGCCCAGCAGGATCCAGTTCTTGGCACCGTTGGTCACACGGCTCACCAGAAGGTTCAGGATCAGAAAGATCAGAGCCACGATGGCGACGGAGAGACGGTACTTTTTGGACCGTTCCAGATCCCGAAGCCACCATCCCACCATAAAGAACAGGACGATGCCCATGACGATCAGTATGATCTCCTTGAAGATGTCTTCCGGAGTGGATGTGGCCACAACGCTCAGTCCGAGGGTCGTCAGGAAGAACGCAAGGATCTCCACTTCAAAACCGTTCCTTCGGATGCTTCGCATCAGAAAGTAGCAGAACCACTCGATCAGGATCAGCGCCACAAAACCGAGGATCACATTATTGATATGTTCATCCTTTGCGGACAGAGTATGCTGCAGAAGCAGGAAGCTTTGAAAAACTGTCAGACCGAACAGGGTCAGTCCGGGTCCCACATTTCGTCCTGCACGGGTGCGCCGGGACTCGAGCTGTGCGTGTTTCGCCGAGGAGATCTCCGCAAAGACCAGAGGCTCATTGCCGATGGCCAGACTGTCCCCGGATTTAATGGGTGAGCCGTCCGGCTGAACCTGTTTCCCGTTAACCGCGATGCGGCCGCGGGAGAAGGTGTCAAAGATCTTCCACTTGCCGTTGTCATCACGGATCAGGACTCCATGGACACGCTGCACCGAACGGTTTGTCAGGTGGACATCGGCGTTGCGGGTACGCCCCAGCATGTTTTCCCAGTGCGTGAGGGGATAGGTCGTTTTATTTCTTCCGTCCAGGATATATCCCCAGATCTCCGGCTCGTATTTTTCACGGAGCATGGAGCGCACACAGCGGATCAGTATCCACAGTGACAGAAACGGCAGAACATATTTACTCGCATCCACGACGATGCGTACCATTTCTTCCAAATTCCGAACCCTCCTTTCCGCATAAATGGTTGGGTCGTAAACTTTTGTAATAATAACACAGATACGAAAATACCTCAACAATAGACAATTTTCTCAAAGCGTTTAAAATGCGTAAATTGAAAGTGAAAAACCATTGTATTTATGCCATGGTTGTGTTAAAAACATATAGAAGAAAGAAAAAAAGGAGCGGTATGTATGAGCGCAGAAGATTGCACCCATGATTGTTCAACTTGTGGGGAAGATTGTGCAGAACGCAGCGGGATCGTAAAAGAAGAACTGTTTCCCGGTGCTTCCGTAAAAAAAGTATATGCTGTTGTTTCCGGTAAAGGCGGCGTTGGCAAATCTCTGGTCACCAGTCTGATGGCTTCCGAGATGCAGCGCAGAGGATATCAGGCCGCCGTCCTTGACGCTGATATCACCGGTCCGTCCATTCCGAAAGCATTTGGTATCAACCAGCATGCCACAGCTACTGAGGACTATCTGTTTCCGAACTATTCCACCAGCGGTATTCAGGTCATGTCGACCAACCTGATCATTGAGAATCAGACCGATCCCGTTGTCTGGAGAGGTCCGGTCATTGCCGGCGTGGTCACGCAGTTCTGGAATCAGGTCATGTGGCAGGATGTAGACTTCATGTTTGTGGATATGCCTCCGGGAACCGGTGATGTACCCCTGACGGTGTTCCAGTCCCTTCCTGTCGACGGTATCATCATCGTCACATCTCCTCAGGATCTGGTTTCCATGATCGTAGAAAAAGCTGTGAATATGGCTGCTATGCTGAATATTCCCGTGTTTGGAATCGTGGAGAACATGTCCTATTTCAAATGCCCGGACTGCGGTAAGGAGCATCACATTTTCGGTGACAGCAAGGTGGATGAGGTCGCTGCAAAGTTCCAGATCCCCAATGTTGCCAAGATGCCCATCGATTCGGTATATGCCACCATGGTGGATGCCGGAGAAGTGGAACATATTCCTGCGGAATTCCTGGCACCCATTGCCGATGCACTGGAGAGCGTGGAGTTTCCCACAGAATAAAAGAATATAAAAATGGTCTGCAGAAGAAATTCTGCAGACCATTTTTTTATGCGGTCAGATTGTGATACCAGGTCATTGTTCTTGCCATCAGATTATTCATGAATTCCGAATATCTGCGAAGAAGGAAGGATCTTCCACAGTACCAGTAGCAGATCTCGATGAGAAGGACACCGGAGATGGTATCCACAAGAACATGCTGCCGGATGGCAAGGGTCATATAGCAGGTGCCGAGTCCTAGAATCAGGGTCAACCATCGGTACCATGAGGGAATATCCTTCCGCCGTCGGACTCCGATCCAGCACAGCCAGCTGAAAATACAGTGCATGGAAGGAAATAGATTATCCGCTGGATCGACCCAGTATAAAAAACGGTAGATCAGGCTCAGCGGGGTGTCGCCGGTGATCGGCGGGCGGCTCATCGTAGTGGGAAGAAAGATGAAAAACAGCAGACAGATCAATTTCGCCATCAAGTTGGAGCAGAAGAACCGGTCCGAATCGTCCCGGGGAAGCCTTGACATGATCCAATAATGAATGAACCAGTAGAGAAAGCAGCCGAAATAGAACACAATCATCCAGGGTGTGTACGGGACTCTTGCATCCAGCGGGATGGTCATGTTGTGATGAAACAGTCCGTGATTGATCAGCCGGGTCCCACTGTAGGTGAGCTGATTCGTCAGCAGCATCAGTGCAACCGATATCCAGAAATAAAAGTCTGATTCCGATTTCAGCCGGAATATCTTTTTTATCAACTTAATCAATTTTTGCATAGGCAATCCACTGACCGAGTGTCACACGGGATTCTTCTCCCGAATCGAGAACGGAAAGCAACTCAGGACGGAGACAGATACGTCCCGGTTCCAGCAACAGGGAAATGGTAGAGCCCGAAAGATCAAAATGGCCTTTCTCCTCGCCCCGGACAAAAGAACTGTTTTCCTTTGCATTGACGATCCCGCCGACGACAAGAGCTCCGATCTCTGTCTGAACGACAGGCCCGAAATGTTCCGTTTCCAGCAGGCACCAGCTGCGGCGGTTGAGCGTGAATACGGGAACCGTTTCACAGGCAATCGGCTGCACGCTGTGGAGTACCCCAGGGATGAAATGGTGTTCTCCCTGATAGCCGTTGTCAATATAGCAATAGTGATGATAATCAGAGGCACAGAGGCGGAAGATCAGGCAGATCCCGCCTTCGTACTTTTTTGCCAGGGATTCGTTTTCAAGAAGATCACAGACCCGATATCGGGATCCCTTGATGGAAAAACTGCTGTTTTCATCGATGGTATAAGCACTCAGCAGACTGTCGCATGGACTGATGAAATGATCAGGATCGGGATCGATCTGAAGATCATCTCTCTGGCGCAGGAAAAAGTTCCGATACGTCCTGAACTGGTTTGCCTGTTCCCGGGTCAGGGGAATTTCATGACGACGTGCATATCGAATCATATAGGGCTTCGACAGGGGGGACCGCAGAAATGCAACGATCACCCGGTCAAACCGGAGAGTCTGTATGAACTTCAGCATGATCCGACCGGGCAGGGTGGAATACATGAACCGAACCATCGAGTCGTTCTTGTTCATATACTCATCCCCGTCGATAATACGAACAGCAGACCGCACACGCCCAGAACAATGATGCCGATCTTACCGGGCAGGCCGGGTTTCTTGATCTGAAACGGCGTGAGAAAGGCGATGGCGGTGATGACCATCACAACAGAACTGAGACGGTTGATCATCCAGTTCTCCTTGGCACACAGACATATGACCACGGGAAATATGAGAGCCGCAGTCGTGACGGGAAGACCGTAATAGATTGTTCTGCAGCCGCCTTCCTCATCCTGGCGCATCTCTTCGTCGACATTGAACCAAGCCAGCCGGATCAGTGCGCACAGTACGTAAAGCATCGTGGGGACCAGGATCCAGTTGGTGCTGCCGGTGGTAAAGATTAGCACGGCAGGAAGAACACCGAAGCAGATCAGATCACTGAAGGAATCGATCTGGATTCCAAACCGTTCTTCCTCTCTGGTGCGTTCCATGGTGGAAGCGATCTTTCCGTCGAACATGTCGCACACACCGGCGATCATCAGACAGATCAGTGCTCCTTTGAGATCGTTGTGGATCGCACAAGTGATTCCGGTGAATCCGGTTAACATTCCGATATAGGTCAGGATCACCGTGTAGTTATAAACGCCTAGCATATATTGAGACCTCCTAATCATATATGCATAGAAAATGCTTGAGTTGATTGCGCTGGGACAGTGTTGCTAAACGGACTTCCATTATCCGGGGCCCAGATATCCGCAGGATAACGGGAACAGACAGGAGCTCCTAAGGAGGAGAGTAGGATGCGCCGTTACTGTTCATGGAAAGGGTGAACACGCCGCGCATTCATATGCGGATGCCGACGTGCTCATCCTTGTTAACGAGTGACTCAAGTTATTTCAGAGTGATGCTGACACGGACCGGATTGTGATCCGAATTGGCGAAGTCGACCGGGATGGTCCGGACGCCGTTTACTGCAAGGTTGGGAGAAACGATGAATCCGTCAATTACATAGTATTGCGTGTTTTCCGTATCTTCCGGATTGTAGGGCTGATTGAGCAGACGGCAGGAGGGAGCATTCAGATCATAGGCATAGGTCCAGCCTTCCGGGATCATGGACTCATCCAGCACACCGGGAGACCACAGGTCCGGATGCGTGTTGGGATAGGCGTCCAGTGCACCGGGGAATTCCTGGTTGAAATCTCCACCGGCGATGACATAGTTACCCTTTTCATATTCCGACTGAATGAATTCCTTAAGTTGATTGGTCTGTGCGATTTTGCCGCTGCCATCGTCATAAGCTTCCAGATGAAGATTCACTACCACAAGATATTTGTCGGTTCCCTCAATCGGGATATAGTTTGCCAGCAGGCACCGTTTCAGGTTAGCGATTCGAACCGGCCATTTGAACGGGCAGGGAAGAGAGACCCGATCCGCTCTCTCCATGGCAAAATCGGATGCCGTCATCAGACCGCTGTTCACTTTCCCGATGGGCGGAACCGGATAGGGAACAAATCCGCAGGAATAGTTCAGCGCAAAGGAATTACTTGCTCCGGCGAGTGCTTCCGTCTCGTCGGTGTGATATGTGCGGCTGGAATCCTTGTCCACTTCCTGGAACAGATAGATATTGGCAAATGCATCTCCTCCATAGGCGGTGCTTCGAATTCCGTCAAGATAAGCGGACATCGTATCTTCATCGGCACTTTTGACGTCACTTCCTCCGTCCATGAAGAATTCGGAATCTTTTCCGAGTCCCGCATATCCGATATTCCAGGAAAGAACGGAGATGGTATTTCCTATCTGGAGTGCCTTCGCATTATCATTGGTCTGGACAGGTACTGCTTCTACTTCTTTCGGATTGAACTCTGTAAAGGACAGCCATCCGAACAGGATCACGACACAGAGGATCAGTGCAAGCAGTATGATACCAATGGATTTCAATACTGTTTTCGTAGAAACCACTTCCTTTATTTTTTATGCTTTCAGTTTAGTAGAAACGGGGACGGGAATCAATTTTTTTCTTACATTTTGGCTATTTTTTTGTGTGAATGCGGGTCTTGTGTTCAAAAAGAAAGATATGAATAAAAAAGAAGGACACTTTTTCTACAGAATCAATATTGCCCTATGGAAATAATTTCATGTATAATATCCTATAGTATTTTTATTTGGAGGATAATGCTTTATGAGTTATGACATTTTGAAACAGCAGGATCCGGAACTGTATGCTCCGTTTATGAAAGAACTGGAGCGTCAGCGTTCGCATATCGAACTGATCGCATCCGAAAATTTCACAAGTCGTGCAGTCATGGAAGCAATGGGCAGTCATCTTACCAATAAGTACGCAGAAGGATATTCCGGCGCACGTTATTACGGCGGCTGTGAGTTCATCGATGAGGTAGAGACACTCGCTATTGAGAGAGCAAAGAAACTGTTTGGCGTGGAATTTGCCAATGTGCAGCCTCATTCCGGCGCGCAGGCAAACACTGCAGTCTATGCAGCCTTGCTGACTCCCGGCGATACCATCATGGGTCTGGACTTGAGCCACGGCGGACACCTGACACATGGTTCCAAAGCATCCATATCCGGCAGATGGTTCAACGCGGTCTTTTACGGCGTGAACAAGGATACGGAAGTTATTGACTATGAAGAGGCCCGTCGTATCGCACTGGAAACGAAACCGAAGATCATCGTTTGCGGTGCAAGTGCATATCCCCGCATTTTCGATTTCCCGAAACTGAAGGAAATCGCAGATGAAGTCGGCGCATACTTAATGGCAGATATTGCTCATATCAGCGGCCTGGTTGCTACGGGACTTCATCCCTCGCCGGTGGGATATGCCGATATCGTGACCACAACGACGCACAAGACCCTGAGAGGTCCCCGCGGCGGCCTGATCATGACCAATGATCCGGATCTGGCCAAGAAGATCAACTCCGGTGTCTTCCCGAGAACCCAGGGCGGCCCGCTGGAGCATGTGATCGCCGCAAAGGCAGTCTGCTTCCAGGAAGCACTTTCACCGGAATTCAAAACCTACCAGGAACAGGTCCTTAAGAATGCTCAGGCACTGGCAAAATCCCTGCAGGACGGCGGAGTGCGTCTGGTTTCCGGAGGCACGGATAACCATCTGATGCTCGCAGACGTGATGAGCAAAGGCAAGACCGGTCTGGAAGTACAGGATCTGATGGATGCGGCAAACATCACGGCCAACAAGAACACCATTCCGTTTGATCAGCAGAAACCCAGCGTGGCCAGCGGCGTTCGTATCGGAACTCCTGCTGCTACCACCCGCGGCATGAAAGAAGATCAGATGGATACAATCGGCAAGCTGATCGTTCGTCTTATTGACGAAGGTGAAGCAGCAGTCCCCGAATGCAAGAAGGAAGTCCTGGAACTGTGCGAGCAGTTTCCGCTGTATCCCGGACTGTAATTAATTAAAAGAAATCGAGGATCACGTTGAATGGACTCATTAAAAAGGATCGCAGCTATCAATGATATTTCCGGATTGGGGAAATGTTCTCTGACGGTTGCGCTTCCTGTGATTTCCGCAACAGGAGTGGAATGTTCGGTCATACCGACGGCTCTTCTGTCAACCCATACCGGAGTGTTCTCCGGCTGGACACTGGAGGACCTGTCCGAACAGATTCTTCCCATTGCAAATCACTGGCATGAAATCAATGCTCATTTTGATGGGATCTTTACCGGATATCTTGCGAATCCTGCACAGGGAGAACTGATCCGCAAGACCATCGAACTGCTGCGTTCGGAGGATACGAAAGTTATCGTTGATCCCGCCATGGCAGATAACGGAAAATACTACAGCAATCTTGATGAGGGTATGACAAAGTGTTTCCGAGATCTGTTTCAGTACGCGGACATCGTTACACCGAACTTTACGGAAGCATGCTTCCTGGCCGGTGTGGACTATGAGGAGGGACCGGTCTCCGTTTCCCATGTGGAAATGATCATGGACCGTATCCTGGATCTCGGCCCCAGCACGGTCGTTGTTACCAGTGTTTCACTGGAAGAAAACAATATCGGAATGCTGTCCAAGGAGAAGGGATCCAACAAGGTTTATCAGGCGATGGCCCATGAACTGACCGGTATGTTTCACGGAGCAGGAGATGTGTTTGCCTCCGCGTTTTCCGCTCTTCTGATCCGGGGCGCGGAACTGGCGGATGCCACGGAAATCGCGATGCGGTTTACCTCCGATGCCATCGGGCGGACGGCAGCGCGGGGAACACCCAGACATTACGGATTGGATTTCGAGAGTGCACTTCCGGCCTATGTTCTGGAAGTCGACCGGTATTTCAAACGTGATTGATCAAGAGAAATTAACAGAGAATTCCAAATGACCACATGGCAACTGATCCATGTGGTCATCTTGTT
>CADCMP010000018.1 GCA_902802565.1 Oscillospiraceae bacterium
GTGAAAAAGGACAAGCTGAATGAAGAGAACTGTGAAGCACTGAGCGCCGGAATCCCCAATCTGCTGCAGCATGTAGAGAACATCACCAAGGTGTATCAGCTTCCCTGTGTTGTCGCAGTAAATGTATTCCCAACCGATACACAGAAGGAACTGGATCTTGTGGCGGAGGAATGCCGCAAATACGGTGTGAATGTAGCTATTTCCGAAGTCTGGGGAAAAGGCGGCGAAGGCGGTCTGGCTCTGGCAGAAGAAGTGGTGCGTCTCTGTGAAGAACCCAATGATTTCCGATTCAGCTATGATACCGAGCTTTCAATCCGTGAAAAACTCGATGCCATTGCAACCAAGATTTATCACGCCGATGGCGTGACCCTTACTCCCGCTGCAGAAAAACAGCTGCAGCAGCTGGAAGAGATGGGATTTGGCAAGATGCCCATCTGCATGGCAAAAACACAATACAGCTTCAGCGATGATCCACTGAAACTGGGAGCACCGAAAGACTTCATGATCACAGTCCGTAATCTGAAGGTCTCGGCAGGTGCCGGATTTATTGTGGCACTTACTGGAGATATCATGACCATGCCCGGACTTCCGAAAGTCCCGGCGGCAGAGCGGATTGACGTGGACGCAAACGGCGTTATTTCCGGATTATTCTGATATTACGATAAGGAGAAATACGGCAGCGGTCTATAACAGGCTGCTGCCGTGGATTCATCATGAGTGCAGAGATTTTATACGGCGGTCCCGTGGCAGATGAGATCGACAAAAAAACTAAACAGATCGTTCAGGCACTGTACAACTATAATGTCGTGGCACATCTTTCCATGATCCGTATCGGTGATGAGCCGGATGACATCTCTTATCAGAATGCCATTATGAAGCGGTGCGAGAAACTGGGACTTGAGACCTCTCTGGAGGTATTTCCCAAAGATGTGGAACAGTACACGATCACGACAAAACTTGGACAACTCAATTCCGATGTCGATGTTTCTGGGATCCTGGTCTTTCGTCCGGTGCCGAAAAAGCTCAATGAGTTTACCATCTGTGAGGCAGTAAAGGCAAAGAAAGATGTGGACGGCATCACCATGCTCTCCAGCGGCGGTGTATATACAGGGAAAAACGTCGGTTATCCGCCCTGCACGGCAGAAGCATGTATGCGCATGCTCCAGTATTATAAGATTCCGCTGGACGGAAAGAAAGTCGTCGTTCTCGGACGCAGCCCGGTCATCGGACGACCGGTGTCCATGATGCTCCTCCGTGCCAATGCAACGGTGACCATCTGTCATTCTCATACGGTAAATCTTGCGGAGGAACTGCGGAAAGCGGACATTATTATCGCAGCGGCCGGTTCTCCCAGGATGGTGGGACGTGACTGCGTGTCTCCGGGGCAGATTATCCTGGATGTCGGGATCAACTGGCTGGAAGAGGAGCAGAAGATCGTGGGAGATGTGGATTTTGATGCCGTTGTTGATATTGTCGGAGCGATTTCTCCGGTTCCCGGTGGAATCGGAAGTATCAGCAGCGCAATGCTGGTATCCCATACTGCGGAAGCCGCCAGACGAACGGTGGAGTTTGCCTATTGACCCGAGGAACGAAACATGACTTATGAAGAAGCCATAGAATATATAGAGACCAAAACGTGGAGTACCACCCGACTGGGACTGGAGCGCACCACGGAACTGCTGGAACGGCTGGAGAATCCGCATAAGAAGCTGCGGTTCATTCACGTCGCCGGCAGCAATGGAAAGGGAAGTACCTGTTCGATGCTCGAATCTGCCCTCAGGCAGGCGGGATATCGGACAGGTTTATATACTTCTCCCCACCTGATGAGCTTCTGTGAGCGCTTTCAGGTCAACGGGGAATGGATCCGTCCGGATGCACTTGCATCGATCACAGAGCAGGTGAGGGAACAGGCGGAACAGATGGAGGATCATCCCAGTCAGTTTGAAATATCCACTGCCATTGCCATGATGTATTTCCTTTCTGAACAGTGTGAGATCGTTATTCTGGAAGTAGGTATGGGAGGAGAGCTGGACAGTACGAATGTGATCCCGGCTCCGGAAGTGGCAGTGATCACCAATATCGGTCTGGAGCACACGGAGTATCTCGGTGATTCCCTTGAAAAGATTGCCGCGACAAAAGGCGGAATCATCAAGACCGGAAGTGATGTTGTGCTGTATCCCAATGAGACAGAAGTGGAAGAAACGATCGCCGCGATCTGTCGGGAGAGGAAGACACCGCTTCACCACGCGGATCCGTCCCTGCTGACAAAGCGATCGGCCGATGTTCATGGACAGTCGTTCGTTTACGAAAATAAAGAATACCGGATCCCTCTAACCGGGGAGTATCAGCTGTTCAATGCCAGTGTGGCACTGAAGTCTCTGGAGGTGCTCCGTTCGAGAGGATGGAAGATTCCGGAGGAGTCTGTTGTGGAAGGCTTTGCTGTCCTCCACTGGCCTGCGCGTATGGAAATGCTTTGGGATGCTCCGATGTTTTTCCTTGACGGTGGTCATAATCCTCAGTGCATCGAAGCGCTGGCGGGCAATTTGAAAGAACTGTTCCCGAAAGAAAAAATCACATTCCTGCTGGGCTTTCTCGGAGACAAGGATTACCGGCGGATGCTGGAACTGTTGAAGGATACTGCGGAATCCGTCGTCTGTGTTACTCCCAACAGCAGCCGGGCACTTCCCAGCGCAGAACTGCTGAAGCAGGTCCGGGAGATTATGGGACGTCCAGCGGAATCTGCGGAGACGATCGAAGAGGGGATCCGCAAGGTTCTGGAGACAGAAAAACCGCCTTTCGTGGCGGTCGGATCATTGTATATGGCAGGAGAGCTGAGGGAAGTGTTTCCGAAGGTGCTCAAGCAGTATCTGCGCAGAAAAGCGATTCGCGGCAGGGAACAGCTGGATCCGGAAAAGAGAAAGGAATACTCGGACAGGATCACCGATCTGATCCTGCAGACAGAGGAATACGCCAAGGCAAAAACCATTCTCTCCTACCATGCCGTCCGGGCAGAGGTATCACTGGAGCGTTTCCATCGGATTGCAGAATCCGAAGGGAAGACCCTTGCGTATCCGGTTTGCATGGACAGTGAGACAATGGAGGCAATGCATCCGAATCATACGGATGCCTGCCGAAGGGGGGCGTTCGGGATCCGGGAACCGGACCCGAACCATTCCGCCATCGTCCCGCCGGAGGATATTGACCTGATCCTTTGTCCCTGCGCAGGATTTGACCCCCAGGGCGGGCGAATCGGAATGGGGGCCGGATACTATGACCGGTATCTGCAAAAATGCGGGAAAAGCAGTGTTTTTGCAGTGGCGTTTGAAGCACAGAAACTGAAGAGAGCACCCATGGAGGATACCGATATACCCATGGATGCTGTGATTACGGAAAAAAATATCTATAAAGCAAAAGGAGAGCTGTGAGCTCTCCTTTTTTGTTACTGATTCAAAATCTCACGGATCACGATGCCGATGCCATCCTCTTCATTGCTGGAAGTGATCCGATGGGAGCAGGCCTTCAGTTCTTCGGTGGCATTGGCCATGGCGACAGCGGTTCCAGCAGCATCAAACAGGCCGAAGTCGTTGTTGCTGTCCCCAAATACCATGATCTCTTCCCGGGCGATTCCCAGAGAGGTTGCCAGTTCGGAAACGGCTTTTCCCTTGTCTGCTTCCGAGGAGCCGATCTCCAGAACGTGAGGCGCAGACTGCACAACGGTGATGTCGTTTTCTTCGGATAACTCCCGGAAACTGGGTTCCAGCCGATCCGTATCTAAAAACAGAGTGGAGATATTCTCCACATCTGCATGGTGTGAATTCAGGTAATCACAGAGATTCGTCACGATTGTACGGCTTCCGGCAAGATAGTTCTCAAGCGGCGTGCCCCGGTATAACTCGTTCATGATGCGGTTGGTTTCCTGTTCATGGAATCCGCGGCCTTCGATGAAGATCTCCGTGAGAAGACCGGGACGATCCAGGTACTCCAGTATCTCCAGCGCTCTGCTCCGGGAGATCGTATGACGGCGCAGAACAGATCCTTTGGGGTACTGGTATGTGAAAGCGCCGTTGGACGTGATGAGATATCGGAGATAGGGAAACGAAAGAACGTTCTCCGGCACTCCGGAGAGAGGACGACCGGTGGCGGGTACGATAAGGATCCCGGCCTCGCCCGCCGCATTGAGCGCGGATAATGTTTCCGGCAGAATGTCCTTGCGGTCCGTAAGCAGAGTGCCGTCCAGATCCAGCCCGATCAGTCGCACAGCCATGGATGAGGCCTCCTTTCTATCGTTGCTTCTAAACTCATTATGCATGGCATTTCATGCGCTGTCCATAAAAAAGAACGAAATCCTCACGGGATTTCGTTCCTAACAGGTGTTGTTATTTATCAATCGATGGCGGCGTATGTGAAATGGGAATGAGCACTTCCGCGGTGTAGTATTCCGCGTCCGATCGGACGATGAAGGAACCATCCAGAAGCGCCATGAGCTTGCTGCACGTCTTGGTGCCGATTTGGGTGCTCTCCACATCGTGACTGTCATTCCGGATGCGGTTGCGGATGTACACATGTATGAAATCGTATTCTTTCCGTTCCGCTCGAATGGAGATGGGATAGGTGAGATCACCATACTTGCGGATGTTGGAGAAAATGTTCTCAAACACACGGTTCAGAAGTGAGATGTCAGTATGGACGGCAAAGGGATAATAGATTCCCTCCGTGTGGAAGTCCACATCCAGATCCTGAAATGCGGAAAGACGGTCATTGAGCAGCTGCGGAATCAGGACCTGTGCATTGTAATATCCCAGATCCACCTGGATGTCGGAAGAGCCGTAAACGAGGAAATAATAGAACATTTCATCCGTCAGCTCTTTCAGCCGAAGCGCACGCTGATAAATGATGGAGGAATACTGCTGCCGCTCCTCTTCGGGAAGATCCGGTGACTTGTCCATGATCTCCGCATAACCGATGAGCGTTGTCAGCGGTGTCCGGATGTCGTGGGACATGACCGTGATCAGTTCCTGGTTGGACCGGGAGCGTTCTTTTTCCTTGCTGAGACGATCCAGAAAGGACTCTCGCATCTCATCCATGTTCTCAGCCAGAGAAATGATCTCCTGAGACGCATGAGGAGGTACGGAAACCTCGGTGTACAGGTCTCCGTTGTTGATCCTTCGCGCTGCCTGAGACAGAGCCGAAATGTATCTGCTCAAAAGCCGGATCCAGTAAAGAGCCACTATCAGCAACGGCCAAAATGCCGTAATGGCAGCGATGAGCTGCCATATCTGAGCATATCGTATATAGGAAAAGTCCTCAAATCCGACGATATAGGTACCGTCGGCAAACGTGATGGATGCCTGTGATTTCAGTACCGGGTTGATATGACGGCTTTTGATGGTCGATTTATAGTAAAACCCTTCTTCCACAATCGGAGCGGCATCCTGATACACGGAAATATACAGATACCGATACCGGTCGGTCCATTTCCGCAGAGCCTCACGGTCATGGGATGGAACCTGATTTGCCGAGACATATTCCTGCAGGCTGATGGCGTATCCGGCCTTCTTCGTTTCGGTATTCGCATATTCCGAATAATGACGACGGATCAACGCCGAGGATACCGTGGTGATCAGAACATAGACCAGAACGGCAATAAGACCTCCCAGAGCAATGGTACGCGCTGCATGAATCCTCAGATTGCCTTTCTTAACCAAGCTGATATCCCTTTCCCCACACAGTGCGGATGATCTTGGGATTGGCGGCATCGTCTTCCAGTTTCTTGCGAATGTTCAGTATATGCACCATGACGGTGTTGGAGGACTGGGAAAAGAACCGTTCACCCCATACGTTTTCATAGATGTCCTGAATGGAGACGACTTCTCCCTTGCGGGAAAACAGATAGGAGATGATGCTCATTTCAAGATCGGTCATCTCCACCTTTTCTCCGTTCTTCATCACAACGCGTTTTTCAAGATCCAGTGAAATGCCCTGTGCCTCGGTAACTTTGCCCCGGTAAACCAGATAGCGCCGCAGAAGAGAGTGGACCTTTGTCACGAGCTCCTCTTTCAGAAACGGCTTGGTCAGAAAACTGTCGCCACCGATGCTGTAGGCAGCCAGCTTATCCTCCTGCTGGGTCCTTGCCGTCAGGAACAGTACGGGAACAACAGAAAACGCCCGCAACCGTTCGCACATTTCAATTCCAGAGATGTCCGGCATCATAATATCCAGTATGATAAGGTCAATATCCCGATTGCTTTTTGCCATTTCCAGAGCCTCAAGACCTCCGGAAGCCTCAAGAACGGAGTAACCCTCCGTTTCCAGCTGAAGCCGAACCAGGGATCGGATGCTGCTGTCATCATCCACAATCAATATGACGGCTCGTTCGCCCATCCTTTTGACATCTCCTCTCTTGTCAGTTAACTATCCGTAAACAGCAACTAACTAATTAATTTTACCATTCTACTAAATTAAAGTGTTATTTTTTAAGATTTATTAAGAGACTGGCGATGTCGGAACCGTAGAGATTCTGATGTGAGAATCATCACAGGAAAGACCGTGGGACGAAACCGTATTGTATGTTATAATCATTACAGAATTATAGGAGAAATAAACCGGGGATTCCCGGTTCCGGAGGGATACGGATGAAAACAAAACTTACTCCCCGCTTCTGGACGGCCTTGATCCTGTTCAGTCTTATCGGTCAGGTGGCGTGGGTCGTTGAGAACATGTATCTCAATGTTTTTATATACAAGATGTTCCATGCCAGCGCAGGGAATATCTCGGCCATGGTCGCCGCCAGTGCAGTCGCTGCGACTGTGACCACGGTGTTTGTCGGTGCCTGGTCCGACCGCGTCGGAAGACGTCGGATCTTCATGAGTCTAGGATATATCCTGTGGGGCCTGTCGGTCGGGTGCTTTGCTCTGCTGCGCATGGACCTGATCAGTTCCGTGATTCCGGCAGCGGCTTCCGCAGCGGCAGTGGGCGTTACGCTGACGATCATTCTTGACTGCGTGATGACATTTTTCGGCTCCTCTGCCAATGATGCTGCGTACAACGCCTGGCTGACGGACAATACGGATTCCACAAACCGCGGCACGGCAGAGGGAATCAACTCCATGATGCCCCTGATGGCGATCCTGGTGGTGTTCGGAAGCTTCATGGCCTTTGATCTGGATCAGTCCAGGAGCTGGAGCATCATCTTTGCCATCATCGGCGGTGTGGTGTTCCTGGTGGGAATCGCGGGATTCTTCCTTGTAGATGACTATGCGACGACACCGACGGAGACCGGATACTGGGAGAATGTTTCCTATGGCTTCCGAAAGGCGACGGTCCGGGAGAACAGGGAGCTGTACCGGAGTTTTCTGCTGTTCATCCTGTTTAACATCTCCATTCAGATCTTTATGCCGTATCTGATTCTCTACTATGAAGTGGCTCTGGGCATGAAAAACTATGTTCTGGTGATGGCGCCGGCGATCATCCTGGCGGCGGGAGTAACCGCCGTATGGGGAAGGGTCTACGACTCCAAGGGATTTTCCCTCGCTGTGAAGATCGCGCTCCTGTGGCTGCTGCTGGGTTTTGTTGTTCTGTTCCTGTTCCGGAATACCGCCTTGGTATTCATTGGATCGCTTCTCATGATGTGTGGATATCTGTCCGGGATGGCAGTGTTTGGCGCACGGATCCGCGACTACACTCCTGAGGGGAAGGCGGGAATGCTGCAGGGCATCCGCATCTTCTCTCAGGTCCTGATTCCCGGCGTTGTAGGGCCGTTTATCGGAAAGACGGTTCTGCAGCATGCGGAAGTGATCGTCAATAACGATGGAACCACATCCTTTATTCCCAATGCCAACATCTTCCTTGCGGCGCTGGTACCGGCAGCACTGGTACTGTTCTGGATTCTGATCCGGAGAAAAACGGATTGATAACAACCAAAAACAAGAAAACCTGTATGGCCGCATCGCCATACAGGTTTTTTCTTTAGAAGTATTATTGATTCAGTTGCAGCAGATCCCGGGGAATATGGCAGTAGCCCAGGGGATTCTTATCCAGATACTTCTGGTGATAATCCTCCGCTTCCCAGAAGTTTTCCAGAGGTTTTACTTCCACCGCCAACGAACGACCGGCCTTGTCGGTCTCCTCGCCGATGACTTTGGAGATATCCGCAATGAGGGATCGATCCGTATAGTAGATCCCCGTGCGGTACTGAGTTCCGAAATCTCCGCCCTGCCGGTTGACGGAAAGGGGATCGATGGTCATGAAGTAATAGCGCAGGAGTGTCTGCGTGGGCAGTATGGTCTCGTCATATCGGATCCGCACGGTTTCCGCGTGCCCGGTATCCCGGTGACAGACATCTTCATAGCTGGGTCTCTCTGTCTTTCCATTGGCGTATCCGACCGTCGTTTCCAGAACACCGTCGAACTGGTCTATGAATTTCTGGGTACCCCAGAAACAGCCGCCGGCCAGGTAGATCTCTTTCAAGCCCGCTCCACTCCTTTCTCAATACAGATCATGACGCTTTGTCATATCCGTCAGGATCCGGACCGCTTCCGCCGGACGGTGATTCATCAGCGCGATGAAAGCTTCCAGATGCTGTTTTTTCACCGGCCCCATATTGACGATGCGCAGCGGAGAGCCCAGAAGAGATTTTTCAAACATGGGATCCGGATTTCCTCTGAGTTTCAGCTGGATCAGCTGATTGATGACCTTCCCGAAGAGAGAAGCCTTCAGTTCCTGAAGGGAGGTATCCTTCGTGAAAGGCCTCGGTTTTCGTACCGCGGGAATATCATGTCCCAGCAGTTTTGCGAAAGACTTGTCTTCCACCGTGAATACACCGTTTTCCACTTTGAAATACCATTCCGGCATATCGGAATGAGGAAGTGTGTTGCCGCTGACGTCGAATACCCCGGTAAGCCGTATGTCCCGGCTGGAAGAGCCAATGGATACACGGTAGGATCCGGCTTCTACGCTCCAGTCATCCAGTGCAGTGTCATAATACTGGAGATCGGAATCCGTCAGTTCAAACCGCACTTCCGCATGGGTACCCGGTTCCAGCTGAATCTTCTGGAACTGCTTCAGTTCCTTTTTGGCGCGTGGGATGCGGGATGCCGTATGACCGAGGTACAGCTGCACGACTTCCTGCCCCGACACTTTTCCGGTGTTCTTCACATCGCAGGTGACGATGACATCATTGCTGTTCCCCGGAACGACCGAGGGAACGGTCTCGATCCGGAGACCGGAATATTCAAATGAAGTGTAGGACAGTCCGTGGCCGAAGGGAAACAGCACTTCCGACTGTACCGTGTCGTAGTACCGATAGCCGGAGTAAATGCTCTCCCGGTACTGTGCCTGCAGCAGATCATTGGCAAAACAAGCATAGCAGGGAGTGTCTTTCGCCCGGAGCGGAAAAGACTCTGCCAGATGTCCGGAGGGATTGACCTGACCGGTGAGAAGACGGAAGGTCGCTTTTCCTCCCTGACAGCCGGACAGATACATCATCAGCACGGATTTTACTTGATTGATCCACGGCATGGTCACCGGGGACCCGGCCTGAAGCACTACGATGACATTGGGATTCACCGCGGCGACTTTGCTGATCAGGGTGTTCATTGCCTTGGGAAGAGACAGATCCGACCGGTCGAATCCCTCCGATTCATAGGAGTCGGGGAGACCGGCAACGATGATGACCTTATCCTTTTTCTTGGCGATCTTGCAGGCGTGTTTCACCAGACCGGAATCCGCTTTTTTCAGATCCTCATCCAGTGAGTAACCGTCGGCATAGTCAAAGTCCAGGGCAGAGGTGTTGATCACATCATAAAGGCAGTCCACCGCCAGGGAATTGACCTTGCTGCTGCCGCCGCCCTGATAGCGGGGACGTTTCGCCAGCATGCCGATCAGAGCAACGGAGTCATCCTTCTTTACAGGAAGAAGATGTTTGTCATTCTTTAACAGCACGGCACTCTGTTCCGCCGCCTGCTGCGACAGACGAAGGTGTTCATGCAGATCGGGGTGAACAGAAGGATCTCGGTAGTAGTTTCCCTTGGCGATGAGTTCCGCGGTACGGCTGGATGCACGGAAGGCTTCCTTCGGTGTAAGAGTACCGTCGAGGATACCTCCCTGGAGCTGCTCCAGCGTGCCGTTGTCTCCGCCGGGCATCTCCAGATTCAGTCCGTTTCGGACGGAGGCGACGGAATTACTGACTCCGCCCCAATCGGAGAGGAATGCCCCCTGAAAACCCCAGCGGTCCCGGGCGGTCTCATTCATGAGCCAGCCGTTTTCCGCGCAGTAGGTTCCATTCAGCTTGTTGTAGGAGGTCATGACCGCCCAAGGCTGGGAACGGCGGATGATGCGCATGAACTGAAGCAGATACAGTTCCATCAGCGCGCGCCGATCCACGATGCTGTCCGACACCATGCGACCGTATTCCTGAGAATTGGCGGCAAAGTGCTTGATGCATGCACCGACACCATGATCCTGAAGACCCTTTACCAGAGGAATGGCCATCTCACTGGATACCACAGGATCTTCGGAGAAATATTCGAAGTTTCTGCCGCAGAGAGGGCTCCTCTTGTGATTGACGCCGGGACCCAGAAGGATCTGGACATCCTTTTCCTGAGCTTCTTCGGCCAGAGCTTTTCCTATTTTATACATCAGTTCCCGGTCAAAAGAGCATGCCAGTGCCGAAGCGGTGGGATAGCATACCGCCGGCTCGGAGGGAGCCATGGCCAGACCGGTGGCCTGCCCGGATTCTTTCCGGAGCCCGTGGGGTCCGTCGGACACGCGAATCGCGCTCATGTTCTGCCGGGGAATGGCGTGAGTCTGCCAGAAATTCGCTCCGCTGAGGAGCTGCAGTTTCTGATCCATGCTCAGGGAACTGCTGAGTTTCTTTCCCTGCCGTCTGAAATCGGAGTTTTTTCTGTTGTCTGCCATGATTTCACCCGCGTTTCTTTTTGATAAAACTATCATATTTCATTCGATTAACCATTTCAAGTGGAAGCGGAGTCCGGATGCCGCGCCGAGAAGGAATTGACGGCAACTGCCTTGAGCAGTCTGGAAAAGTAAGGTATACTCTAAAGGTGTGTTCCATGAAACACGCATATTATTTTTTAGGAGAACATTCGTGACCATAGAAGAAGCAAGGACGTGGCTGGGAAAAAGCCCGTTTCATGAAAAATGCGGAATACAGGTGGACAGCGTCGGAGACGGGGCCTGCGTGATGAGCGCACGGATCGGGGAAGAGGACCGGAACCTGTGGGGAATCGCCCACGGCGGTTTTATTGCCACTATCTGCGATGCCGCGTCCGGACTGGCAGTGAGAACCACGCATGACGAATACTGTGTGACCACGTCTTCCACCATGCACTATCTCGAACCTGCCAGAGGGTCCCGGATCCGGGCGGAGGCAAAGATGCTGAAAGACGGGCATGCAATCGCCGTGGTGGAAGTATCCGTATATGGAGAGGAAAAACTATTGGCGGAAGGATCTTTTGAGTTCTTCTGCGCTTCAGGAAAGCAGGGACAGGATGAGAGATAGGAGAAGAAAAGCCGGATCGTTTCTGTGCGCTCTTTTTCTGGTGCTGTCTCTATGCGGATGCGGTGCCGGTGGACAGGAAGCCAGCACGGAGTCCGAGGAGGAGAGTGCAGAACAGTATGATCTGTATCGAGTAGGGATCGTACAGGAATCCGAGGACGAGCTCTGGAACACTGTGACAAAGAGCATCCAGCGGGAACTGTATGTGAAAGGAAAGCAGGCCGGGATCCGGTTCGACTATAAAAAATACACGGAAGTTGCCGATGGAAACCGCGCACTGATTGATGAGATCGGTCAGGACTTCCTTGATGCGGAGGTGGACGGCATTATCGCAGTCGGACCGCTGGCGGCGATGCGCATGAAGCAGTGTACCAAGGGAACGGGGATTCCTGTTGTGTTTGCAGTGACCTCGGATCCTCTCGAGGAAGGTCTACTCAAATCGATGGAACGGCCGGAGGGCAACATCACCGGAGCGGCAGATATCATCGAGATCCGGACGCTCCTTCAGATGATGATCTCAGCGGATTCGGATATCGAGCGGGTAGGTCTCCTCTACAATAGCGAAAATGAAAGCTCCCGTCAGTCCATGGCGGAAGCAAAACGATATCTGGACAGCAAAGGAATCGGTTTTGAGGAGGCCACCGGTTCCAACGAAGATGAGATCTTCAGCGCCGCGTATGCGCTGGTGGAAGATGGCGTGGATGCCGTGATAACACCGGCAGATCCAGCAGTGCAGAACTGTGAGCAGTCCATCTATCAGCTGTTTGTCGATGCCGGTATTCCTCACTATGGAGGAACCGAAGAATTTGCCGCGCAGGGTGCGTTCCTGGGATATGGCGCCAACGGCAAGCAGCTTGGAATCGCAGCAGCGGATCTGGCTGCGGAAATCCTCATTGAGGGCACTGCTGTCAATGAACTGCCGGTACAGATGCTGACACAGGGGGTTGCTGTGGTCAACAGCGAGACAGCGGAATCCATCGGTGTCAATGTGGACTCCATCCGAAAAGTGTTCCGGTCCATCTGCGGAGAAGTATCCAGTACGAAGACCGCCGTTGCGCCGGCACGGCAGACGGAAGGACCGGAGTCTTATTAAAAACCAAAGTCTCAAACGAACCACGAAAAGTGGAATCGTTTGAGACTTTTTTCATTCATTCATACTTCCGGTACGGTATCCCTGCAGATCCACGGAAACATGTTTGAAACCGAGGGTCTTCAGCATGTGATTCACGGATTCCCGAGTGCGCTTTTCGAAAAACCGATCCATATCTTCCGGCAGAAGTTCGATACGGGCCATCATCCCGTGCATCCGGACACGGCACTGGCGGAAGCCCAGATCATGAAGATCCTTTTCCGCCTGTTCCACCATGCGAAGCTTGTCTTCCGTAATGGCTTCCCCGTATACGAAACGGGATGCCAGACATGCAAAGGACGGTTTGTCCCAAGTGGGCAGGCCGAACTGATTGGACAGTTCCCGAATCTCGGATTTGTAAAAACCGGTGTCCTGCAGCGGGCTGAGTATCCCGAGCTCTTCGATCGCGATCTTGCCGGGGCGATAATCGTTTCGATCGTCCATGTTGGAACCTTCCGCCACCGTCAGGATTCCATGTCCTGCAGCTAAAGACTGGATGCCGGAGAAAAGATCCTTTTTACAGTGGTAGCAGCGGTCTTTGGGATTCGTTTGAAAATAAGGCTTTGACAGATCCCCGCTGGGTAAAAACTCCTGTTGGATCTTGTATTGATTGCAGAACTGCCGCGTCTCTTTTTCGTCGGAACTGGGGAAAATGGGGGATACCGCAGTGACGGCAAGAACGTTGTCTCCCAGCGCCTCCTTGGCGGCATACAGGAGAAAAGTCGAGTCCACTCCACCGGAAAAGGCCACTGCGATGCGGTCAAACTGCCGCAAATGGGACAGCAGCACCTGATATTTGGCCTCCAAATTCTGATTAAGCATCGCTAGCGCCTCCGGCTTCTTTGCTGGATCGGATCGTGATCTCCAGACGGACTGTATAGTCTTCCTGATAATCATGCAGCTGCCCGTCCTGAGCACTGAGTATACGGCGGGGACCGCCGGTGATCTTCACAACAGCGGATTCCATGCGGTCACTGGAGAGAAGGCGCCGGACCCGTTCCCGGTTGTTGCGACCGATGATTCCTACGGTCTTGCCCTGAACGACTACGGCAACTTCCTCGCCCTGAATCTTCAGCTGGGCAGGCAGAGGATCAAATGTGTAGGGATAGAGATTTTCTCCTCCGATCTGCTTGGCGATAATCGCCTCGCGATCCAGCAGATAGTCCGGATTCTCGGTGCCAAGTGACCGGATCTCTTCCGTGTGGTATTCCACTCCGGAGAGCTTGTAATTTTCGATGCGGGGAAGCTCAGAAGATTCCGAATGGTCGGCAGAAACAGAAGGGTCTTTGCTGCGGTCAAACAGCTTGTTGCTGAGAAAGTTCGGAAACAGAAGCAGGAAGATCCCGCAGAGAATGAAAGGGATCCCCACTATGGGATTTATGATGGTCACAAAAGCGCCGGAAAGAACGACGACCAGCAACCCGATGATCGTGGCAAAAAGATGTCCGAACACAAAGATCCCTCCTTAAAAATAGTGGTTTTATTGTACCATGTTCCGTCGATGCAAACAATTCCTGAAGATGGAAAATGACAACTTTGCAGAAAAGTGGGGAAGGACGGTTTTTAGCTTGTTAATTTTCTTGCAAAAGCACATTTGCTTTTATACAATAAGCGATAGCAAAAGTATAAGGCATCGAATTGAGGGACCTTAATCAGTAAGCAAAGGAAGAAGGAGATTCAAAAATGGCACAATTGAGACCCAAGATCGTCCGGCTCTGTCATGTCGTCGGAGGATTGACCGGTGTAGTCAACAAGATCGATGAAAACGCACCGGAATACTACAGCCTGGCAAGCATCCTGACGGATGATGAAGCCGATGTGGCCATTGCGGCCGGCCTCCGTAAGGATAGAACGGTCGGATATCTGGCTAAGAAAGTCGGAAAACCGGTGGACGAGGTGGAAAAAATAGCCAAGCACCTTGCCTGGATCGGCGTGTTCCGCTGCACGTATGACAAAAAGTTAGGGGAAGATGTGTACTTCATGCAGATCTTCGCTCCCGGCATCATGGAGATGCTGGTCAACAACCAGGAACTTCTGGATACCCACCCGGAAGTGGGCAAGGCATTCGAGGAATACACCCGTATCCGTATGCAGACCATGTCACCGCTCATCCCCAACGGCTATGGTCTGATGCGCGTTATCCCCGTTGAGAGCGCCATCAAGGATATTCCCAATGTTCATGATTATGAGAGACTCAGCTATTATCTCGACAAGTATGACAAATTCTGCGTGTCTCCCTGCTCCTGCCGTGCTTCCCGCTCCTCCATCAATGACGGATGCGGACACCTGGCGGAAGAGATGTGTGTTCAGATGGGTAAGGGTGCAGAACATTATATCCGCACCGGCCGTGCCCGTGAGATCAGCAAGGAAGAAGCGCTGGAGATCATTCACCGCGCCGAAGAGAACGGCCTGATGCATGATATTCCCAACATTGAGGAAGCCGGTGAGAGTGCTGCGATCTGCAACTGCTGCGCCTGCGCCTGTTTCGGACTCCGCGTCGGCCTGATGTTCGGTGCCCGTGACGCGATCCGTTCCAACTTCGTTGCGGAGATCGATGAAGCCAAATGTGTTGCCTGCGCACAGTGTGTGGAAGCCTGCCCGGCAAACGCACTGCGTCTCGGACAGAAGCTCTGCTCCAAGTCCGAACTGGAGATGCCGGAATACACCAAGCTGGCCGATCACCTGATATCCAAGGCCGCGTGGAACCCCGATTACCGTGAGAACCGCGAGGACGTCATGCCTTCCGGTACGGCACCCTGTAAAGTTGCCTGCCCGGCTCACATTCCCGTACAGGGCTATCTGAAGATGGCGGCTCAGGGAAGATACAAGGAAGCCCTGGATCTTATTAAAACCGAAAACCCGCTGCCTGCAGTATGCGGACGTATCTGCAACAAGAAATGCGAAGAGGAATGCACCCGCGGCGGCGTGGATGAAGCAGTTGCCATCGATGAGGTGAAACGTTTCATCGCAGACCACGATCTGCAGGCGGAGACCCGGTCCATTCCCAAGATGGTCAACCAGATCGGAAGACCCTATGAGGAGAAGATCGCCGTGATCGGTTCCGGTCCGGCCGGCCTGAGCTGCGCCTTCTATCTGGCAAAGAAAGGCTATCCCGTTACGGTATTTGACCGCAACCCGGTCCCCGGCGGAATGCTAACCATGGGAATCCCCAATTTCCGTCTGGAGAAAGACGTCCTCAATGCCGAGATCGACATCATCCGTGAGATGGGAGTCGAGTTCAAGTGCGGTGTGGAAGTGGGCAAGGATATTACCATCCAGCAGCTTCGCGATGAAGGCTACAAGGGATTCTATCTGGCCATCGGCGCCCAGAAATCTGCCCCCATCGGTGTTCCCGGTGAGGATCTGAAGGGCGTCTTCGGCGGCGTGGATTTCCTGCGTGATGTGAATCTGGACAAGGCTCCGTCCGTCGGCAAGAAGTGTGCTGTTATCGGTGCCGGTAACGTGGCCATGGACGTCTGCCGTACGGCGGTCCGTCTTGGCGCGGAAGAGACCTATATCATCTACCGTCGCAGCGAGGCGGAGATGCCGGCGGATCCCGAAGAAGTGGAAGAAGCCAAAGAGGAAGGCGTGGAATTCAAGTTCCTGCGCGCCCCGGTGGAGATCATCGGCAGCAGGGGCAAGGTGAAAGCCCTGAAAGTGGAAGTCATGAAGCTTGGTGATCCGGATGAAAAAGGACGCCGCAAACCGGTTGGTACCGGCGAGTTTGAGACCATCGAGGTGGATACCGTCATCGGCTCCATCGGTCAGGTCGTGGATTGGGGCAGCCTGGATGTCGGTCTCCTGAAGACCAATAAGAAAGGCATCGCCGAAGCAGATGAACTGACCTATCAGAGTGCGCAGCCGGATATCTTCGTCGGCGGTGACTGCTACACCGGACCGAGCTTTGCAATCAATGCGATTGCCGCAGGTAAGGAAGCCGCGATCTCTCTGCACCGTTACGTACATCCCGGACAGACTCTGACCATGGGCCGTGACCGCCGCGTCTATCGTTCTCTCAACAAGGACGCTGCGGAGATCCCCGAGGGATACGATACCGGACGCCGTCAGGTACGCGGATACAATGCGGAAAAGGCAAAGACCTTCGCGGACGCAAGAATGACCTTTACCGAGGAACAGGTCCGCAAGGAAACGGCACGCTGCCTTGGCTGCGGAGCCACGAAAGTGGACGAATATCTCTGCATCGGCTGCGGCCTGTGCACCACCAAGTGTGAGTTCGATGCGATCCATCTGAAGAAAGTCCGCGACTGGCATGCAGGCACCTTTGAGACCATGCCCATCAAGGCGGCAGAAGGTCTGGTCAAGAAAGCCGGTAACATCGTGAAAAAGGCGGTTAGCAAATAATGCATGAGCTTGGAATATGTGATGCAATGCTGAAGATGGTACGCGGTATCATCAAAGATGAACAACTGGAAGAAGTGCAGCGTATCACAGTGGAGGTGGGGACTCTCAGCGGAGTCGTTCCCAGCTACCTGGCGGATGCATGGGTGGCGGTGACGGACGGCACGGAACTCGACGGTGTTGAGTTTGTGATTGAGGAACTGGAAGGAACGGCAGCCTGTATGGACTGCGGAGAAGAGTTCCCGGTTAATCTCACAAGCACCATAAAATGCCCGAGCTGCGGCAGCGCCAAAGTGACACCGCTCACCGGAAGGGATCTCACGCTGAAGGAGATCCTGGCAACATAAAAGAAAAGATCTTCGCCGTTGCGGCGAAGATCTTTTTTCATCCGTTTGACAATGACAAAGCCCGTGAAAAACGATATAATGGGAAAAACAAAAGCGGGAGGAAACGCAATGGATATTATCCGACCGGAAGAGCTGAAAGAACTGACGGCAAACCTTCCTATGGAAGGCATCGTTCTCATCGGAAGCTATGCGGTGAAAACCGCAAAGAGCGGAAGTGAATATATTGACGGAAAAATCCAGTCCGGTCATTCCGTGAAATTCCGGGCATGGTCCAGCAGCCGCGCATTTCAGAAACTGAAAGAGAACCCGCTGGCCAATCATGTCTGTTCCATTTCCGGACGTGTGGATGAATATCAGGGCAGTTGTTCGGTGATCATCGATGACCTGCAGGAAGTGACCGGGTATTCCATCGGGCAGTTCATGCCGGAACTGTATAATACGGAAGAATGGTTTCTGGCGCTGCAGGAAAACTCCTGCCGGATGCTCTCGGAAAAGGGACGGGAAACACTGGACCGGCTCCTTTATCAGAATGAAACTCTGGTTTCCCGCCTGAAGGAAGAGTTTGCCGCGATGAGCCACCACGACAACTGCAAAGGCGGGCTGTTGGCGCATACCGTAAAGATGGTGGATTTTCTCCCCATCGTACTGGACAATTACCCGATTCTGTTTTCGGATAAGGATTCCTCTGGTCAGATGAAGGAATCACCGGACAAACGGGATCTTCTGGTGATCGGATGTATTCTCCACGATATCGGAAAAACAAGAGAGATGGATTACGGGGTCTACCAGAAGGGATCGTTCGTCTCGCATCGGTTCTTCGGTGCCGAGATGGTGGAGGAGCATAAGGATTATATCGTGAAACAGTACGGAGAGGAATGGTTCTATCATCTGATCGCGATCCTGCTTCAGCATCATGATCAGTTCGGAGATCCGTGCCGGGATGTGTATGCGCTGATCGTGCATAAGATCGACGATATTGAAAGCAGTCTGACGAATCTCAGTCAGGAGATCGAACAGAATGGCAATACCGATCCTTCCGGACAGTTCATATGGTATGACAACAAGACCCTGTATTATTGAACGCAAAAAAACGCTGAGCATGAGCTCAGCGTTTTTTGTTGCTATATGGACTCATACGGCGGCTTCAAAGCTGCCGTATACTTTTGCCCCGTCAATATTCATGGCGGCACCGCCGTCATAGAGAGGCGAATTGGAGATGGTAGCCATGGAAATGGACATGCCGTCCTGGAATGCCTGGCAGGTGAGGGTCTCAATGGGAACGATGGCATCCGGACCCTTGTTGGTCAGTTGGAAAGTGATGATGATCGCTGTGTTGCCATTGTCATCTCCGCAGTAATCACAGCCAATGAGCTTTATGTGACAGCTGCCCAGATCACCTTCCGGTTCACCGGGAATATCACTGAGAAGCACCGTGTTGGCAGTCGCTGACGGATCCGCAGCCTGCTCAGCCTCGGCAGGTGCAGTGCTGGACTCCGCAGCTGCATTGTCCGATGCCGGTTCCTGCTGTGCCTCGGCAGTACCGGTATTTGCAGCGGTGGAGACGTCTTCCGTTCCGCACGCACAGAGAATGAAAATCATGCTGAGAGCCAAAAGAACAGCAAACAGTTTTTTCATGGTTTACCATCATCTGCCGGAAGTCGGCAGATGCTCCTTTCGAGATGTATTATTCCTGACTTCAATTATAGAAAGCCTTAAGAAAT
>CADCMP010000019.1 GCA_902802565.1 Oscillospiraceae bacterium
ATTCGACATGTCGGCATTTGCCATTTTCGGGTTCTCCAGCATCGGTGTCACGAACGCAGGAACCGCTACGATATATGCAGGATTGTATTTCTTAATAAACTGAGGCCATTTCTCCGGCTCAAACTTCGGCATGATGACCTGGGTGGCATGGCAGCACATAGGCATATGCATTCCGACAGAGTAGCCGTATACGACGATGGGCGGAATGGTGTTAATGCAGTTGGATCTGCCGGGACGCAGAGGCTGGTAGTGGACATACACTGCAGCGACAGCATTAAAGGATACGTCCTTCAGAAGCACCGCTTTCGGGAATCCCGTAGTGCCTCCCGTGTGCGCCAGAGCACAGGGTTTCTCCGGATCTTTGTGGTAATCCACTTCCGGCTGACCTTCCGCCAGCTTCATAAAGTCCTTAAACTTTACCACGAGAGAATCCTCATAATAGGATTTATCCATTTTACGCGTTTTCAGCGAGTATCCGAGTCTGGTAATCGTCGGCATCTCATCTGCCAAGGTAAATACGACGACCTTCTCTACATAACCTGCTTCTTTGGCAGCTTTCAGGACTTTATCCGCGAAGAGATCCATGACAAAGATCCGCTTTGCTTCGGAATCCTGAAAATAATGAACCAGATCTTTATGATCGGCAAGGCAGTTGACGAAATCAAATACGGCACCTACGCGATTGATTGCATACATCAGCTCATAGCTCTCAACCGCATTCACCGTAATAATGTTTACAACTTCACCCGGCTTCACGCCAAATGCATGAAGGGCCTTTGCCACTTCCTCCACGCGACTGAAGAATTCACGATAGGTAATGGTGTGTCCAAAGAAATCCAGTGCAATTCCGTCCAGATTGTCTTCATTGCATTTTTTGAGATAATCAAAAATAGTTTCCTGGGGGATTTCCATTCTCTCGCCGCCGTCACATGCGTCAAAATACTTGCCCCAAGGCTTATCGATGGATGGATAGCCGGTTTTCACTGCTTCACTCATAAAGAACCTCCTACACAACTTATTTTCTTACATTCTCCAATATACTGTTCCGACCCCGTTTATGGTCTGTACAGAGGGGGATAATTATTCTGTTTCAAAACAGCATTGGAATAATTTCTCACTTTTTATAATGAACAAAACGCTCCAATTATTTCATTTTTACATGTCCATTTCAAGCAAATGATTATTAATAAGCGCTCTCAGACTTAACAAATTTTACCAATCTGCTGTTTCGTTTTTTGCACGTTCATAACAAACGAAAGCAGTACTTGTCGTATATTCAACACAACCGGCATAGGATTTGCTGCCTAATATTTCTCTTGCATCGATGCATCAACAATGGTTCAATTCACCGGCATAGACAAAATAAAAAGGACAACAGATCCTTATCCGATCTGTTGTCCTAAACTGGCGGAGGCGGTGGGATTCGAACCCACGAGCCCGTGAGGGCTACCTGATTTCGAGTCAGGCCCGTTATGACCACTTCGATACACCTCCGTATGGAGTACTTTAGGATTATACCCAACCCCTTGCCTAAAATCAAGAAGCAGCCCCCGGATAACGGTAGATTTTCATCCTATTTCGTAATATAATTTTTTAACAGCAAAATGCTTTTAAGGAAAGAATCATGGATTTCAATAACAATAATGAAGTCAAATTAATAGAAAATCTGGTCTGGTCTTTTTTCAAATGGATCCTGATCGCACTGCTCACCGGTTTCATCGGCGGAGTCATTGGAAGCATCTTTAATCTGGCGGTCCGGTATGCCACCGGATTTCGGGAAATGAATCCATGGCTGATCTGGCTCCTGCCGGCAGGCGGGGCGCTTATTGCTCTGATGTATTCGGTGTCCAAAATGGAACACGAGAACACCGATTCCATAATTGATTCCATTCGGGAAGGCACCAGGGCTCCGATCCTGCTGACGCCCTGCATCTTTATTGCCACCCTGATTACCCACATTTGTGGCGGATCGGCCGGTCGCGAAGGTGCTGCGCTCCAAATCGGTGGAAGTATTGGCGCAAATGTAGCTGCGCTCCTCCACCTGGACGATAAAGACCTTCGTCTTGCAACACTGTGCGGCATGTCGGCAGTCTTTTCTGCCCTGTTCGGAACGCCGGTCACAGCGGCGATATTTGCACTGGAGTTTATCAGTGTTGGAATTTTTTATTATTCCGGCCTTATCCCCTGTCTGGTCTCTGCCATTACGGCATTCGGAATCAACAAACTGTTTCATATCCCTGCCACACATTTCCAAGTGCCCCTGGAATCTCTGTCTCTGGATATGCTCTGGCGTGTTGCCATTCTCGCCGTTTTCTGCGCGGTGATCAGCACGGCTTTCTGTTTTTCCGTACAGTACTTTGCATCCGTTGCCCGAAGACGCTGTCCCAACACCTATCTTCGTGCGGTGATTGGCGGTGTCATTATTATAGGACTTACCTATCTTGTCGGATGCACCGACTATAACGGTACCGGACAGACTCAGCTGATGAATGCTCTGGAATCCGGAGTGGCAAAACCCAGCGCATTCTTCTGGAAGATTTTGTTTACCGCTGTTACTCTGGGATGCGGTTTTCGCGGCGGCGAGATCATTCCCACGTTCTTTATCGGTGCCACTTTCGGCTGTGTAGTGGGCCCGCTGCTTGGGATCCCGGCTCAGTTTGCGGCCAGCATCGGACTGATCTCCGTATTCTGCGGTGCGGTCAATTGTCCCATCGCTTCCATTGTATTGGCCATCGAACTGTTCCAGTCGGATTTTGCCATCGTTTATTTTGCCCTGGCATGCGGCATCTCTTATATGCTGTCCGGCTATTACGGGCTCTACCAGAGCCAGAAAATCATGTATTCGAAGACCCGCGCAGAATATATTAATATTAAAGCAAAGTAATGTTGTATGTGAGGAACTGATATGTCTGCTGTCCTAATTAATACTCTGACTGTGCTTGCCGGCAGTTTCATTGGTATATTCCTGAAAAAGGGGATCCCGGAAAAGTACACCGGTGCCACCATGACCGCTATCGGGCTGTTCTCCATGGTTATCGGTTTTCAGGGGGCTTTTGAAAGCCGGAACCTGCTGGTCCTTCTCATTTCAACCATCCTCGGTGTGCTGACCGGCACGCTTCTGGACATCGACGGTGCCCTTAACCGTCTGGGAAAAAAAGTGGAGGACCGCTTTTCCAAAAACGGTGACGGACTCGTGGCAAAAGGATTCGTAACCGCCACCCTGCTGTTCTGTGTCGGATCCATGACCATCGTTGGTTCATTGCAGGCAGGGACCACCGGCGACACCACCATGCTGATCACAAAATCCATGATGGACCTCTTCTCCTCCATGATGCTGGCCGTGACATTGGGGATTGGTGTCCTTCTGGCATCCGGCAGTGTACTGGTTATCGAAGGTGCACTGGTGCTTTTAGCGTCCGTCCTGTCTCCCCTTCTGTCCGATACGATGATCGCCGAGATGACCGCGGCCGGTTCTCTCATGATTATCGGGATCGGCCTGAATCTGGCCGGGATTACGAAACTGAAAGTGGCTGACTATCTGCCAGCCATCCTGTATGCCCCTTTCGTCAGTTTATTGTTTCATGCTTTAGGGATCGGGTAAATGTCTATGCCGAATATCAAAGAACTTTTTAACCAGAAAACCCTGCTTTCTTTTGAGCTGTTTCCGCCGAAAACAGATCGCGGGATGGAAAAAATGTGCAGAGAAGGCGGCACCCTTGACCAGTTGTATCGATTGAATCCGGACTATATTTCCTGCACCTATCACGTCGGGGGCAGCAACGCGGAAAGGAACATGGCGGTTTTGTCAAAGATACAGAATGACGGCCGTACTCTCCCGGTCACGCATTTCACGTGCATCGGAAATACCCCGAAAACGGTTTGCGGTCTGCTGCAAGACTATCTGGACCATGGGATCCATCATGTTCTGGCATTGCGCGGAGACATTCCGTTAGGATATGAACCCGGAAAAGAGGATCTCCGTTATGCCACCGAACTGGTGGATCTGATCCGCAGAGAATTCGGGGATAAGTTCACGATAGCTGTCGGCGGATCCCCGGAGGGACACATTCAATGCCGCAGTATCCAGTCGGATATTGAATATCTGAAACAGAAACAGGATCTCGGTGCGGATTACATCATTACACAACTCTGCTGGGATATGGATCAGTTTAAATGGTGGTACGATGCGATCCGTTCTGCCGGGATCACGCTCCCGGTCGATGTCGGTGTCATGCCGGTCCTGGACAGCGCTTCCACCATTAACATGGCCCTCAGCCATAACGCCTGCGTTATGCCAAGGCCTCTGTGTGAGATCATTTCCCGGAACTGGATTTTTCCGAATGTCTTCACCCCGGAAGAATCCGAAGAAGAGATCCGGCGGAAAAAAGATGCGTTCATGGAGGAAGGAATTCAATATACCATTTCCCAGATCAATGAATATCTCTCCCTGGGAGTGGACGGTATTCATCTTTTTACATTGAATAAAGCCGATGCGGTTACAAGGATCATAAAGGAGAGCAACCTGTCAGCTTAAATGCATCAACGAAACAGGCGGCGGTCAACGGGTCAGAAATGCCCTGGACCGCCGCCTGTTTTTAGATTTTTTTATTCTGTGACAGCCTAAAAATTTACAATTTGAAAATATAATTTGTAGTTTGTTTTATATAATTTTGTTGACAAAGTTTAAGGGGAATGCTACTATCAGAGTGTAAACAAAAAAGGAGATGTGCGCGCTATGAAAAAGACCCTTTACAGTCTGATGCTGTCAGAAGATGTGGTCCACGAAGTGGATCTTCTTGCACATAAGCTGGGAACGAATCGTTCCAATCTTATTAATCAGATCCTGGCGGAATATGTGGATATGGTCACGCCGGAACGGCGGATCAATGACATCTTTTCCGCTATTGAACAGCTGGTACTGCCCTCTCGGGAACTGGTTCCGTTCTTTTCTCCCAACAACTTTACCATGTCCCTGAAATCCAGTCTGGAGTATAAGTACCGCCCCACCGTGAAATATGAAGTGGAACTGTACCGCAACGCGGAATCCTCCATTGGAGAACTGTCCGTGATCTTCCGCACTCAGTCCGCAGCTCTGATCCAGTCCATGACGGAGTTTTTCCGGATCTGGAAGCACGTGGAAGACCGGGATCTGGCTCCCCTTCTGGGCGGTCAGACCATCGACTATGCCCTATATGATGGTAAATTCGTCCGCAGTATCGCCATGCCTCAGAAGGAATGCACTTCCGATGACCTGGCGTCCGTGCTGTCCGATTACATTCAGACCTTTGATTCTCTCATGAAGGCATATCTGAACGGCCGGGTTTCCGCCTCGGACATTGAACGGCAGTATTATCAGCTGATGAACACGCAGAAAATCCTCATTTAATATAGCGATCCCCTCGAAAGAAAGGAGTGTATTTTTATGAATGCAAACAACTTCACACAAAAAACGGTTGAGATGATCCAGACCGCACAGAACATGGCGGAGGAGAATCAGAACCAGTACATCACTCCGGAACATCTGCTCTATGCCCTCGTCGATCAGGACGGCGGTTTGATCCCCTCCATCTTCAGCAGGATGGGCGTTGACTGCAACAAGCTTCTGGGTGAACTGGATCTTGCCATCTCCAAGCTGCCCAAAGTGGGCGGATCCAACTCTCAGGTCTATCTCTCACCGGAAGCTGACCGTGTTCTGAAAGCGGCAGAAAAATCCGCAAAGAGCATGGGGGACGAATATCTGTCCGTGGAACATATCATGATCGGTATCTTCGCGAATAACACCCCGGAGATCAAAAAGATCTTTGCCGATCACGGAATTACAAAAAACGGATTTGTCAGCGAGCTTTCCAAGGTTCGAAGCGGTCCGGTGACCAGTGACAATCCGGAAGGAACTTACGATGCCCTGACAAAATACGGAACGGATCTGGTGAAACGGGCGCGGGAAAATGAGATGGACCCGGTGATCGGGCGTGATTCCGAAATACGGAACGTCATCCGGATCCTCTCCCGCAAGACAAAAAACAATCCGGTCCTTATCGGTGAACCAGGCGTCGGTAAGACTGCCATTGCGGAGGGACTCGCCCAGCGAATCGTAAGAGGCGACGTTCCCGAAGGACTGAAAGACAAGACCATCTTCTCTCTGGACATGGGTGCTCTCATCGCCGGAGCCAAATACCGTGGCGAATTTGAAGAGCGGTTGAAAGCCGTACTGGAAGAGATCAAAAAATCCGAGGGCGGAATCATTCTGTTCATCGATGAACTCCACACCATTGTGGGTGCGGGAAAGACCGAAGGCAGCATGGATGCCGGAAACCTTCTGAAGCCGATGCTGGCCAGAGGTGAACTACACTGTATCGGTGCCACCACTCTGGATGAGTATCATAAATATATCGAAAAAGACGCGGCTCTGGAACGCCGCTTCCAGCCGGTCATGGTGGATGAGCCAACGGTAGAAGATACCATCTCCATCCTCCGCGGACTGAAGGAGCGTTATGAAGTCTATCATGGCGTTCGGATCCATGACAATGCGCTGGTCGCAGCCGCTACCCTTTCCAACCGGTATATCACCGACCGTTTCCTCCCCGACAAGGCCATTGATCTGGTGGATGAGGCCTGTGCTCTGATCCGCACGGAAATGGATTCCATGCCGGCAGAGATGGACGACCTCCGCCGTAAGATCATGCAGCTGGAAATTGAGGAAATGGCTCTCAAACGGGAAGATGACCAGTTGTCCAAAGACCGGCTGGCCAAACTGACCGAGGAGCTCGCGAATCTGAAAGATTCCTTCAATGCGATGAAATCCCGCTGGGAAGAAGAAAAGAACAGTGTGGATGAAGTCAAACAGCTGAAAGCGGATCTGGAACGGATTCACGCAGAGATTGAAAACGCACAGCAGAGTTTCGATTACGAGACCGCAGCGCGTCTCAAGTACTCGGATCTCCCGGCGCTGGAAAGCAAACTGGAAGACGCGGAGCGCCGCAGCGAAGACCGCAAGGCCGATACGATGGTCCACGATACTGTCACGGAAGACGAGATCGCTTCTATCGTTGCCAAGTGGACCGGCATTCCGGTATCCCGCCTGGTGGAGGGAGAACGTCAGAAACTTCTGCATCTGGACGAGACGATTCACAAGCGTGTCATCGGTCAGGACGAGGCCGTGCAGCGTGTTACGGAAGCGATTCTTCGCTCCCGTGCTGGAATCTCCGACCCCAACCGTCCCATCGGATCCTTCATGTTCCTGGGGCCCACCGGTGTCGGTAAAACGGAGCTTGCCAAAAGTCTTGCCGAATGCCTGTTTGACGATGAGCACAACATGGTGCGCATCGATATGACCGAGTATATGGAGAAGTTTTCCGTATCACGCCTTATTGGTGCCCCTCCGGGATATGTCGGTTATGATGAAGGCGGTCAGCTGACCGAAGCGGTTCGCCGGAAGCCTTATTCGGTCATCCTCTTTGATGAAGTGGAAAAAGCACATCCCGATGTGTTCAACATCCTGCTTCAGATCCTTGATGACGGCCGCATCACCGATTCTCAGGGCAGAACCGTAGACTTCAAAAACACCATTATCATCCTTACCAGCAATCTGGGCAGTCAGTATTTGCTGGATGGTATCACCGACAACGGAGAGATCTCCGAATCGGCAAGGGATATGGTTCAGGCCGAACTGAAACGATCCTTCCGTCCGGAATTTCTCAACCGTTTGGATGAAATCATCATGTTCCGTCCTCTCACGAAGGAGAATCTTACCGGAATCATCGACAATCTGGTGGCCTCTCTGCGAAATCGTCTGGCAGACCGGACACTGAGTCTGGACATCACCGATGGCGCAAAGCAGCTGGTCATCGACCGGGGCTTTGATCCCATCTACGGTGCCCGTCCGCTGAAACGCTATCTGCAGAGTTCAGTAGAGACCCTCGTCGCCCGAAAAATTCTGGAAGGCGATCTGAAGGCCGGCTCCACGATCATCGTGGACGTGGAAGACGGAGAACTAGTGTGTAAGACCAGATAACTCTCAATAATACAGCAGCTCCTGCCGTTTGCTCACGGCAGGAGCTGTTTTATATTCGTTTTATCGTGTTCATCAGAGAAGCCGTACCATGACGACCCCGGCCATCATCATCAAAAGGCCAAGACATTTGCGTGTCGTGATTTTGCGAACAGGGGTACCCAGCCAGCCGTACTGATCGATAAGAAGACCACCCGTCACTGTGCCGGTGAGAGATGCCACCACGGCAATTCCGGTCCCGATGCGCCCCGCAACATAAAGATTGGTGAGCACAAAAAATGCACCCAGGACGCCGCTGAACCACGTCCATACCGGTACCGGCTCCTTCCCGGCCGGTTGTTTTCTTACTCCGGGGAGCAGACAGATGAATAGGAGCAGGATCGCTCCCACGGAGAATGAAACCAGAGCCGCCTGTACCGGGTTGTCCAGTGCTGCTCCAAGCCGGGCATTGATCGCTGTCTGTGCCGCGCTGAGCATACCGATGCCGATCCCGATCACCGGCACCTGCCAGGACACGAATTTCTTTTCCGATCCCGTTTCCTTTCCTGTCCCGGTAATCACAAGCATGCCTACAAGTACCAGAGTGCCTCCCAGTGCCCGCAGGATCGTCAGTTTCTGTACGTCTGCCATAAACCAGCCGAAATGATCCACCAGAAGTCCCATGATGATCTGACCGACAACGGGATAGATGACCGTATTGGCGCTGCCCACCCGGGAGATTAGAAACAGATTTCCCAGAAGAAAGCAGACTCCGAACGCTCCTCCGGTCCAGATCCAGAACGGGTAGCCGGCTGTTCGGTCAAACGGCAGCCGTGCCGTGCCTTCCGTTATCAGGACCCAAAGCAGGAGAAACACGCTTCCCACGAAAAAAGAAATAAGGCTGGTCCGTTCGGGACCTCCTACTCTCGGCTTCAGACGATTATTCACACTGGTCTGTACCGGAAGTCCGATTCCCGCCAGAATACCCAGTAATACATAGCCCATGATGAATGACTCCTTTTTCAAGAATCCTCGGTTATTCTATCACATGCCATGAGTGGGAGACAGTCTTTCGTTGACTTTTTTCTAAAATACCGCTAGCATATCTGTCAAGGTAAACGATCATTAACCACAAAAGAGGTGTACCATGTCCTCCAAAGATCTTCTGATGGAAGCTGCTCTGGCGATACTTGCCCGGGATGGTTTCGACGGAGTCACGATCCGAAAGATCGCCGACTACTGCAGTCTTTCCGTGGCAGCTCCATACAAACATTTTAAAAACAAGGAAGACATTCTCCGGCAGAGCGTCGGAAGCATGATTGAGAAGTGGAAGATACGGGAAGCGAAGATTATCGCTCGTTATTCTCCGGATCTCCGGGAGCAGCTGGTCCGTCTTGCCATGGAATGGATCCGGTTCGTGCTGGAAAAACCCGCCTATGCAGGGCTGGTGCTGGCGGATCGGGAATATCTGCCCGACAGCATTACCCTTCCCATGGATTCCATGATGGATTACAGCCGGGACTGTCTCAGTCGTCTTACTCTGACGGAACACTGGTCACACGAGAAGTATCTCCGCACGGAATATATGTTCCATGCCCTAACCGATGGAGCTCTGCGCCAGATGCGTTCCGGGCAGTTGGAGAATTCCTCTCCCCAATGGAAGATCATCCAGAAGTGTCTCCGAAACTGTCTGGAAAACGACTGTTAGTTTTCTATGGAAACAGCAGGAATTGTTTTGCGTCCCTGCATGGAATATGCTATAGTGATTTTTTGCAAACGAAAAGAGAATCTTTTATTTGAGGTAGTTTATGAGCGATACCAGAAAGGAAATAGAGCGCCGGCGGACATTTGCCATCATTTCGCACCCGGACGCCGGTAAGACCACATTGACCGAAAAACTCCTCCTTTACGGAGGTGCCATTCAGCTGGCCGGTTCCGTAAAGGGCAAGGCCACAGCACGGCATGCCGTATCCGACTGGATGGAACTGGAAAAGCAGCGCGGCATTTCCATCACATCCTCCGTCATGCAGTTTGAGTACGAGGGGTTCTGCATCAACATTCTGGATACTCCGGGACATCAGGACTTCTCCGAAGATACATATCGTACTCTGATGGCTGCGGACAGTGCCGTGATGGTCATTGACGCGGCAAAAGGCATTGAGCCTCAGACGAGAAAGCTGTTTAAGATCTGTGCCATGCGGCATATCCCCATCTTCACTTTCATCAACAAGCTGGACCGGGAAGCCCGGAGTCCCTATGATCTGATGGAGGAACTGGAAACGGAGTTCGGGATCGGTACATATCCCATGAACTGGCCCATCGGCTGCGGCATTGATTTCAAGGGTGTTTATGACCGAGAGAAACATCAGATCCTTGCCTTTACAGAATCCCACCGAGGCCAGAACCGCATTGAGCCTATCGCCTGCACACTGGATGAGACCGAGAAACTGGACAGCCTGATCGGAGAACGCCTCCGCCGCCCCCTGCAGGACGACATCGAGCTGCTGGATGGTGCCGGATATGAATTTGATCTGGATTCCGTCCGTAACGGCCAGCTCTCACCCGTGTTCTTCGGATCTGCGCTGAACAATTTCGGCGTGGAGCCGTTTCTGGAGAGTTTTCTGCAGATGACCATGCCTCCCATGCCCCGTGTTTCCGGTGAAGACACGGTCGATCCTTTTGATGATCATTTTTCGGCCTTTGTCTTCAAGATTCAGGCAAACATGAACAAGGCGCATCGTGACCGGATCGCTTTCATGCGCATCTGTTCCGGCAAGTTCCTGCGGGACAAGGAATACTTCCATGTTCAGGGTGGTAAGGGCCTTCGTCTTGCACAGCCGCAGCAGCTTATGGCAGACGATCGCTCCATCATCGATGAAGCATATGCCGGCGATATCATTGGTGTGTTTGACCCCGGTATTTTTTCCATTGGAGACACCATCTGCGAAAAAGGGCAGGAGATTCGTTTTGAAGGGATCCCCACCTTTGCACCGGAACACTTTGCTGCCGTGGAGCGCGTGGATACCATGAAGCGGAAACAGTTCGAAAAGGGAATCGAGCAGATCGCTCAGGAAGGTGCCATTCAGATTTTCCACGAGCCCGGCATGGTCATGGAAGAGATCGTTGTCGGTGTTGTTGGTGTCCTTCAGCTCGAAGTGTTGGAATACCGTCTGAAGACGGAGTATGGTGTGGATATCCGCAGACGGGACCTTCCCTATGATCAGATTCGCTGGATCGCCAGTTCCGACAAAGATCCCCGGGATCTGAATCTCACAAGTGACACCAAATGGGTACAGGATTTCAAGGGAAACAATCTGCTGCTGTTCACTGCTGAGTGGTGTGTCCGCTGGGCACTGGACAAAAACGACGGTCTTCAGCTGGAAGAGTTCAGCAGAAACTAACGACTTATTAAAATGAGGTGAAGTTCGATGACACAGGAAGCCATCGTAACGGGCGTTTATAATGACGGTACTGCGGATGTGGTGGTGGAACGAGCTGCTCTGTGCGGCGGTGACTGCAACACCTGCGAAAGCTGCATGTATGAAAACACCATCAAAGTGAGGGTGAAAAATCCCATTGACGCACCAAAAGGATCTCATGTCTATCTGGAGACGGATTCTCTCAAGATTCTTCTGGCCACTGTTGCCATATATGTGGTCCCGCTGATCCTGTTTTTTATCGGATACGGGATTGCGTCGCTTTTCACCGATGTGGAGAGCACCTGTGTGATCGGGGCTTTCATCGGGCTGATCATCGGACTGGTCAGTTCTGCTACGATTCTGCGCCGCCAGCATCGGAAGAATCCCACCCCATCTTATATACGGGAGATTATCCCCCGTTTTGATTAACGGACAACGGACAGAACCAATTGTGTTCTGTCCGTTTTTCTTTTTCTGGAGAATCAAAAAAGCTGGCTTCTTTCCAATGGAATTGTATCCCCTCAATTTACTTTACCCGCAAAATATGATAAATTTTTTAAAGAATCTATTGTTTTTAAGGAAGGGTGCATCATGAGTCAGAAAAAGATCTTGCATATATTGCAGCAGGTGCAGGAAGGATCTCTTTCTCCCGAAGACGCAATGCTGCAGCTGAAAATGGAACCCTTTCAGGATCTTGGCTTTGCCAAAGTAGATCACCACCGTGAACTGCGTCAGGGCACTGCCGAGGTAATTTATGGTGCCGGCAAAACCACAGAACAGATTATTGGCATCGCCGGAGCCATGAAGGAGCACGGACAGGAGACCATTCTCATAACGCGGATCACGGAAGAGACCGCAAATGAGATTGCTGAAACATACCCGGTAGAATTCAATGCCATGGGACGGCTCGGAATCATCGGCTCCCTTCCGGAGCCAGACGGAGACGGAACCATAGTCGTGGCTACCGGAGGCACCAGCGACATCCCCATTGCGGAAGAAGCTGCAGTAACCGCAGAGGCACTGGGGAACAAAGTGACCCGCCTCTATGATGTGGGGGTTTCCGGGGTCCACCGTCTGCTCTCCCATCAGGAGGATATTATGACCGCTCAGGTCATCGTTGCCGTGGCGGGAATGGAGGGCGCTCTTCCCAGTGTAATCGGTGGTCTGGCGGACTGCCCGGTAATTGCAGTTCCTACCAGCGTCGGTTACGGCGCATCTCTCGGCGGGATCGCCGCATTGCTTTCCATGCTGAACTCCTGTGCCAGCGGAGTGTCTGTCGTAAATATCGATAACGGCTTTGGCGCCGGTTATCTTGCCAACATGATCAATCATCTGGGGCAAAAGTAAATGAAAGTATTATATCTTGACTGCGGAATGGGAATTGCCGGTGATATGATGACCTCTGCTCTGCTGGGATTGTTTGAAGATCCTCTGCAGCAGGTCGAGAAACTCAACGCCATGGAGATCCCCGGCATCTCATTTCAGGTCGAAACAAAGAAGAGTCAGGGCATTGCCGGTCTTCATATGAATGTCACATACCGTGGGGAATCGGAAGGACACAGTTCGTTTCATTCCCACATCTCCATAGACAAGATCCGCTCCATCCTACAGGGTCTGAAGGTTCCGGAACAGGTACGCGAGGATATCATTTCCATCTATGATGACATTGCCGCGGCGGAATCCAAAGCTCATGGGATTCCGGTGGAAGAGATCCATCTCCACGAACTGGGTGCAATGGACGCGATTGCGGATATTGCCGCAGCTTCCCTTCTGCTGCATGAACTTGGTCCGGAGCTTGTGGTGTCTTCTCCGGTCTGTGTAGGATACGGTACGGTGAAAACCGCCCACGGAACGCTTCCTGTTCCCGCACCTGCTACCGCCAACCTTCTGGAAGGCATTCCCTGCTTTGCCGGAGAAACAGAAAGTGAGATGTGCACACCCACGGGTGCGGCGCTGCTGCGCCACTACGTGCATCAGTTTACACCCATGCCGGTGATGACGATCGAGCAACACAGTTACGGACTCGGCACAAAGGAATTTGAGCACCGGCTGAATGCGGTCCACGCGATGTCGGGAGAGTTGCATCCGGATGTCATTGAGCTGTCCTGCAATGTGGATGATATGACGCCGGAAAGCATTGCCTTTGCACTGGATCAGCTGATGCAGGAAGGTGCTCTGGACGCCGGATGGACCTCAGTCGGAATGAAGAAAGGCCGTCCCGGGGTCCGCATCGATCTTCTCTGCCGTCCCGAGGATCGGGACCGTTTCGTAGACCTGATGTTCCGCCATACCACTACAATCGGGTTGCGGGAAACCGTATGCACCCGAGATATCCTTTCCCGGTCGGAGGGCGTCGTAGAGACGACCTGGGGTCCCGTTCGTTATAAACGCTCGGAAGGCCACGGGGTTTGCCGCATCAAAGCGGAATATGATGACCTGTCTTCCATCGCCAAGTGTCAAAACATTCCTCTCGACGTTGTTCGCCAGGAATTTGAAGAACGAAGCAAATAAGAAATCACCAGCAACGAGTTTATGAGGGGGGTTGCTTTTCATGCCTGATATTATTCAGCTTGTGAAAACAAATTGCAGAGACTGCCATTGCTGTATCCGGTATTGTCCCACTAAGGCGATCCGATATTCCGGCCATCAGGCAAACATTATCGGCAACATGTGTGTGCTCTGCGGAGAATGCTATCGCGTGTGCCCACATGATGCAAAGAGCATCGTGGATGGAAAAGAAATAACTAAAGTTCTGATCCAGCAGAGCGAAGGCCCTGTAATTGCCAGCATCGATCCGGCGTTCCCGGCATTTTTCGGAGTCGGACTTTCCAGTATTACGGAGGGACTGAAAGCGATCGGATTCACTGGAGTGGAAGAAACGGCCATTGGCGCCGCAATCGTAAAAAAACACTATGACATGCTGATATCCGAAAGCAAAGATGATGTCATTATATCCACGACCTGCCCGTCCGTGGTTTCTCTGGTTGAGAAATACTATTCGGAGCTTATTCCATGTCTGGCTCCTGTGGTTTCTCCCATGGTTGCACATGCGCAGGATATCAAACGCCGGATGCCCGATGCAAAAGTCGTTCACATCGGCGGATGTATCGCCAGAAAGCAGGAACAATATGACACCGATGTAGACGCCATGCTCACATTTGACGAGCTGGAAGAGATCTTCCGGCTGGAGAACATTACGCTGACACCGCATAAAGAACCTCCTCTGGAAGCCTCCATGGAACGCCGTTTCTGTCTGCCCGGCGGCATGCTCAGCTGTTTGAACACACCGGAGGATCCCGCGTTCTCCATGATGGAGTTTGACGGCGTGGATATGTGCCGTCATGCTCTGGATGATATCCGCAAAGGCAACATCCACAAGTGCTTTGTGGAACTGAACATGTGCAACGGCGGCTGTGTAGGAAGCCCCATTATGGAGCATTACCGAAACGAACCGGTTCGCGGAAGCTATCTCATCCGCGCTTCTGCGGGTCCCGAGCACTTCGATGTCCCGGAAGTCCATCACGGTGAAAACTTCCGTGCTTTCCAGTCGAGAACTCCCCGCATGAAGAATCCACTGGAATCCGAGATCCGGGAGATTCTGAAATCCATCGGCAGAGACTCTCCGGAGAAAGAACTTAACTGCGGCACCTGCGGTTATCCGACGTGCCGGGACAAGGCCATTGCCATCTACCGTGGCATCGCCGACCCCAACATGTGCCTTCCCCATATCATGGCACAGACCCGAAGCTTCCAGAGCAACATTCTGGACAACACCCCCAACGGTGTCATCATCCTGAATGAAGACTTTGAGATTCAGGTCATCAATCCGAAGGCCATGGAACTGATGAACATCCGACACGAGTCTGACGTTCTGGGAGAGAACGTGGTACGAATTCTGGATCCGACTCCTTTCTTCAATTTGTATTCTTCCGGCCAGCGCCTGTCCACGGAGAAACGCTATTTCTCCGATTACCGGAGATACTGTGTGCAGACCATCGTAAATGACCCATCGTCCCGCACCATGATGTGCATTCTCCGTGATGTGACGGACGAGGAAGAGGCCCGTTTGGAGCGGGAACGTATCGGCAAAGATACTATTGAGATCGCAGATAAGATTGTCGACAAACAGATGAGAATCGTACAGGACATCGCGATGCTGCTTGGTGAGACCACCGCGGAAACAAAAATCGCACTGACAAAACTGAAGGAGCGTATCGATATCAATGAGAATGAATGAGTATTTCGCTGATGTCGGTTATCAGAGCATCAATCACGATGGTGAACAACTGTGCGGCGACCATGTGGAATTCATCCAGGAAAAGACCACCAAATCGGGCCATCAGTTGAAAATCATCGTTCTTGCAGACGGTTTGGGGCACGGTGTGCGGGCCAACATCCTCAGCACATTGACCTCTAAAATCATCTCTACGATGCTTGCAGCAGAGCTTTCCGTCAAGGAAGCGGTGGAAACAATCGCAGATACGCTACCGGTCAATTCGGAGGTCAATGCGGCATTTTCCACATTCACCATAATGGTGATCAAGGATAACAATTCAGCTTCCATCATGCAGTATGAAAACCCCAACGTCATCATGCTTCGAAACGGGAAAAACTATGACTATCCCACTAGTGAGCTTCGCATCGGAGACAAGGTAATCCTTCAGTCTGAACTGACACTGATGGAGAATGACATCTTTATCATGATGAGTGACGGCGTGCTGTATGCAAGCCCCAACGGGGTGTGGAATGAAGAATGGGACCGCAACGGTGTCATTAAATACATGGAGGCTTTCTTCAGTGTCGGATTTACCGCAAAAACTCTTACTACGATTCTGCTGGATCGTGTTGCACGGCTCTATGCGGGACATCCCACAGACGATGCCACCGTTTGCACGGTCCGCGTTAGAAGAAGAGAGACTGTGAATCTGGCATTCGGTCCCCCCTCCCGTTATGACGAGGGAACGAAGATGATGTCTCTTTTCTTCGCACGGGGAGGTAAACACATCGTCTGCGGCGGAACGACTGCAAAAATTGCAGCCTCCTATCTGGGCAAACCGGTGATCCCACAACAGAATACACCGGATCCCAACATCCCGCCCATGTCCAAAGTCGAAGGAATCGATATCGTCAGCGAGGGTATCGTAACGATGGACCGGGTCCTGGTCTACGCGAAGGATTATCTCAAAGACAACGAGACCTTTGAGGAATGGAGCTACAACAAGGATGCCGCTTCCATTATCGCCCGCGAACTCTTTGAGACCGCCACGGACGTTAACTTCTTCATTGGAAGAGCCGTAAATCCGGCGCACCAGAATCTGACCCTGAATTTCGATGTTAAGATGTCCATTGTTACTGAACTGGTAGAATGCCTGCAGAAGATGGGAAAGATCGTTCTGGTCAACTATTTCTGATTGATAAAAATCAAGCCTATGCAACCACTAGTTTGCATAGGCTTTTTTAA
>CADCMP010000020.1 GCA_902802565.1 Oscillospiraceae bacterium
CTCACGTATGATTGAGGGAATGCAAATAATCGTCTGCGCACGGAGAAGTTCCTCTGGAAGTGTTTTCGGACAGGAGTTCGACTCTCCTCACCTCCACCAGAAAAGGATTGCTATTTTAACAAGATAGCAATCTTTTTTTATGTCTTTTGATTGTTTACAAACAGAGAAAAAACCAATATAATAACAGACGTTATAGTATTGTGAGGCGATTCTGATGCCCAAAAAACCAACGACAACAAAAGAAGCGATGATAGAAGGTGCATTCCGACTGATCCGTGAAAAGGGTCATGATTGTCTGACTGCAAGAAGTCTTGCTGCCTTCCTGGGCTGCTCTACACAGCCGATCATGTATCAATTCCCCAATCTGGATATTCTGAGAGATCTGACTTATCAGAGGGCAGATGAATTTCACAGCGAATACATTCTGGCGGGAGGAGATCTTCTGGAGATGGGACTTCGTTACATTCGGTTTGCAGAGGAAGAGCCGAAGCTGTTTCGGTTCCTTTTTCAATCGGGTCGTTTTTCGGGACTCAGTTTAGAAGATCTGATCAAATCTCCGGAAACAGCCGATGTCCTTTCTGCGGTAAGTGAAGAAGAAGGACTGCCAGTGGCGGACGCTGCTGCGTATTTTGAGCCCTTGGTGGCTGTTGTCCATGGTTATGCCAGCCTGATCGCAAACAATGCGATAAAATACGATCCCGATGCGATTCGAAAAGTGCTGATTGCGATCGCCGAAGGATTAGAGAGAGGATGAAATCAAAATGACGAAACTCTATAAGAAAAGTGAGATTTCTTTTGCAATCCTGTGGATCGTTGCCTACGTGGTCCTCAGCAGTCTGGCGGATCAGCTTTCGGAGTCTTACGGAATAATAAAATCTGTGACTGCCGTGTTGCATATCGCAATGTCTCTGATCCTCTTTTTCTGGATACGAAACAATGATTTGAGCGAAAAATACGGCTTCTGCAGATCCACAATCCCCGCGAAGCGGTTTCTGTATTACCTGCCGCTGATCATCATTGCATCAACTGCTTTTTGGAGCGGGATAAAGCTGCAGTACGGGTACCCGGGGGCACTGCTGTATTTCATCAGTATGTGTTGCGTCGGATTCCTGGAAGAGGTTATTTTTCGTGGACTGCTGTTTAGGGCAATGGAAAAGGATAACCTGAAGACAGCCATGATCGTATCTTCGCTGACCTTCGGTCTTGGCCATATCGTGAATTTGTTCAACGGGAGCGGAATGGATCTGGCTTCCTCCATGACCCAGATCGTACTCGCCGTTCTGTTAGGATTCGTGCTTGTGTTGATCTTCTATTATGGGAAATCTTTGATCCCGTGCATCCTGTTTCATTCGGCAAACAACGCGCTCAAAGTGTTTTCCGCAGATGGGAGCCTGGACCCGCAGACAGAAATGGTGCTCAATCTCGTGGTGATTGCCATTGTGTTGGGAGGGTATTCACTCTATCTTGTCCGGGCTTTTTCCATGAAGGAAAAGTAATCGCAAAATCGGACGCTCCTTAAAAATGGGTATATCCCGATATCGTGTTTTCGATGTGTCCGGCCATAAATGTCATGTCATTGGCCTTCCGAGGACCGCGCTGTTTATTCGTGTATGCCGGAACCATATCTTACAGGGAAGAGAGTCAAAAGAGGTAACGACACCCTGTTGATATGGTTATGATTATTACAACAACATGATGGAGGCAATACCATGTATCTTCTTATTCCGTGCTGCCTGTGTCTGGCAGGACTGTTTCTGTGGCAGGAGAAAACGGAGAACTATCGGATGGCGGTCGCACTGAAAGGACTGGCTTCGATATGCTTCGTGCTCCTGGGTGTCTGCTGCAGTCCGGGAACCCAAATCGCCCGTCTTATTGTCACTGGACTGATCCTCGGCTGCATTGCGGATGTGCTTCTGAACCTTCGGATGGTCTTCAAGGAGCAGGGACAGAAGATTTTTCTGTTCGGTATCCTGGTGTTCCTCAGCGGACACATCCTCTATCTCGCCGCGGTCTTTCCTCTTGCAAAGCATCCGGTCCTCTGTGTGGTCATCGGGATCCTGCTCACTGCACTTCTGATGATATGGATCTTTCAGAGGATCACGGCAAAGAAGGCGTTTAAGATATTCGGAGTGATTTACATCGGTGCCATCGTCCTTCTGAATTGCGTCGCGGCCTCCAACCTTATCACATCTCCGTCCGCATTTACTGCTGTTTTCGTTGCCGGTTCGCTGCTGTTTCTGATCAGTGATATCGTCCTGATTCTCAATACTTTCGGACCGGAATCGAGATTCCGGCTCCGGATCACCAATATCAGCCTGTATTACATCGGCCAGATCCTCATTGCATTGAGCCTTCTTTTCCTTGGCACAGTCTGATCACCGCGGATGGAAAAGGAGACGGGATCCTCAGTAAAAAACGAATGATCATCCATCGGATAAGCCGATGGATGATCATTTTTTTGGTTAACGAAAACTCCCGGCTGTGCCGGGAGTTCAAAAGAGCTTTAGCGATGTAAAAAAACCTCCGAGTGCTATAGTAATGGTGCGGTCTGGCAACTGCACAAGAACTAGACAAGGAGGTCTATCAAAATGTCACACAATAAGACATCTGACAATAATAGTTTAGCGCATACCAAGTGGAACTGCAAATATCATATCGTATTTGCACCGAAATATCGAAGGCAAGTGTTCTATGGGGAACACAAAGCAGAGATAGGGAAAATACTGCGGGAATTATGTGACTGGAAAGGAATCCATATCATAGAAGCAGAAGTATGCCCGGACCATATCCACATGTTGGTAGAAATACCACCCAAAATGTCGGTTTCCTCTTTTATGGGGTTCCTAAAGGGGAAAAGTTCATTGATGATCCATGAACGATATGGGAATCTGAAATACAAGTATGGAAACCGACAATTTTGGTGCCGAGGGTATTACGTGGATACCGTAGGAAAGAACGCAAAGAAGATCCAGGAATACATCCAAAATCAACTGAAGGAAGACCAAATCCACGATCAGATGACGATGAGAGAATTCCAAGACCCGTTTACGGGTAGCAAGTAACAATCCCCTCGCAGGTGCCAGATCGTAAAAGCGTCTTTAGACGCGGCTAGTAGCAGAGCCTTTTAGGCGATATATGAAAAACCACCGGCTAAGCCGGTGGATGATTATTATACATTTGCGGCGATGGACTTTTTCTTGGAGTGCCCTCTGCCGTGCCTTCTGGCCTGAGTTGCCTTGGCTTTATAGAATTCGATCAGTTTGGGGTCCGCTTCGTAGATCAGACGGTTCGCGACCCAGGAGTCGTCATCCATCTTGCGGAATTTTACACGGACCAGGTATTTTCCGTCCTCCGCACAGGTATACAGGTTCATATACCGCTGGTCACCCTGGTTGATCCAGCGCAGATGGGTCATCTCGTTCTGACATTTGGGGCAGGGGATGGAGATCAGTCCGTCATCGGCAAAGGCGTCGGATTTGCTGTAGTAACCGGGGAACACGATGTGTTCAATGGGTTCCCGCTCATTATTGCCGGCGATGGGTTTCGGTGAGGAGAGGATCCGTTTGGCTTCATCATAATGTTCAATGCCGAATGCAAGATCCAGATGGGTGCAGATCAATGCGGTGTTGTAAGCATCTCCCAGTGCATCGTGTGCAACACGGGTCTGTTCAATGCCGAAGTGTTCCATGGCGGTAGCCAGAGATTTCTGATTCTTGTCTCCGCCGGTCTGATTGTTGTAGATCAGCTGAAGATTGATCCATTCATGGATCCAGTCCCAGTCCAGATCATGGATGATGATATTCTGTTCCATGATCCCCTGATCATCGTAGCCCCAGGTAAGGAAGGTGACATCGTCCCCGCACCATTCCCGGAACTGCTGGAAGGCGTCCTCAAAGGCAATACCGTGGGACAGACGCTCCGCATCGAATCCAGTCAGTTTCTTTACTTTGTAGTGCATCCGTTTGAAATAGATGGGACGGACATCCACGGTGAACTCCTCACCGGGCCGGAAGTTCTCATCCAGTTTAACGGCGCCGATTTCTATGATCTCTCCCCGCAGATGGATCGGAAGTTTGTTGAAGATCGCGGCTTTGGAACTCATTGCCTGGTTCCACTCAAGATCAATTACCACATAATTCATAAATCGATTTATCATTCCTTTTAAACAAGTCATGTCAGTATATCATAAAAACAGAAAGATGTATATCGTTTTGCAGTAGGTGTCGTGATTGTGTTTTCTGTTTCCGTTTTCGGTAAAGAAATGATCAAATTGGCAAAAAACGCAGGCAATGACGGGAAATTAAAGGGCATTGTGTGAATTGAACCGAAACAATCCCTATGGTATACTTTACATAATGTTTTTCAAAGGAGTCGAACTCAATGAAAATAGTTGTATTGTGCGGGGGGCTCAGTCCCGAGAGAGATGTGTCCATTTCTTCCGGTACCAGAATCGCCAAGACCCTGAAGCAGAACGGCCATCAGATCGTTCTTGTGGATATGTATTTCGGCCTTGAAAACTGGCAGGGCTCACTGGACGATATTTTCGACAATCCTCCACCGCTGAATGATATGCTCATCTCGGAGCAGGAGCCGGATCTGGAAGAGATCCGTTCTCTGCGGCGGATCGACACTGGAAGTGATTTCGGTGATCGTGTCATCGAAGTATGTCAGATGGCGGATATCGTGTTTATGGGACTTCATGGCCAGTGCGGTGAAGACGGCAAGGTCCAGGCCGCATTCGATCTTCTCGGCATCCGTTACACCGGTTCCGGGTTCCTGGGCAGCGCCGTGGCGATGGATAAGGACATGACAAAACAGATCATCGCTCAGCATCAGATACGCACTGCTGCTTGGAAGACCTACAGCTGCCGAAAGGTCACGGCGGAAAAGGTGCTGCGGGATCTGACGCTGCCGCTGGTGGTCAAGCCGGATAATTCCGGATCCAGCATCGGCGTTTCCATCGTTCATTCCGAGGATGATCTTAAAAAGGCCCTGAAAACGGTGGCCCGTGACAGTGAGTACGTGGTCATCGAACAGTATATCAAAGGCAGAGAGATCCAGGTGGGGATCCTTGACGGGAAGGCACTTCCCAGTATCGAGATCATCCCCAAGGATTCCTTCTATGACTATAAGAACAAATATCAGGCTGGAGCTGCCACGGAGATCACTCCCGCACCCATCCCCGCCGAAGCGGAAGAACGTGTGGGCCGCATCTCGGAGAAGGTATTCCAACTGCTCCGGCTGGATGTATATTCCCGTGCAGACTTCATCTATGATGAAAACGGCGAATTCTGGTTTCTGGAGATCAATACGCTGCCCGGGATGACGCCTACCAGCCTTGTACCGCAGGAGGCCGCGGCGGCGGGATACTCCTACGGTGATCTGTGTGAAAAAATAATTGAAGTATCGATGAGGAAATACAATCAGTGAAAGCTATCAAAGTATCGGATATTGCCCAGATAGTGGACGGTCAGCTGCACGGGGACGGCGAGGGGATCGTTACGTCGGTGGTCATTGACAGCCGTAAAGTCCAGAACGATTCCATGTTTGCCGCATTTCCCGGCGAAAAGGTTGACGGACACGACTATATCGGAAAAGCATTTGAAAGCGGAGCGTCCTGCTGCATCGGAAACTTTGTGCCGGAGGGTGAGACCCGTCCGATGATCATCGTGGAAGATGTTCAGAAAGCGTTGAAGGTGCTTGCCACGTGGTATCGGAACACACTGACGATCCCGGTGATCGGAATCACGGGAAGCGTCGGTAAGACCACCACGAAAGAGATGGTTTCCTCCGTCCTTGAAAGCCGTTTCAAGGTCCTGAAGACGGAAGCCAATCTGAACAACGAACTTGGCGTGCCGCTGACCATCTTCCGTATTGAGCCGGAGCACGATGTAGCGGTGATCGAGATGGGAATCTCTCATTTTCAGGAAATGACCCGTCTTGCACAGATGGCTCAGCCGGATATCGGGATCTTTACGGTGATCGGTTACGCACATCTTGAGAATCTCGGAAGCCGGGAGGGGATCCTCTGGGCAAAGACGGAAATGGTGAAATACATGCAGCCGGACGGTGTGATGGTCGTCAACGGCGATGATGACCTTCTGTATCAGTATCCCGCGGAACGGGATAAAATCACCTACGGAACCCAACTGCGATGCAAGGTGCGGGCATCCGAAATCGAAATGACGGAAGAATACACCTCCTGTACCATTACCAACGGGGATCGTACGCTTCCTGTCCGTATCCACGCATACGGCAACCACATCATCTATGCGGCACTTGCTGCCGTAACGGTGGGATTCCAGTTCGGCCTTTCGGATGATGAGATCCGGAACGGGCTTCTTTCCTATGAGACCGTGGGACGGCGTGCCAACGTGGTCCGTACCGATAAACTGATTCTGATCGATGACTGTTATAATGCCAACCCAGGCTCGGTTAAAAGCGCTCTGGACTCCATGGAGCATTTTGACGGACGCCGTGTTGCGATCCTGGGGGATATGTTTGAGCTGGGAGATAATGAAAACGCCCTGCACGAAGAGGTCGGCGCATACGCCGTCGAGCATGGCGCAGAACTGGTCCGGACAGTAGGTGGTCTCTCGGTCCATACCGCGGAAGGTGCAAGAAAAGCCGGCGGTAACGCAGAACACTACGATACGAAGGAAGAGCTGATCCGTCAGCTGGATCAAATCCTTCGGGAGGGCGATATCGTACTGGTGAAGGCATCCCATTCCATGGAATTTGAAAAGATATCGGAAGCAATTAAAAATCAGAACTGATATTCGAGCATTGTCGTGATTTGACATATATTAAAAATTCTTAACTAACATCAAATAAATACCAAAAAATGGATATTTTAATGGTTTTTGATGCATTTAGGAATCATTTAGTGAACATGTTAACTCGATAAAATTTGCTTTTTTCACTATAATTAGTTAAGATTATAAAGGTGTGTGTTGATTTAACTGATTTGGAGGGGATAGTAATCTTGAAATCGACTGGCATAGTGAGAAAAGTGGATGAACTTGGGAGGATTGTGCTTCCCATCGAACTGAGACGCACAATGAACATTGAAGAAAAAGACAGCCTCGAGATTTATGTGGATGGTGCGAACATCATTCTTCATAAATACCAGCCGTCCTGCGTTTTTTGCGGAGGAACTGATGGACTTGTGGAATATGAGTCCAAGAATATTTGTCGCGAATGCAAAGAAAAAATCAGTCAGATATAACCTGAAAGCAAAAAACGAGCCTGCCGGATTTTCCGGCAGGCTTTTTCTTTTATTTTGATGTGGCGAGCGCATACAGCTCATTTTTTGAATAGCCGGACTGAGAGGATGCCAGTTTGCAGGATTCCTTCAGAGACCGTCCCTCCGCGCGGTATTTTGCCACCAGCGCAAGGGCTTCCTCTTCCGACAGTATGGGATCGGATTCTTCCGGCCGCCCTTCCAGGATAAGAACGTATTCTCCTTTCGGGTCATGCTCCTCATAATACCGTACCGCCTCGGAGAGAGAAAAGGGAAGTACCTCCTCGTGCAGCTTGGTAAGCTCGCGGCACAGGGAGATGCGCCGATCATCTCCGAACGCTTCCTTCAGATCCGACAGCGTCTTGCGCAGTTTATGAGGTGCCTCATAGAAGATCATTGTCCTTGCTTCATTCTGAAGCTCCTCCAGATGTTCCCTCCGGCTTTTGTTGTTGGTGGAAAGAAATCCCTCGAAACAGAATCTTCCTGTGGGAAGACCGGACAGTACCAGCGCTGTGATCAGTGCAGTCGGTCCGGGAATCGTGGTGACAGGGATGCCCTGATCCATGCACATCCGGACGATGTCTTCACCGGGATCGGAAACAGCAGGCATCCCGGCGTCAGTGACCAGTCCGCATGATTCACCGGCGAGGATACGCTGTACGATCTTTTCTCCGCTGGCATACTTGTTATGCTCATAATAACTGACCAGAGGTTTGTGAATGTCAAAATGGTTCAGCAGTTTTAATGTCACTCTGGTATCTTCCGCGGCAATGAAATCCACAGAGGAAAGAGTTTCCACGGCACGGGGTGAGAAATCGCTGAGATTCCCGATTGGTGTGCCGATCAAATATAGAGTTCCGGGCATGTTCTTGCAACCTCGCTTACGATTGATGGTAGATCTGCTTTGCTTCCGGTGTCATGGTACCGTCCTGTTCATGAAGAATCAGAACTGGTTCGACCTGCAGACCGGGATTTCCGTCATAGCGACCCTCAACAAGAATGAGACTTGCTTTATGACGGATGCTGTGCTGTACGAAACGGATCCGCTTCGGCTCGATCCGGTAACGGATCATGGCAGCCATCAGTTCCGACATGCGTTCCGGCCGATGGACCATACAGAGCCGTCCTCCGGAACGGAGGGACATGGAAACGGATCTTAAAAGAGAATCCATGGTGCAGTTCGTTTCCGCACGCGCTATCTTGCGCGTTTCATCCGGGGACAGTTCGCCGCTTCCCTGGGAGAAGTACGGAGGATTACAGACAATGAGATCCAGACTGTGACCGGAGATCGCGGCAGGCAGATCCTGAAAGTCGGCACAGAAGTACTCGATGTCGGTATCCAGACCGTTTTCCTGCATGTTGCTCCGGGCGGTATCCAGTGCGTCCTGCTGAATGTCGATGTTCAGCAGATGGACAGACGGTTCCCTGTATTTGAGGAGAAGTCCAAGGATCCCGGATCCGCAGCCGAAATCGGCCACCCGGCAGTGCTTTCTGGGGAGGACAAAATCAGCGAGAAGGATGGAGTCCGTGCTGAGAGGAAATGCATCCCCGGCAGTATAACGGGGACCCTCGTCCCACAATTGTGTAAATGTCGTTGATTTATTCATAGGCGGATAATGAAAACGGGCGATAAGTTGCCTTATCGCCCATTCTGTCTTTTTTTCTGAGCTAATTAACCCTCGGTGATTGCTTCAGCCGGGCACTGTGCTGCACATGCACCACATTCCAGGCACTTCTCAGCGTCGATCTCAAAGTGAAGATCGCCCATGGAAATAGCTTCAGCAGGGCACTGTGCTGCGCATGCGCCGCAGGACAGGCACTCGTCAGTAATTACATAAGCCATAATATAATCCTCCCTTAAATATTGGCCTCAGGCCAAGGTTATTGTAGCATACTATTGCAAAAAATCAACGAATAAATTGTGAATAACATATAGATAAAAAAGAAGCCGTTTCTCTCTGGAGAACGGCTTCCTGCAAATGCAATGGTTTCTTATTCAATGGAGATCATGTAGTAATAGATCGGCTGGCCGCCGTTAACAACGGATACCTCCGCTTTGGGAAAATAGGAAGCGAAGGATTCGCTGGTGCTCTCCGCGTCGTCTTCCGTGACATCGGCACCATAGTAGACGGTGATGAGTTCCGGATTGAGATCCAGTTTCTCCACAGCGGGTACGAAGGAGGAAAGGGATTTGTCAAAATCGCGGTAGCTGCCCACCAGAGAACCGTCCAGCAGCGCCAGATATTCGCCTTCCTTGATGTCGTGTCCGTCAAATACGGAATCTCTGGCGGCATAGGTGATCTGAGCGGTGTGGACCTGCTTGATCGATTCCTTCATTACTTCAACGATCTCTTCTTCCGAACTGGATGGATCGAAGTTCAGCATGGCGGAGATGCCCTGGGGAACGGTCTTCGTGGGGATCACGATGACTTTCTTGTCCGTCAGAGGATCACACTGTTCTGCGGCCATGATGATGTTCTTGTTGTTGGGAAGAACAAATACCGTGTTGGCATTGGTCTTGTTGATCTCTTTGAGGATATCATCCGTAGACGGGTTCATGGTCTGACCGCCGGTGACGATGGTATCAACGCCGAGTTCACGGAACAGTTCCGCAAGACCTTCACCGGCACATACTGCGACGGTGCCGAATTCTTTCGGAGGCTCTTCCGGAGCGGCAGGTGCGGCGGCTGCGCCGTCTACCAGCTCATCGTGCTGAGTGCGCATGTTTTCGATCTTGCAGGTCTCCAGAGTGCCGTATTTCTGTGCTTCGTTCAGTGCATTGCCAGGAATATTGGTGTGGACATGAACTTTGAAGCACTCATCGTCTTCACCGATCACAAGGCTGTCACCGATGCTGTCGAGATATGCACGCAGCAGATCCAGATCCTTGTTGATGGTCTTGCGGACGATAAACACGGTGTCGTAGGCAAACTTGATCTCTTCCGTCTCAAATTTCTCGAAAACGGACTGCTCTTCCGAGGAAGAGGCAGGGTCTTCCGCAGGAGCCTGCTCTTCGCCGCGAAGGCAGCGGAGCATTGCTTCATAAATCGTGATATAACCCTTGCCGCCGGCATCGATGACTCCGGCTTTCAGAAGAACCGGGTTCTGATTCATGGTATCGGCGAGTGCTTCGCGTCCGGCTTCCAGGGAAGCATCCAGCATCTCATCCAGATCCGTTCCGCCGTTGTCGGTGTACTTCAGTGCTGCTTCCGCAGCCAGTCTGGAAACGGTCAGGATGGTTCCTTCCGCCGGCTTCATCACTGCCTTGTACGCAGCGTCAACGCCTGCTTTCATGGCCTTGGAAAACTGAGGCGCGGTTACGGTCTCAAGCCCCTTCATGTTCTTGGAGAGACCACGGAACAGCAGGGAAGTGATAACACCGGAGTTTCCGCGTGCTCCGCGAAGCATACCGGATGCTGCGGTGCTGGCGACATCGGCAACATTGATGAAGTCTTTCTTGCGCAGCTCCAGAGCAGCGTTGTTTACAGTAAGACTCATATTGGTACCTGTGTCACCATCGGGAACAGGGAAGACATTCAATTCGTTAATAACCTGCATGTTGGCATGCAGGGCTGCATCTGCACAAAGAATCATGTCCTTTAATTCGGATGCATTGATAAACTCTTTCAAATCGACAACCTCCATTGACGACGGCAGTTGTTGCCATCGTGCATTTAATAGGCATATGGAATCATGACAATGTCATGTTTATTTTTCTTTCTTTTCCTTATCCACAATGACCGTATCGACATAAACGTCCACATTCTTGACTTTCATGCTGGTCCATTTTTCAACTTTATAGCTGACTTCGTTCATGATGCTTCGGCATACGGCAACGATGTTGACGTCATAGTCCACGCCGATATGAAGATCAAGGGAAAGACTGTCGTCATCATTGATGGCAACATCCACGCCTTTGGACATGGATTCGCGGCGGAGAAGCTGCAGCGGACCGCCGTCCTTGCTGCGCCCGGCCATGCCCTTCACACCAAAGCATTTGGTAGCGGCGTCGCCGGCCAGATTGCGAAATACATCCATCGTTATGCTGATCGAACCTTTGTCGTTATTAATGGATACCATAAGTACGCTCCTTTCGTGAAATAAATGAGCCATAACATTATAATACGTAGGGAAAAAAGAAACAAGTCATGAAAGAACACAATATCCAGTGTCCTTAAGGTTTATTAATTATGATTTCTATCAAATAGTAGACGAGTTTTCTTATGAAGCCGGGGATCCGGAATCGGAGCCGGCTTTACTCACCATACACGTTTTGGTACAATGGTCTCAACAGGAAAAGCTTCATAGGGAGGGAGTTTTTTGGATAGAAAAATCAAGACCATGGATGGAAATGCCGCAGCCGCATACGTGTCGTATGCCTATACCGAAGTGGCGGCTATCTATCCCATCACCCCGTCCAGCCCCATGGCGGATACCGTGGATAAAATGGCGACTGCGGGGGAAAAGAACATATTCGGCAATACGGTCCGCGTCCAGGAGATGCAGGCCGAGTCCGGCGCAGCCGGCGCCGTACACGGATCGCTGAACACCGGTGCTCTGACGACGACATTTACCGCATCTCAGGGCCTTCTTCTGATGATCCCCAATATGTACAAAATCGCAGGGGAACTGCTTCCGGGCGTCTTCCATGTGACGGCCCGTGCACTGGCGTCCCATGCTCTTTCCATATTCGGTGATCAGTCGGATGTCATGGCATGCCGTCAGACCGGATTTGCCATGCTCTGCGAGAACAACGTGCAGGAGATCATGGATCTGTCACCCATTGCCCATGTGGCCGCATTGAAGGGACGGGTCCCGTTCCTGAATTTCTTCGACGGATTCCGTACGTCCCATGAGATCCAGAAGATCTCCGTCTGGGATTACGAGGATCTTGCGGAGCTCATGGATCAGGACGCACTGGAGCAGTTCCGTTCCCGTGCACTGAACTCCAATCATCCCATCATGCGCGGCAGCCATGAGAACGGAGATATCTTTTTCCAGAACAGGGAAGCATCCAACCGTTATTACGATGCTCTGCCCGGGATCGTGGAAGAGTACATGGACCGCATCAATCAAAAACTGGGTACGGACTATGCACTGTTCAACTATTATGGCGCCGAGGATGCAGACCGGGTCATCATTGCCATGGGATCGGTTTGCGATGCCACTGAGGAAGTGGTGGATTATCTCAATGCGCAGGGAGAAAAGGTCGGACTGGTGAAAGTCCGCCTGTACCGGCCATTCCGGGCAGACCGTCTTCTGAGCGTCATCCCGTCTACCGTGAAGTCCGTTGCCGTACTGGACCGCACCAAGGAACCGGGAAGTCAGGGAGAACCGCTGTATCAGGATGTGGTGACCGCTCTGGCCAACGGCGGCCGCGGGGAGATCACGGTCATCGGAGGAAGATACGGACTCGGCTCCAAGGATACCGCTCCCAACAGCATTTTTGCCGTTTACCGGGAACTTGCCGCCGAACAGCCGAAGCGGATCTTCACCATCGGAATCGACGATGATGTGTCCGGATTGTCCCTGCCGCTGGAGAAAGCGCCCACGACTACTCCGGAGGGAACGGTCAGCGCAAAATTCTGGGGCCTCGGCGGAGACGGCACGGTAGGGGCGAACAAGAACTCCATTAAGATCATCGGCGATCATACGGATAAATTCGTGCAGGCATATTTCCAGTACGACTCCAAAAAGACGGGCGGTGTGACCCTGTCGCATCTGCGTTTCGGAGACAGGCCCATCAAGAGTTCCTATTATGTGACGGCGGCGGATTTCGTTGCCTGCCACAATCCCAGCTACATCTCACAGGGCTTTAAAATGGTACAGGATGTCAAGCCGGGAGGAGTCTTCCTGGTAAACAGTCAGTGGGATGATGAAGAACTGGGAAATCATCTTCCGGCAGATGCCAAACGCTATATCGCGGAACACGGGATCCGTCTGTATTCCATCAACGCCATCGATCTTGCCCGGCAGATCGGTATGGGCAAACGCACCAATACCATTCTCCAGTCCGCGTTCTTCGCTCTGACAGGAGTCGTTCCGGTGGAGGATTCCATCCGGTATATGAAAGAGGCCGCGGAGAAGACCTATATGAAGAAAGGCCCGGAGATCGTAGAGCTTAATCACAAAGCCATCGATGAAGGTGCCAAGGCATTCCATGAAGTGGAAGTCCCCGCGTCCTGGAAGGAAGCTGAGGATCAGATCTCCGAAAAGGAACTGAAGGGTCCGGAAAAACGGGTTCGTATGATCCGGGATATCACCATTCCGGTCAATCACATGAACGGCGACTCCATTCCGGTATCGAAATTCCTCCCCCATGCGGACGGAACGTTTGAACTGGGCGCATCGGCCTATGAGAAACGCGGTGTGGCCGTCATGGTGCCCAAATGGGACGCCGATAAATGTGTGCAGTGCAATAACTGTGCCTTCGTTTGTCCTCACGGCTGCCTGCGGCCCTTCATGGTCACTCCGGAGGAAGCCGAACAGGCTCCGGAGGGTTCCAATATCGTCCGTGTCAAGACCGGAAAGGGGAAGGGCAAATACAAGTTCACGATGCAGGTATCCCCGCTGGACTGCATGGGATGCGGCATCTGTTCCGGACAGTGTCCCACCCATGCACTGGATATGAAGCCTCTTGAAAGCATGCTTCCCCAGCAGAAGGTCTATGACTACCTGGTGGAACTTCCGGAAAAAGAGGATATGTACGATCCCACCACACGGTTCAGTCAGTACCGCGCTCCGTTCCTGGAGTATTCCGGGGCGTGTGCGGGATGCGCCGAGACAAGTTACGCCAAAGTGCTCACGCAGCTGTTCGGCGATCACATGATGATCTCCAATGCAACGGGATGCTCTTCCATCTGGGGCGGCCCGGCGGCGGTCTCGCCCTATACGGTGAATCAGGAAGGGAAGGGTCCCGCCTGGGCAAATTCCCTGTTTGAAGACAATGCGGAACATGGCCTGGGAATGTATCTCGGACAGAAAAAGATCCGCGATGATCTGAAAGACAGGATTCTTGCGCTTCGTGAGGACCTGGACAGTGAAAAACAGGAAGTCGTGGATGAATGGATCGAGACCTATAATGACGGCAGGAACAATCAGAAAGCGACCAAGGAACTCATCGCAATGCTGGAAGGCCTGACGAAAGAGCAGGCGGGAGACATCCTTCAGAAAAAGGATTATCTCAACAAGAAGTCCATCTGGATCCTCGGCGGCGACGGCTGGGCATATGACATCGGCTACGGCGGACTGGATCATATCCTCGCCAGCGGAGAAGACGTCAATGTTCTCGTGTTCAACACCGAGGTCTACTCCAATACCGGAGGACAGGCTTCCAAGGCGTCCAACATCGGACAGGTGGCTCAGTTTGCCTCTGCCGGCAAGGAACTTCGCTCCAAACCGCTGGCGGAGATGGCCATGACCTATGGTTACGTCTATGTGGCTCAGGTGGCGATGGGTGCGGATAAGGGACAGACTCTCAAGGCCATGGTGGAAGCGGAAGCGCATCAGGGACCCTCCATCGTCATTGGGTATGCTCCATGCGAGATGCACTCCATCAAGGGCGGCATGAAAGGATGCCAGCGAGAGATGGACCGCGCCGTCAAAAGCGGTTACTGGGAGATGTTCCGGTTCAATCCCGATCTGGAGGAGAACAAGCTTTCCATTGACAGCAGAGAGCCTTCCAAGGATTATCGGGAATTTCTCACCGGAGAGGCGAGATTCGCTTCTCTTCAGCTGTCGGATCCGGAACGGTTCGAAGCACTGGCTGAGCGTTCGGAAGAGAACGCAAGGGCACGGTACGAACACCTTCTGAAACTTCAGGAGATGTATGAAGACTGATGTCGTACAGTTTCGGGACAATTCCCTGTGATCTTTCGGAAAAATGCAATCCATTCTTGATTTTAGGAATGAATACGCATAAAATAATTCCTATATGAGAGGAAGAATACAGGGAAGAGATTTTTCCTGATCAACAATTCTAGGATTATCATAAAGGAGAAGATTATGAGCAAGAAATTAGTAGCATTTTTCTCCAGCTCTGGAGAAACCAAAGAGGTTGCACAGTGGATCGTGGAAGCGACCGGCGCTGACTGCTTTGAGATCAAACCGGCAGAGGCCTATACAGAGGCTGACTTGAACTACACCGATCCGGACTGCCGCGCAACTGCGGAGATGAACGATCCCGACTGCCGCCCCGAGCTGGCCGCAAAAGTGGAAGATGCTTCTGCTTACGATACCGTGTTGCTCGGATTCCCCATCTGGTTCTATGCTGCTCCCCGCGTCGTGAATTCGTTCATCGAGCAGACTGATCTGGCCGGAAAGAAGATCATCCCCTTTGCCACCTCCGGCATGGGCGGCCTGAAAGAGGCAGTGGAGAAACTGAAGGCTCAGTATCCCGAGCTTGCTCTCGAAGAAGGAAAGTGCTTTGAGATCACCGCTCCCGAAGGTGAGATCAAGGAGTGGGCCATCACCCTCTGATCCTTTTACAAAACAAAAATGGTTTGCGTCCTGTGGTCGCAAACCATTTTCTTTTCTGTATTTTCAATCGCCGGGTGGATCATGTCCTGCGCCAGATGCTCTTCCTGGAAGGAGGCGCGCTGTCTTCGTCGTAGCCGATACGGATGTGCTGCGCGCTTTCGATATGACGCAGTGTCTCCAGCAGATGATCAGCGGTATCGTTGTCTTCGGTGCGGTCCATGAAACCTTCACCGAACATGATTTCCGCGATGCGGCCTTCCGATCCTTCCATGATGATCCGGTAATGTTCATAGGGGGGACTGTCATCCACAGGAATGATCTGAACCTGTTTGTAGATCCTGCAGATCTCCGAATAGGGGATGAAATACCGGCGGAACATCTGTTTGTAGTACAGACCGAGCGCGCCGGCACGGATCATCTTGAATGAGGCGGCACCGTTCCAGTCTTCGGTGTGCAGCTCATCGCAGACGGTCTTTCCGAAGTGCGTTCTGAACCTGATATTTCCATCGGTCTTGCTCATTCCGCTGACGTCCTTTCCATCTTTTTCTGTATCATAGCAAACAGGGACTCGGAACGTCAATGTCATAAAGGAAAAATGCTTGACAACGGCTTTGGAAAGAGTATAATAAATAAGCCTGTCAAAAGGCGAATTATTCCTTGCTCTCGAATTTCAGTCGGGGGCCACAAGACCAGAAGGAGGTGCTCATATGGCAAAAACCAGCGAAAAGTATGAAGTGATGTACATCATCAGCGGAAAACTCACCGAGGAAGAGACTGCTCCCATCGTGGAGAAGTTCAAGACCCTCATTGAGGAAAACGGTACTATCGATGAGATGCAGGAGATGGGTAAGCGGAAACTCGCTTATGAGATCAACTACATTCCCGATGGATATTACGTGCTCGTGAAATTCACCAGCGCTCCGGATTTCCCCGCAGAGCTTGACCGTATTCTTGGTATTACTGATGGTGTTATTCGTTCTCTCATTACC
>CADCMP010000021.1 GCA_902802565.1 Oscillospiraceae bacterium
AAGCAGGACGAAATAGTCACGGGGCGTATTGGTCATGAGGATGGTGTGGGTCTGGGGATTCACCGTCATGATCATGTTGACATCGCTTCGGCTGGTGGTTGAGATCTTGCCCAGCGTATCGATACCGGAGATGTAAAGGTTGAAGGGCTGATCCACGGAACGGACATGTTCTTTGTCCTTTTCCGTTTTGGTCTCCACTTCCGTCTTGATCTCGTACTGATACAGTACGCGCACCTTGTCCAGATAACCTTCCATGTTATCCTCGATGAGCGCATCGTACGCGGAGTTGTAGATCGCCGCATCCACATCCTTGTCCATCAGTGCCTTGCCGGCTTCAATGACGTTGGGGAACTCTTTCACCGTCAGGCTCTGTTTGGTCTGCTTTTCCACATTGGCCTTCATGCGGCTGAGGTTCTGCGCATTCTCGGAGGCGTTCACCGCGAAGGTATAGTTGGCGGCATCCTGAATGGTCTTGGCCTTGTCTTCCTTGCGTACGACCACCACCATGTTGTCCACCTTATACTCGGCGCCGGTGACTTCCCCGATGGAGTTATATACTTTATAAACATAGAAATTGATCACTGCCAGGAACAGGAACAGCAGCAGGCTCAGAAGAAGCCCGATGACCTTCACCCAGCGTTTTTTTCTGCTCACGATGAGCACGGTGATCAGAAACAGCAGGAACAGCGCTGCACAGCCGACGATGAAGTACTTCAGCGGTACAAATCCGGTGATCCAGATCTGATACATCAGAAGTGCGGACATCAGAAGCTGCAGCAGGCAGAAGAAGAATCCCAGGCGTCTTAGGCCCTTTCTCTCCTGTTCCGTCTCATATTCATAGAGCTCCTGATATTCTTCATCCGTCAGTTCACTCAATTTCAGTCTTTTTTCTCTAGCCATATCGATCCTTTCTGTCCTCCTTCCAGGGGCGAAGGAGGCCTTCTTGGTCAATTTTCTCCCTTATTGCAAAGACACCGTTTCCCGTGTCTGTTGATTGCGTGATATCTATGTTACCACATTAAAGCAAGTTTACAACAAAACTTCATGAATTTTTAGAGAACAATGGGCGGTTTTCCCGCTTTTTTGTACGCTTTTTTATTAAACCAGCTCTTCCCGGCAGACTTCCAGTGCCCGTTCGATGACCTTGTCCATGTCGTAATACTTGTATTCTCCCAGGCGTCCGCCGAAGAGGACCTTCTCCTCTTTTTCCGCCAGTGCCCGGTACTGCTCATAGAGTGTGCCGTTCTTCTCATCGTTCACCGGATAATAGGGCTCGTCTCCCGGTTTCCACTCGGAGGAGTACTCCCGGCTGATCACCGTCTTCTCCTGCGTGCCGAACTCAAAGAACTTGTGCTCGATGATCCGGGTATAGGGCGTCTCGGCATCGGTGTAATTGATGACGGCATTGCCCTGGAAGTTCGGCATGTCCAGCACTTCCGTCTCAAAGCGCACGGAGCGGAACTCCAGATTGCCCAGAGCGAAATCAAAATACTCATCGATGGCTCCGGTGTAGACGATGCGGTCCGCCATGGCGTTCCACTGTTCCCGGTCCTTCAGATAATCCGTATCCAGTCTCACTTCGATGCCGTCCAGCATGCGCTCCACCATCTTCGTGTAGCCGCCCATGGGGATTCCCTGATACAGGGCGTTGAAATAGTTGTTGTCAAAGGTCAGCCGCACCGGCAGTCTCTTGATGATGAACGCCGGCAGCTCCGTGCAGGGTCTTCCCCACTGTTTCTGGGTATAGCCCTTGATCAGTTTCTCATAGATATCCGTTCCCACCAGGCTGATGGCCTGTTCTTCCAGATTCTTCGGTTCCGTGATCCCGGCCTCTTCCCTCTGCTGAGCGATGCGTTCTTCCGCTTCCTTCGGCGTCACCACGCCCCACATCTTATTGAAGGTATACATGTTGAACGGAAGGGAATACAGTTCCCCGTGGTAATTGGCCACGGGAGAATTGGTATAGCGGTTGAACTCCGCGAACTGTCCCACGTAATCCCACACTTCCTTATTGTTGGTGTGGAAGATGTGCGCGCCGTATTTGTGGACGTTGATGCCTTCCACTTCTTCCGTATAGACATTGCCTGCCACCTGCGGACGACGGTCGATGACCATCACGCTCTTTCCGGCTTTCTTTGCCTCGTGGGCAAACACTGCACCGAACAGTCCGGCACCGACAACGAGATAATCTACATGTTCCATCTTATTTCTCCTATGATCTTGTTCTTCTACTATAATAACGGATTAACCGATCCGAATATTGTACCATCTTTTTATTTTATCCCAGCATCAGCCGGTTTTTCACCTGCCGGAGAAGATCCGTGGTAAAGGGTTCCTTCCAGATCAGCAGCACCGCAAGGTATCCCGCAAAGAACAGGCAGGCGGAGATCAGCAGTGTCACAAAGAAGCCCAGTCCGAGAAGTTTCACCCAGAGAGAGACTGCCGCCGCTGCCAGAAGCGCCGTGACGATGGGCAGTACGGGCACCGATCGAAACATGGAAGTCACCTCGTCCTTCAGGGCGACGTACTGCCAGATCAGTACCACCAGCTCCGCCATGACCGTTCCCATGGCCGCACCGGAGGCATGAAAGCGCGGGATGAGCAGTGCGTTGAGCACCAGATCCGTCACCGCACCGGCGATTTCGGAATACAGTACCGTCTTTTCCTTTCCCGTGGGCACCAGGATCTGCAGCCCCAGGATATTGGACAGCCCGATAAACACCAGCGTGGGCATGATGATCTGCATGGGACGGATACTGCCGCCGTACTGCTGTCCCGACAGGAAGAAGATCCCCTCACTGGCAAACAGGATAAAGTACAGCGTCAGCGGAAACGCGAACAGGAACACGAACCGGATGGCCTTGCGGGAGACTTCCCGGAACTGATCCATCATCCCCTGCTCCACATAATAGGAGGACCGGGGCAGCAGCACCGCGCCCAGACTGGTCACGATGCTCACCAGGATATTCTTGATCTTCACCGCCGCATCGTAATATCCGGTATCCACCTTCGTGGTCATGAATCCCAGCATCACCACGTCCAGATTGGTATAGATGGTGGTGGCCACCGCCATGGCAAAGAAGATCCCCACCGCCTTGAAATGACGGCGGAAATTGTAGTTTCCCACGGGGCGCATGGTGATGTATTTTCTGGCGTACACCAGATTGACCAGGTTGGATGCATAGGCGGCAAATACGGCGATACCGCCGTAGATGACATAGTCTTCCTTCTCATGGATGAGAAGGAACATGAACACCAGCGCCAGTGCCTTGAAGATCACCGAGCGGATGGTGATGTAGGTATATTCCTCCAGTCCCTTGTACATCCACTCCATTCCCACCGCGTTGAGCAGGATCATGGAACTGACCACGAGGTACAGCGTCTTATCCGACTGCAGCCGCGGGATGGTGGCGATGGAGAGAAAGAGCAGCACATACATAACGGCGCTCATGACGAGATTGATGATCACCAGCTCCTGCACCGTGCGGGACAGTTCCATCTTATCCTCCCGCACCTGGGCACAGGCCCGGATGCCGTAAGTGGGGATCCCCAGCTGGGAGATCATCAGAAAATACATGACGAAGGAGTTGGCAAAACTCACCGCTCCCGTTCCCGCCGGTCCCAGCACGCGGGACACGTAGGGAAAGGTGATCAGCGGAAAAACAAGAGATGACATCGTCAGTATGGCATTCATCAAAAAGTTTTTCTTAATGGACTTCTGCTGTGCCAAAGGATGTCACCTCCTTATTGTTATTCTGTTTCTGTGTTCAGGCGGACGGATGGGCGGCCCGGTATTTCTTTGAAAGCAGCCTCGGGTTCCGCGCGAACCGGTTGATGTTCCAGCAGTCTTCGATAATGACCTTCACAAAGATCCAGGACACGATCACCATCTTCAAAAATGGTGCGTCTCCGATGGTCTCGTAGAACCGGCAGGAGAAGAATGCAAAGAGCAGGTCGTTGAAGAGATAGCCGTAGAGGAAAAGCCGGAAATCGAATTTCCCCTTCCTCGGCTTCCGCTCCGCCTTCCGGTAGGTCTGGCCGTAGAACCAGGCCATCAGTCCCGTCAGCGGGATCACACCCCAGATGTTGAAATCGTACAGGATGGGATAGTACATGGTATACACGTTGCCGATCTCGATCTTGTTGCGGCTGAAGGCGAACTTGTTGATGTTGCCGAAGCGCAGATGCTCGACATGGAACAGTTTGCCCATGTAGTTCCAGAAGGTCCGGAAGGTCTGGGCACCGATGATCTGATGACCGTAATCCGGTTTCTTGTGGGTCAGATACGTATCCAGGTTCACGATGGGTGCCCCGGCATAGATAAAGCCGTACTTGAAGTAATCCCGATCGGAATCGGTACGCCCCATGAACACCAGAAGGACGATGGAGGCGATGACCACCACGACCAGCAGGATCACGATCCATTTCAGCAGTTTCGGGTCTCCCCTTCGGATCCGTCCGTTGCGGCACTCCAGGATATAGAACATGATGAGTGCCATGGTCATGACGCGCAGCAGCGGGCTCCGGGAGCCGTTCATGACGATGAGGACGCACATCAGTCCCACCGCGATGAGATGAGACAGCCGGATCTTCCGCACCGCGGAGAAGTTGTGGACCAGCACATACAGCATGATAAACGCGCCGGCATTGGTGATGGGGTTGCCCAGACGGTAGATCATGGGAAGTCCCACTCCCAGCCGCTCGTACAGTTTCGGCATGAACTTGGAGAGCTTGTCATAGAGGTTGATGCGCTCCGTCATGGACTTGGGGAACACATCGTATGCCACCATGAGATCCTTCAGATACTTGTAGAAGGTATAGACGGTGACGATCTCCACCAGAATCAGAAGCCACACCCAGAGTTCCGGCACATCAATGGCCTGAGGTTTCTCCGGTGGTCCGGAGAGAAAGCTTCCGGGCGCCGGCCCCTCCGGCCGGAGCTGTTTGCGCTGCACCAGCCACATTACAAAGGTGAAGGTGGCAAACCCAAGGCTCAGCACGCCCACGGTCACGGGGTGCAGGATCACATGGAAAGCTTCCTGACCCGCCGCCACCACGATCTCCGAGGCCAGAAAGACCAGGCAGAAGATGGGTCCGGGGCTCAGGTAATCTCCCTTGCTGATCTTAAAGTTCAGCAGGAAGAACACCACTGTAATTGTAATGAGCAGATAGATCATGGTTTCTTATTCGAGGATCGCCGCAGCCGCCTTGAGGGCGTTCTCGGCATACTCTCCTTTGCGTAGTTTTCCGGAGAGACGCTGCACGTTGCCGCACAGAGCGTCATACTCCTCCGAAGTCATATTCCGGAAGATCTCTTCCAGATCATTGAGGGAATCCACACACAGTCCCACTCCGTGTTCCCGCACGAAGCCGGCTTCCGCCGCTCCCGTCCAGATCACCACCGGCAGTCCGGAGGACAGATACAGGGAGAGTTTGTGCGGATTGTTGTACCGCAGATACTGGCCGGACTGCCCGCGGCATCCGTCCAGACTGTCGCCGTCCCACACCAGTCCGAAACCGCGGGTCAGTTTCGACGGGATCTCGTCCACGCCGAAGGAACCGTGGTAATTGATGTTGGGATACTGGCGCATCAGTTCATCAAAATTCGGTCCGTACAGCTGGACCTGAACACCGTTCAGGACTCCCAGCTGACCGATATAGACACACTTGTTGGTATCCAGATTTCCCGCGATGGTGATGGAAGGCTCAAAGACCGGTTTCTCCCGAACCTCTCCTTCCTGCAGGTAATCGAAGATCCCCAGTGTCACGATCTTCTCTTCGGGGAATCCGCACTGGACGAAGTACTCCTTCATCACTTCGTTGTGGACGATGAGCACATCCGCCAGTTCCATCATGGTATTGAATTCCTGACAGTAGTAATCGTTGTATCGGAAGGCGCGAAGCTTCTCCACATCATGGACGAAGGAGATGAACTTCACCCGTTTTTCTTCTTTCAGTTTCCGCAGGTTCTTCTCCCGCGTCAGCTGCACATGGTGGAAGGGGTGCTGCATCAGCACCACCGCACCGGCGGGGATCTTTCTCGTCACCCCGATCCAGTCGGTAAAGTATCCCACCTGCCGGATGGCTTTCGCCGGTTTCGTATCCTTCAGTGTGTTCATATGAACCACAGTGGGACGGAACCCAAGCGTTTCCGCCACGGCCGCCACATCCGCGGTGGCCTTGCTGCCGGCGTGATTGAATTGTCCTGCTTTTTCTACGATCTGATATCGGTCCATTATTGCTCCTTCAGCAGTCCGGTAAGACGTCTTGCTTCCTCGTGTATTTCATATCCCGCCTGCCGGAACCGTTCCGTAATGACCGTGCCATCCGCACGGTCCAGCGGCAGTTTCAGCAGCTCTTCCGCCCATCGTTCCGGCGTCTCCTGCAGGGACAGCAGTTTGAAGTTGTCCAGCAGTCCCGCTGTGGGCGATCCTTCCAGTGACGCCAGCACGGGGATCCCGGAGGCTTCCGCTTCCAGCGCCGCAATGGGCTGTCCCTCAAAGGTGGAGGGAAACAGGAATACATCCAGTGCCGACAGCCAGCCCGGAACATCCCGGGACAGTCCGGCAAAGAGCACGTGGTCGGCGATTCCCAGCTGACGGGCTTCCTCCTTCAGCTTCTCCTCGTCCTCCCCCTGTCCGATGAGCACCAGATGGGCATCCTCTCTCCGGTCCAGCACCTTCCGGAACACCTTCAGTGCGAAGGACTGGTTCTTCTGGTGATGAAGACGTCCCACGTTGCCGATGAGAAACTTCTCTTCCAGCCCGTACTGCGCACGGATCTGTTTTCTCTTCTCATCATTATAGGCCAGTCTCTCCAGATCGATGGCGTTTCGTACCAGCACCACCCGATCCATGAGGTCGTCCCGGTAGAACCACTCCGCCGCCGACTGGGAACATGCCCAGAAATCCGTGGCGTACCGGTGGATGATCCGGCGGTTCATCCCGTGGACCTTTCCCCGGAGGGCGCTGTCCATGTTGCGGGAGTTGTGGCTGTGGATGATCCGCCGCTTGATGCCGTACCGTTTGGCACAGATGAGATAGTCGATGTTGGCAAGACTGGAGACGTTCACCCAGATGGCGTCATATTCTTTTGCGTGTTCCCGGAAGAAGGCATGCAGTTCCTTTTCATACTTCGGGATGCTCTGGCTGCGGGCCGTGATATGAAAGGTCCGGCTCCCCGCCGCCAGGATCTCCTCCTCATAGGCGATGGGCTCATGAGAGTTGCAGAGAAAATCCCACTGCATCTTCGAGCGGTCGATGCTGCGGAAGTTATTCATGAGAAATGCTTCCACGCCGCCGCTGTTTTCCGTCATTCCAAATACAAGAATTTTAGTCATAACTGATTTATTTTATCATAAAACCGTCCCGGTTTCCACCGGAAATCCTCTGTCATCTGCAGTTATCTTGCCTGCCGCACCTTCACGGCGGCATAGGCGACCTGCAGCTGATTGTTCTTCAGTGCCGTCAGCACCACCCGGTTGGCCTTCCCCATCTCGGATCTGTCGTAATGCTTCAGGGCATCCTGGATCAGTTCCTCCCGGAGCACGCCGTCCAGGATGGGCTTTCCCTCCATGAAGGAGACACCGGGGCGGAAGATGTAATTGACCATCATGATGAGAAGATTGATGCAGCAGCAGTTGTAAAATGCCTTCTGGATCCCCTCCGGCTCCCAGGCCACATCCTGATGGATGGCTTCCAGCGCATTGCGGAAATGGTGGAGCGCCGCCTGATTGATCTTGGCGGAGGAGGATGGATAGATGTAATAGGTGTACATGATCTCCGGCAGCTTCGTGACATGTCTTGCCTTCTGGAGCACCCGTACCAGAAACTCCGTATCCTCCGCATGGGACAGATCCGGGTTGAAGGTCAGATGGTTCTCCTGGAGAAACTGTCTCCGGTAGACTTTCCCCCAGACGGCGCCGTACTGATTGGGCCGGCACAGCATGGTATGAAGCACCTGCTCGGCGGTGTGGAGATCCTCAGTGGTGATGGTCTCCCGGTTCCCGCTGACGATCTTGGAAAAATCGCCGTAGCCGTAGTCGGCGTTGCACTGCTCCATCGTCTGAAGGTTCGTCTTCAGTGCCCCGGGATCCAGCTCGTCGTCGGCATCGCAGAATACCACCCATTTCCCGGTGGCTTTGACGATCCCGGCATTCCGTGCGCCGGAGACACCGGTGTTGCTCTGCCGGATCACCTGAAGGGACGGAATCTGCTTTTTCATCTCCTCCAGCACTTTGGGAGTCTCGTCCGTGGATCCGTCGTCAATGACCAGGATCTCAAAGGAATCTCCCAGGGCAAACACGCGCTGAAGGCACCGCCGCAGGGGTGATGCCTCACAGTTATATACCGGTATGATTACAGTACAGTCTTTCATGTTGTTCTCTCTTCAGAAGCTGGCGTCATATTTCCGGTTCAGGAACTTGGCGCCTAAAAATGCCTTTACTTTTCTCGGCCAGTCGATCCTGCCGAAATACATATAGGGAACGGGATGGATCTCTTCTTTCTTCAGTTCCCCGGTGGCCACGAGATGATCCAGATAGACGTTCCACAGGATCTCGCTGACCCGGCCGGGATACCGCCGTTCGAAGGCGGTCATCCCCTCGTCTCCCAGGCGATCCACCAGAGGAAACAGGATCGCGAAGAGCCACTGGCAATATCCGTCCATCAGCGGTTTCGGGGCAATGAACATGTTGAACATGTATCCGCCCTTCTGCCCCATGACCCGGTCAAAGGAATCCAGATACTCCGGGCACTGCTGGGCGATGAGCTCTCTCGCCGTATCCATCTGGCGGATATCATGGGTGTGCTGATAATGGGACGCCAGCGTTTCAATATAGTAATTCCGTTTTTTCGGAACCAGGACCTTGTACTTTTTCAGAAGCTTCCGTGCCTGTTTCTCCGTCAGCACCTGTTTCAGGCCCTCCTCGTCCTCCGCCCCTTTCGGGAGAGAACGCAGCGTGAACAGGCGGCGGTAGTGGACCAGCCCCAGCACATCCGCGTCCAGGTTCTTCCACGCCCAGTAAAGCCCTGTGAGCTCACAGAACATGGGGTTCCGGGCACTGATGTTGTCTCCGGTGTTGTCCCCGGTAAATCCGATGGGATCCTTCCCTTCCCGTCCCACGTGAAGAGGCAGGTACATGGGATCATCCGGCACCGGACACGGTTTATGACAGGCAACGAGTACCTTGATATCCGATTTCTTATCCATATGTCTTCCCTGAAAACCGGCCGGCATCCGGCCGGTCCTTCCTTGTCTTCCTTCTTTTAATGCTGATATTATACGCGACAATCCCGGAGGATTCATGACGATTCTTTTAACACTGTTGGGTTAAGCTTTGCGGATCATCCTTCCCCGTCTTCCAGCAGGGTCTCCTTTACCCGCACCAGTTCCTCCCGGATGGAGATGTGCTGCGGGCACACTTCCTCGCAGGCACCGCACTGGATGCATTCACTGGCGTGCTTCCTTCCGTGTCCTCCCACCAGCCAGTTCTCCTGATGCTTGGCCGAGGCAAGGTTATTGAACAGGAGCATGATGTTCATGGCGGTAAAAGATCCGGAGATGCCGATCTCCATGGGGCATACCTTGGCACAGTAGTTGCAGGTGGTGCACGGGATCAAGGGCACTTCCGCCATGGCTTTCTGCGCTTTTTCCAGAGTCTCTTTCTGTGCTTCCGTCAGGCCTTTGAAATCCTTCAGGGTGCTGATGTTGTCCGTCATCTGTTCCACGGTGTTCATTCCGGAGAGCACCGCGAGGACCCCGTCCAGATCCGCGGCGAAACGCACGGCCCAGCTGGCACAGCTGGATTCCGGTTCCGCGTTTTTGAAGATCTCCTCCACGGACTTGGGCGGTGCTGCCAGGAGACCGCCTTTTACCGGTTCCATGATCACCACGGGCTTTCCGTGTTTCCGGGCAACTTCATAGACGGCACGGGACTGGATGGCGGGATTTTCCCAGTCGGCATAGTTGATCTGCAGCTGGACGAATTCCGCATCGGGATGCCGGGTCAGGATCTCCTCCAGTTCCTCCGGTGTGGAGTGGAAGGAGAATCCGTAGTGTCGGATCTTTCCCGCTTCCTTCATTTCCTTTACAAAGGACCACATATCGTAATCCTCGAAGAAATGGGTGCGGGGACCGCCGAGGTTATGGAGCAGATAGAAGTCAAAGTATCCTGCTCCCGTCCGTTCCAGGGACGTCTCAAACTGAGCGATGGCGTCTTCTCTCGTCTTGCAGTTGATCCATGCGGCGTTCTTCGTGGCAAGGGTGAAGGAATCCCGGGGATACCGTTCCACCAGTGCCTGCCGGATGGCTTCCTCGCTTCCCTGATAGGCCCAGGCGGTGTCAAAATAAGTAAAGCCCGCTTCCAGGAACTGGTCCACCAGCACTTTCACCTGTTCCACATCGATGACATCGTCCTTTTTCGGCAGACGCATCAGACCGAATCCGAGTTTTTTCGTTTTTTCCAAAACTTCCTTCATATGATCCATCCTCTTCCTTCGTCTCCATGTTTACGGGACCATCTGTTCTTTCTACATTATTTTACACGGAATAAAAACCTGCCGCAACACCAAGAAGAAAAAACCATTTAATTCCAGTTTTGCTTCGGTGGCTTCCAGTTTTCCGTCCCGTTTGACTTTTGGGTTCAATTGGAGCATTATAGTATTATGTAAAGTAGCATCTTTTGTCGTCGCTCCCGACAATCCGGTGCTGCAGATCCGGATCTTTCCCCCCTTTCCGGAAGGAAGATCCCGCACAAAAGGAGTTCGATCAAAATGAAAAAGAAAATCCTGGCACTGCTGCTGAGTCTGGCACTGGTCCTGCCCTTTATCGGCGGACTGACCGTTCCGGCGGAGGCTGCAGGCAACAAGCTCATTGCCATCACTTTCGATGACGGCCCCGGCAACTATACCGGTTCCCTTCTGGACGGACTTGCCTCAAGAGGGGTCCCCGCCACATTCTTCATGTGCGGTGCAAACGGAAGCTACGGCGTCAAGAACTACAACTCCCTGCTGACCCGCATGGTGGCGGAAGGCCATCAGCTGGCAAACCACAGCTGGGGACATCCCACCTTCTCCAAGATCTCCGGCAGTGAGATGCAGAGTCAGATCAATCAGGTGGGTTCCTATCTGACCCGCGCCATGGGCGGCAGCTACAATTATCTGGTCCGCATCCCCGGCGGCGAGAACAATGCCACCATCCGGGCCAATGTCGCGCACCCCATCATCACCTGGTCGGTGGATCCGGTGGACTGGAAATACCACAATGCGGACACCGTGTACAACAACATCATGAAGAACGCTGCAGACGGCTCCATCATCCTTCTTCATGACATCTATCAGACTTCCGTACAGGGCGGTCTGCGTGCCATCGACACCCTGAAGAGCCAGGGATACGAATTCGTTACCGTGTCGGAACTGTTCCGCCGCCGGGGCATCGCCCTGCAGAACGGTACCGTTTACAGCAGTGCCCCCAACCGCGGCACCAACCTTCCGGCCTATTCCGCTCCCAGCATCAGCGTCAACGGGGGTAATGTCAGCGTCTCTGCCAATAACAATGGCGTGACTCTGCACTACACCACCGACGGCACCACGCCGACTCTGGCAAGTCCCACCACCAACGGAACGATCAGCCTGAACAGCAAGGTCACTCTGAAAGTGGCAGGTTTCGATCCGTTCGGCACCCGCACACCGGTGGCAACCCAGCAGGTGGATGCCAATGTCGCCGAGGCACCGTCCATCGTCTCCGCCGGCAACGGCACCGTCACGCTGCGCTCCTCTACCGTCGGGTCCGTCATCCGTTATACCACCGACGGCTCCAATCCCACCGGCAGCAGCGCCATCGCACAGAACGGTGTGATGACGCCGGGCAAGACCAACAAGGCCATTGCCACCGCAGCCGGCAAGAATCCCAGCCCGGTGACGACATTCTACTCCACCGAGTACGGTGACATCTTCTACGACGTTCCTCCTACCGCTTGGTATTACACTTTTGTTGGAAGCGCAGTGAACAAGAAACTGATGGTCGGCACACAGGACTTCCTCTTCTCCCCGGCCATGGAAATGACCCGTGCCATGCTGGTGACCATCCTCTACAGCATGGAGGGAAAACCGGCCACCGGCAATGTCAGCCCCTTCTCCGATGTGAAGAACACCGCATGGTATGCTTCCCCCATCATCTGGGCAGCGGACAAGAACATCGTCGGAGGCATCGGGGACGGCAAATTTGCCCCCAACACGCTGATCACCCGTCAGCAGGTGGCGGCGATCATGTTCAAATATGCCATCTACAAAGGAAAGGCCAGTGACCGGGTGGATCAGTCCTCCCTCTCCCGTTATTCCGATCAGAAGCAGATCTCCGACTATGCCCGTCCCGCCATGGCATGGGCTGTGAACGTCGGTCTCATGAGCGGTGTCACATCCACCACGCTGCAGCCGCAGGGCACCTGCCCGCGCGCCCAGTGTGCCACGATGATGGTCAATTTTGACCGGGTCATCAACGCGCCGGAACCGACAGCGCCTCCGACCCAGTCCCCGTCACCCAGTCCGGAAGCGGAACCGGATGAGTCCGCGGAGCCGGCCAATACCGATGCGCCCGCTCCTTCGGAGGCCCCCGCCGAATAAGCTGACAAGCATATAATAAAACCCTGCCGATCCGGTTTGGATCAGCAGGGTTTTTTCATGGAATGCGCAGGATCAGATGACTCCCAGCGGGATCAGTACGATCAGAAGGATCGCAACACAGATCCAGAGAGTGCCCACCACTTTCTTCTGTTTGTCTCTCGGCATGTCATACACCAGGTAGGACACCAGGAAGAACGGGATGTAAGTGGTAATGAACACCGGAAGGAATCCCCACCATTTGTATACCCAGATGAAGGCGGGTGTCGAGGCAAGGAAGATCTCGAAGAGTGCAAATCCCAGAGCGGAACCGATGGCAAAGAACACGCGGTTGTTGATGCCCAGGATCTTCTTGTCCTTGTCTTCCGGAAGCAGGTCTGCCGTAAATCCGGCGATGGAGAACATCAGGGAGAGTTCCCAGCATACACCGATCAGCAGGATAAATGTGGTACTGGAAGGAGATACTGTCCACAATGCATAGCCCCAGATGTGGCAGATCACCGCATTGACGATCTCATACAGCCAGTGCACCCCGTAGAGCGCCAGAGCTGCAAAGATGCCGTTCCAGTTTTTCTTTTTGATCTGTGGGACGTAAACGCCCACGACCACTAACGCCAGCAGCGTGATGAAGGTCCAGTCGAAATTCGCTGTCGTCCGGACTGCGGCCTTCGCTGCGTCCGCCGCCGCCATCGCGGCAGCAGAGCCGTCACCCCATAACATTCTTTTCTCCTCCTAACCTTTTCAATTTTCCGCTGACCTGCGGGACCGCAGGTCTTCCTGGCTTCATATTACCATTTCCACGGGGTATTGAAAATACGGAATTTCCTTTTTTGCCCAAGAAAAACACCGGTCTGGAAAGACCGGTACAGAACATCCGAAAATACTGTCGGCAGCAGATCCGTATGGGGAAAAGATCTGCTGCCGTGATGAAGAGGGGGAGAGAAAAAATCCTCACGTCTCACGGGCACACGCTGCCGGCATGAGACGGTGTTCATGGGAAAGTACTGCACGGGGGGATCCGTGAGGCAGTCAGTTGACCGACTGACTGGTTGTTTCAAAAAAAACGGAAGTGCATTTCCCTTCTGTGCTTTCATTGTAGAAAGAACGCTTTTTTTAATCAATCATCAATTTTCGTTCATTTGACTTGAATGCAACACATTTTCAAAAAGTGTCTGTTTTTATACATTTCCGCTGAAATTGAGGGTATTGTGAATTCAATTAACACCCAGATAATGGAAAACGGAGATTTCCTGCACGAGGAAATCTCCGTGAAATAACTCATTTAAATCAGAGATAGAACTTCGGTTCCTTGCGGCCGGATGCATTCTTGGCAAGGGCGGCATGGATCGCCGCTTTCTCAGCCAGGGGAACACGGCGGGCATCGCTGGCGCAAACCGTGATGCAGTGCATGCAGCTGATGCACTTTAACAGTTCCGTTTTGCTGACGTCGCTGTTTCTTCCCTGAACCAGATAGACCGCATTGGTGGGACAGGTCTCCGAACAGATTCCGCATCCCATGCAGTTTTTCCGGATCACGACGGGACGGACCGGAACGCCGACATAGGGTTTGTACTTCTTGTTGCCGGGGACCGTGATCTCCTTGAAGCTGGTGGCGGCCATGACCTTGTCCACGAACTCCTTGAACTTGGCCTTGTCGCTGGCATCCGGACGGCCGGCGCCATAGGACTTGTCCAGAGAATGGGGAGCGATCATCTCAGCTGCCGCGAACACATTGAATCCGCATTCCTTGGCCAGCTCTTTCATCTCCAGAAGAGCATCTCCCACGGTATGGTTGCCGTAAACGGTGATGACCACGGCCGGGGTGTTGTTGCCGTGCATGAGTTTCATGCGCTCATAAACCGGTTTCGGAATACGTCCGCCGTAGACCGGAACCAGGAAAAACACGATGTCATCCTCATTGAAGAAACTGGGAAGCACGGAGACCGTCATGTCAAAGACCTGAGAGTTCAGATCGTTGATGATCAGTTCTGCAACCGCTTTCGTTCCTCCGGTGGGGCTGAAATAAATTACGTTCGAATTCATATGGGTCCTCCCTTTTTAATGCGTTCTCTCTTCCGAGAAACGCAGTTCCCTCTTTTATGCTTACTCCGAATATTGTACACGAGACAAAACCGCTCCACAAGTATTTTTGTGAAAATCAGTCATCCAGGTCATCACCCTTCAGTGAACGGATGAGCTTGTAGGTATCCCTCGCGACGATGAGTTCCTCATTGGTGGGAATAACAAATATTCCGATTTTGGAATCCAGTGATGCGATGCTGCATTCACGGCGCCGCACTTCATTGTTGATCTTATCGTCGATCTCCACGCCGAAGTGCTTCAGACGGTCGCAGATCATCTTGCGCATACCGGGGTCGTTCTCGCCGATGCCGGCGGTGAAGATGATGGCATCCAGTCCGCCGAGAGAGACCGTCACCGCTGCGATATAGGTCGCGGCGGTATACACGAAAAGATCCAGTGCGATCTGGGCACGGTAATTGCCTGCCGCCGCTGCCGCCTCCACATCGCGGAGATCGGAGCTGACGCCGGACAGTCCGAGCAGACCGGATTTGTTGTTCATGATGTAGTCGATCTCGTCGGCGGTCATTCCGGTGGTGTTCTGCAGATACGGGATGATGGCCGGGTCGATATTGCCGCAGCGTGTTCCCATCATGATGCCGCCCAGCGGGGTCAGGCCCATGGTGGTATCCACACATTTTCCGTCCAGGACCGCACACAGGGATGCGCCGTTGCCCAGATGGCAGGAGATGACTCTCCGATAGGCGGGATAAAGTTCGCGAAGGCGTTCGGTGACGTAACGGTGAGACGCTCCGTGATATCCGTATTTGCGGATCTTATAATCGGTATAGAACTCATAGGGCAGCGCATAGATGTACGCTTCCGGTTTCATGGTGTTGTGGAAAGCATTGTCAAACACCGCGACCTGCGGGATAAGATCTCCGAAGGCCTCCTCCGCTGCCTCAAATCCGCTCAGGGTCGCCCGGTTATGAATGGGAGCAATGGGGATCATTTCCGTAATGGCATCCTTGACGTCCTGGGTGACGAGTGTGGCTTCCACATACTTTTCGCCGCCCTGAACCGCACGGTGACCGATTCCGGCGATCTCATCCAGCGACTTGACGCCCCGGGTCTCCCCTTCGATCAGCATCTTCTTAACGATGGCAAAAGCAGCACGATAATCTGCCATCGGCACATCGATATTCCAGATCCGGCCTTTCTTGTTGTATTCGATATGACCCATCTCTTCGCCGATGCGCTCGCAGGTGCCGCGAATGATGGACCGTTCTTCATACATTTCAATCAGCTGAAACTTCAGCGAAGAACTGCCGGTATTGATCACCAGGATCTTGGAGGAAAGACTGCTCATATTTAGACTCCCTTATAATATGGTAGCTCAAATTGTACCATACAGATCGCAGACAGCACAAACCTCTGCCATACGAATTGTAGGATATTGCAACCGAGAGAAGATTCTTCGTTTTTCATTTGGTGTTTTCCCATAACAAAAAAGACCCAAAACAGAAGTTTTGAGTCTTTAATCTGGAGCTGCTACCCAGATTTGAACTGGGGACCTCATCCTTACCAAGGATGCGCTCTACCGACTGAGCTATAGCAGCATATAAAACCCGCGGATTGAATCCGCGGGCCTTATTGGCGACCGAGAAGGGACTTGAACCCTCGACCTCTAGCGTGACAGGCTAGCGTTCTAACCGACTGAACTACTCGGCCACACGGCTTTAATAAAATACCAAATTATGAAGCGGTTGTCAATATAATAATCCGGATAAACTCGGCCACACGGCTTTAATAAAATACCAAATTATGAAGCGGTTGTCAATATAATAATCCGGATAAAAGGAAAAATTTTGAGAAAACCCATTTGCAGTAATATCCGGATAAAATCCGCTCTGTCACGAAACGAAAGACCCCTCGTTCCCCTCCCGAACGCCAAGGCGGATCAGTCAAAACTTTTTTGAAAAAAATATTTCAAAAAATGAATATTTATGCATTATTGTCAATAAAAATTCGTTCCGGACAGATCCCGTTCTTCATGGCTTTCTATTATTCATCGCCAAAACATGATCCTTTTGCGCTGTTTTACGCAATTTTTCCATCAATTTCCCGTTTTATACAGTGAAACGACTTTCCGGTTTTGATTTGAATCCAACATTTTCCCGCTTTTTGTTGTTTTTCCGTCATTATTCATCGACTTGACGGATTTCCAACAATATTATAAAATGTGTTTGAAAAAAATAGTCCGATTTGGGGTGATACTGCCATGAAAGAGGACAGCCGCCGCGTAAAAATGACAAAAACGCTGTTGCACAAGGGGCTGATCGAAGCTCTGCG
>CADCMP010000022.1 GCA_902802565.1 Oscillospiraceae bacterium
GATCCGGTGCGCTGGGCAGCTGCCAACGGCATGGTGGCCGGCTATACCGACAAGACCTTCAAACCCAATGTGTACGTGTCCCGCCAGCAGCTGGCGAGCGTGCTGTACAAGTACACCGTGTACAAGAAGTTTGATGTGTCCGTCAGCGCCAACATCACCACCTTCGCGGATTATTCCTCCATTTCCAACTACGCCGTCACCCCGCTTCGCTGGGCAGTGTCCCACAAGGTCATGAGCGGTACCGACCGGAACACCCTCAATCCTCTGGGTGCGGCGACCCGTGCGGAATTTGCGGTGATACTGAAAGCCTACGATGCCAACGTAAGAAAATAAGAACCGTTAAGATGAAAATGGAAGGGCTGACAGCCCTTCCTTTTTCATTTCCAGACTGCCGGTTTTTCCCAACTTGGGTTGTTTTTCACAAAAACAGATTCCCGGCAGAAAACAAAATGGTGCTTTAGGAAAAAGTTCAGGGAAAAACGGAATCACCGCTTGCCAAAAAGGGCGGGGATAGCATATTATAATGTGTGCGAGAAAAACACTATTGTAATCGTGAGAAACGACAGAGCATATGAGAACAATGAAAATGAAAAAGACATGGTCGCTGTTCCTCTGCTTCGTTCTGGCAGCCTCCGTCCTGCTGTCCGGCATGACGGGAGCCCTGGCGGCAAAGAGCAAGAAGACCAGTGATACCGATACAAAGCTCATCGCGTTTACCTTCGATGACGGTCCCGGCGACTACACGGATATGCTGCTGGACGGACTGGAGGAACGGGGTGCCGTTGCCACGTTCTTCATGACCGGCGAGAACGGAACCTGGGGCGTTAAGAAATACGGCAAGGTCATGGACCGCATGATCGAGCTCAACTGCCAGATGGCAAACCATACCTACAATCACAAAAAATTCTCCAAGCTCACCAAAGGGGAACTGCAGGTGGCGATCGACGGAATGGAGAACTACCTGTTTAAGGCCATGGGCGGACAGTATAACGATCTGGTCCGCATCCCCGGCGGAGAGAATTCGGACAACGTCTCCTTTGTGGAGCATCCCGTGATCACCTGGAACCTGGATTCCTTCGACTGGAAGACCCGGGATACCACCGCGGTGTATCAGGCCATCATGGACAACGCTAAAGACGGCGCCATCGTGCTGTGCCACGATCTGTATCCCACCAGCGTGCAGGGCGCACTCCACGCCATGGACGCTCTGGCAAAGCAGGGGTATGAATTTGTGACCGTCTCCGAGCTTCTGCGCCGCCGCGGCGTGGAGATCAAGAACGGCACCATCTATTCCGACGCCTCGGGAAAAGAGACCCGTCTGCCGGCCTACAGCGCGCCGGAACTGAAAGCGGAGGAGTCCGGGGAGGACGTGTACACCGTCACCGTGGAAAACAAGGTAAAGGGCATGACCTATTACTACACCACCGACGGCTCCCTGCCAAAGCTCAACAGCAGCCAGCTGGGAAAGAAACTGGAAGTGAAGGCCGGCGATCATATCGTGGTGGCCGGATACGATGAGTATGCCCAGAGAACGCCACTGGCGGAACAGACCTTCAAGAGCCGTCAGGAGCTGGAGACGGAAGCGCTCATCGCCGAGAAGGAAGAACAGCGGAATAACAGCTTCTGGGTCAAGATCTTCCGGAAACTGCATTTGTTCGGATTCTGATATAACGGAAACAGCGGATCCCGGAACGATGGTTCCGGGATCTTCTTGGAGTGGCATCTCCGGACGGATTGTGATACAGTATCCTTGTTGTGAGGTGAATCGATTTGAAAAATTCCACAGGAACGATCCTGTCGCTGATCTTCGGACTGTTTTTCATCGGGCTCGGTATCTATCTGGGCACCCGGGAAGCGGCGGCCAGCGGACAGGGGACCGGCAACATCATACTCACGGCAGCGGTGGTCCTGGTCATCGGCGTCCTCTATGCCGTCATCCGGTACCGCAACATGAAGAAGTAGGTTGTGAATTCGAATGATGATCGATAAACTGCTCCACAGAAAAGAAGACGGCAGGATCCGGGACAGGGATCTGGTGTGCCGCTGCATGGGCGTGCGTGCCGGACAGGTCCGCGCGTGCATCCGGCAGGGGAATACCACACTGGAAGCACTGGAAGCAAAACTGGGCGTCATGTCCGCCTGCGGATTCTGCGAATACAAGATCCGTAGGGTGCTGGAAGAAGAGCTGGCGCAAACTGTAAATTCATAATTAAACAAAGAGCAAGAGAGCCGCATTCCAATCATGGAATGCGGCTCTCCTTATAGAACAAGGCGGATCCGTTCCGGACCCGCCTTGAATGTTATGTTCGATTGTCGATCAGATCTTGCGGTCACGCGTCTGCGTATCGTAATGCTTGTTCAGCAGAGGACGGATCACGTAGTAGATCATTTTGTTTTCCAGGTTGAACATGAAGATGGAAAACGTTCCCAGAAAAGCCAGAAGGCCCAGTCCGGTGAGAGTTTTTGCTACTTTAAATGCAGTCTTCATCGTGGTTCTTTCCTCCTTACCATGCAAGGGAGTCGTCGAATTCCACCAGAGTGGGATCCAGCGGTTCCTCATTGAGAACGACGCTCATGTAGTTGTTGATGGTATTTCTCATATCCTGTCTGGAGATGGTACGGTGATCCTCCAGATCCTGCGGGAGGAAGAGGAAGCGGAAGCCGTGTGCGTTGGCTTCTTCTTCCAGCATGGAGTGGATACCGTTCATACCCTTACATGCCACGTTGTCGTTGCAGATGACCATGTCGCAGTTGAACTGTTTTGCCCAGTCCCAAACGGCGTTTACGTTGTCCCAGCCGCCGACGGCGTGGTGACGCATGATGCCTTTTTCCTCGATACGGGCGATGTCATACATGGCTCTTTCCGGATCGGAGGTATCGATGAACACGTTACCCATGGTGGAGTCCATGTTCAGGATGATGGCCAGGCCCCAGCAGTTCTGAGTCCAGGTCGGGAAATCGCAGTAGTAAACTGCGGAGGGTCCCCACAGGAATGCTCTGTGACGGGTCTTGCCTTTGTAGGGCTTGATCTTGTTCACATAGCAGTATTCCATGATCTTGACGACTTTCTTGTCGTTCTTGGAGAAGTACGGGTTCATGGCGTTGCCCAGTGCAAACTCAACGAGTTTGTACAGAGTCTCGGCGATGCCGCCCAGCGGGGAGTACGGAGTCTTGAAGTAATCCCATTTGATGTGTTCATACTCCAGCTGTTTGTTGGACTCTTCCGCCACTTTCAGCATGGCGTCCATATCCCATTTCACGCCGTAGGTGTCTTCCACGAACTTGATGGCATTCTTCATTTCCGCCAGGGTGTAGTCATGGCCTTCCGGCGTGTTGTGCTGCATGGCGTTCATGAAGGGATGATAGGCCAGACCCATGTCTTCGAAACGACGTCTCTGGAACATGGAAGTGGATTCGGATGCGTTACAAGGTGTGTTGGAGGAGATGGCGCCAAGACCAACGATGGGGAAGGCGTCGTCCAGCGTAACACCGGTCTCTGCCGAGCAGCGGGAGCAGACGTCGGCGGGAAGTCCGAAGGACTCGGCCACGTCAATGTAGAACGGCTCCATGTGCTGGTCGATATCGCAGATAACGAATTCCGGCAAGGTCTGCAGCGGGATCGGAGTCAGGGTGGGGAAGCCGCCGATGAACAGTGCGGGAACTGCTTCGTCAAGACCAATGACCTTGTTGGTGTTCTTGCCGCCGCCGAGACGACGGTCATTGCCGATGATGTTTACCATCATGTCGGTGATGCAGTGAACGATGGTGTTGGAGTTCATGCAGGCGACTTTCAGCTCATATCCGCGATAGCCTTCAAACAGACGATCCAGGAATGCGAAGGTTGCCAGGTAGGAGCCCATCCAGCGGTACTCCCAGAATGCTTTCAGGAAGTTGGTGGGAGCTCTGCCGACCATCAGGCCCATCATGCCCAGGTTCTTCAGCCAGCAGACATAGGCCTGCATGGTGTCCTTGACACCGCGCCACTCACGATATTTTGCGATACCGGTCTGGTCATAGTAACGGGTACGCTGACCGCCGACACCGTTCTCAGCCATCCAGATAGGATCGAACTTCTTCAGTTTGTCATCGACGAAATTGATGACGGGATCCAGAGGATTCTTAATCTTTAATTTCATTCTATGACTCCTCCTCAGCTATTGATTTTCTTGATTTCCAGAGATTCCACGAAGGCCTGGAAACGGGTACGGAGCTGTCCGACCGAACCAATGGCGTATTCTTTCTCAATGGTGCAGCTGGGGATGTTCAGCTCGTTGATCATGATGTGGGAAGCCAGAACCTTTTCGTAACTCCAGAATTCGCAGAACTTCATGTTCTGGATGATGATGCCGTCAGCATTGAATTCCTTGGCCAGATTCTCCAGGAAGTCGTGTCTCTGGTCGATCTTGGCGGGATCCATGAAGCGGGCGCAAAGGTTGGTCTCCAGATAGTGACGGGCGATGGCGTCGAATGCGGTCTCGCCGGCTTTGATCTCGATGGTCTCACGGCTGGGGAACATACCGAAGCAGTAACGGTCGGCAACGACCATGGCACCGCAGGTCTCGATCAGCTTGGTGAACTCGGGATCGTCCACTTCGGAGCCGTACAGGACGACGCGGACGCGGAAGGGGAATTCCTTCTCCGGTGCGCGCTTGCGCAGCTCTTCCAGAGTCTCCTGCAGATACGGTTTGATGTATTTGTGCGGGCAGACCTGGCTGACCAGCTGGATGACATGGAATTCATAGCCGGTGATCACGGGATTGTCCGCCTTGCGCATATCGCTGATCTCCTGCATGATGGCGCTGATCTCGTTGTGATCCTCGATGGCCTTCTTCATGGCCGCCTCGGAGGTGTCGATACCCAGATCCTTCAGGCAGTTCAGAATTTCCTTCAGCTCCACTTTATAGTAGTCGAGGTTGGTGGAGTCGCCCTTGATGGGAGCGTCGATGATGTGTGTGACGAACGGATGATTCTCAACGGGATGGAGCAGTTCGAAGTGCTCTTCCATACGCTCCATGGTGGAGCAGGCCTCGACGCCGAACAGGGCGTTGAGGTAGTTGTAGCCGCCTTCAATGGCACGCTCCAGAATGGAACGGACATAGGGGCAGTTACGGTTGGTCATGTAGTAGGTAGCTACGTCGGGAGACGTGCAGTTGGGTGCACGCAGACGACTGGAGAAGCTGCCCGGCAGGTTCAGCAGAACTTCCGGAAGATAGTAGCAGTTGTAGCCAAGTGCCTTATCTCCGTCTGCTATGGCCTTCTGCACGAGCTCGTTATTGGCTTCCTGCAGAAGATTTTCGAAATAGATCAGATGCTTGAGATCCTTCACTCATTCTTCCCCCTTTGAGTATAAAGAGTTTGTGTTATATCAATGACTAAACTGAAAGATAGTCATAAATGTAACATTTTACTACAGTATACCATATTTATAGGGATTATCAATATGGTATTTCTCATCAAACCGGTGGGAAAGGTCCTGTTTCCGTACCCCGGAGAAGATGCCGGATCGTGTTTCGGAACGGGGGAGGAGACTTATGGAAACCGTAAACCCAAAAGAAGGAAAAAATGCCAAGTCGGAGCGCCGGAAAATGTAAAATTTTTTCGGTTCCGCCATTTTTCCCCTGTGGGACTATGGCAAAAAGGGATCAGATTTGCTAAGATATTTCCAGTTTATCTGATCGTTTTGTTTTTTTGAAAAACGTGGTTTTTTGAGAACGGGGTCCTATATCGTGTTTAAGAAGAAAAAACAAGTCAATGAGGCGCAGCCGCAGAAGAAGCAGGAGCGGTCGGAAAAGCTGGAACAGCTGGCGGCATTTCTCAACAAGTATGCCCTGATCTACCATTTCGTTCTGGCCTTCGTCCTGTATTTTCTCATCGAGGCCATGTCCCGGCATTCCCTGGCGGAAGCCGCGGTGTTCATGGTGACCCATAAGAAGGTCTATCTGTACAACACCCTCATGATCTATCTGTCGCTTACGCTGGTGTTTCTCACCCGGCGCCGGAGCTTTGCACGGATCTTCATCAGTTTCATTTGGTTTCTGATGGGTGCGGTGAACGGACTGGTGCTGGCAAGCCGCGTCACGCCCCTCACCGGACAGGACATGCGGACCATTCAGGAAGGACTCTCCATCCTGCCGAAGTACCGCTCCAACCTGGAGGTGGCGCTGTTCTGCGTCATCCTGGTCTTCGTCATTATCGGTCTGGTACGGGCCTTCCGGAACGCCCCGAAATACGGAAAGAAGATCAAGTATGCACTGAACGTGCCGCTGGTGCTAGTGGCCTTTGCCGCGTTTTACGGACTGACGGTCCTGCTGCTGAGAGCCAATATCCTCACCAATTACTTTGACAACCTGGCCAACAGTTACAAGGAATACGGATTCCCGTACTGCTTTACCGTGTCGGTGCTGGATACGGGCATCAGCGAGCCCAACAGCTATACCAAGGAAGCGGTGGAGGAACTGGTGGACAAGATCGATGACGGCACCACCAACATGGAGGTCCAGCCCAACATCATCGTGGTGCAGCTGGAGACCTTCTTCGATCCCACCCGTGTGAACTGGCTGAACTTCAACCAGGATCCGCTGCCCAACTGGCACGAACTGTCGAAGAAATACACTTCCGGATACTTTGAGGTGCCGGTGGTGGGAGCCGGGACCATCAACACGGAGTTTGCCGTGCAGACCGGCATGAGCCTGCGCTATTTCGGCGCCGGCGAGCTTCCCTACAAGACCATTTTGTCCAAACGGGTGTGCGACAGCGCCGCCTATGAGCTCAATACTCTGGGCTACCGGCCCACCGCCATCCACAACAACGAGGCCAACTTCTACTCCCGCCGTACCGTTTTCTCCCGTCTGGGCTATTTCCGCTTCGTCTCGGAGGAGTACATGGATACGCAGGACGACGTGAACGAAGGCGGATGGATGCGGGACCGCAACCTGGTGGGACCCATCAACGATGCGCTGGATGTCACCAGTTCCAGCCGGGACTTCGTGTTCGTGGTGTCCGTTCAGCCCCACGGCGCATTTCCCGTGGAGCAGGCCATCGAGGAACCTGCCATCGACGTCACCGGTACCTCCACGGACGAGGCCCACTGGCAGTGGGAGTACTACGTCAATCAGCTGTATGAGGAGGATGCCTTCGTCAAACAGCTCATTGAGAGCGTGGAAGCCCGGAACGAGCCCTCCGTGATCCTCTTCTACGGAGACCATCTGCCCACTCTGGGCCTGAGTAACGGAGACCTCAACGGAGGTACCATCTATCAGACGGACTACCTTATCTGGGACAACATCGGACTGAAGCACGAGCGGAAGGACGTCGCCGCCTATCAGGTGATGGCGGAGATCTTTGACGACCTCAATATCCATCAGGGCGTCATGTTCAACTTCCATCAGAACATGAAGGACGATCCGGAGTATAACTACTACATGCAGATGCTCCAGTACGACCTGCTCTACGGCAAGCGCTATTCCTACTATGAGCAGTTCCCGTTCCGGCGGACGAACATGCTTCTGGGAACGAAACGCTCCCGGGCCATCTCCGTGGACAAGATCAACGACGAGACCTATACGGTCTCCGGCGTGAACTTCACCCAGTCCAGCAAGGTGCTGGTGTTCGACAACGATAAGGAGAACCCCGCCGATACGGGCGAAGAGGATAAGGGCGAACTGCTGGACACCATCTTCATCGACAGCCAGACGCTCCTGGTGAAGACGGACGAGCCGCTGGAAGGAAAGATCATCCAGGTGGCCACGCAGTCCAACTCCAGCACCCACCGGATCCTCAGTACCTACAACCGCCTCGGCGTGCCGGAAGGGGACGCCATCGGGATCTCGCCCATCGTGAATCCGGACGCCTATATGGACGATGGAGAGGACGAGGGAGATATCCAGGCCGATCCGGCCAGGGCGCCGCAGCAGCCGGCGACACCCTGACAATTTCATCCAACTTTCCGGGAGACCGCCATGGTCTCCCGGTTTTTTTTCACAGGAACATTCCTTTTTTGAAGACAATCAGTTATAATAATTAAGATATTATGTCTACAGCATGGAGGAGGCGACTGAATTGACTACCGCTTCGAAACTGAAAAACATCTTCGCCGTCGTGATCATGGTCTTGGCGGTGCTGAAAGCGCTGATTCTGGCACTGACGCTGTTTCACGTCCCCGTACTGGGAGGAGCAAGCTATGAGGCGCTGACCGCTTCCAGCATGATCAAGGGCCCCGCTTTCGGGGCATGGCTGAATCTCATCACGGGACTGATGGTTATCCTGCTTCTGGGCTATGTGGGTCTTCACGGATCCCGGATGGAAGTATGCATCGGCGTGGGACTGCTGGCTGCCCTGAATATCGGGATGCACGCCGGCAAGCTGTTCGTGGCGTCCGGCTGGTCGCCCGTCACCGTCTTCTTCGTTATTTACTGTGTGGCACTGACCGTCTTTTCCGTAGCCACATACATCATCGCGGCACACCGAAGGGCTTTGGAAAGGAATCAGCAGAATGAGGAAGAATAAGCAAAAGAACACATCCGTCATCGTCCTTGCACTTCTGCTGTCCCTGTCTCTCGTCGCCGGCTGCGGCCGGAGAGATTCCGGGTCATCCAGCGCATCCGAGGAGCCGGAAGTGATGAACACCACGGTTCTGAAGGCGGATCCGGCGGATTATCTGGACACGTCCCTCATCGCTGCCACTTCCACGGTACACGGAGGCGGGTTCGACGCTTCCTACATCAGCGACATGGATCCTACCACCGCCTGGGCGGAAGGCGCCTATGACGAGGGAGCCGGGGAGTGCCTGATGCTGGAGATCCCGGAAGGGACCGTGGTCACCGGAGGACTGATCCTGCCGGGATACTGGCGCAGCAAGAAGGCCTTCCAGGAGTATGCCGCTCCCACGCGGATCAGCGTGTCCTCGGGAGAGGATTTCCAGGAAGTGTCCCTGTCCAAATATACCGGCAAGTACAAGAACAATTTCCAGGGCTATGAGTTCAAGCTCCGCAAGAGCATCGTCTCCAACGGCATCGTGCGCGTCTTCATCACCGACACGAGATCCGGAAAGAAATTCCCCCACAGCTGCATCAGTGAACTGCATCTGAAGGGGAAGCTTCCCAAGGAGATCCCGGAGAGCACGGTGACCATGAATGACCTGGTGAGCTCCACCAACGCGGCGTTCGATCTTTCCCACCGGCTGGAATGCATCTATAAGAACCATATGGGCTGGCCCCAGACGGTGGAGGACATCACCATTACCACGGAGGGCCTGACACCGGAAGACAAGGCCTTTGCCCTGTATCAGTATCAGTACTTCATCACCGACGCCCGCATCCACTACGACAGTGAGACCCTGAACAAGTCCACCAAGTCGGAACTGACGGGGATCATGGAAGAACTCTTCGGTCCCGTGGGGGAAGGGGATATGCAGTGCTTTTACGATAACTACGTCAAGAAGATCAAGAAGGAAACCTGCAAGATGCCCGCCACCGGAGACTTCGGTGCCGGGGACTGGATGTTCTTCACGGACGTGAACCTGGATGTCACGGACACGGAGGTCATGGTCCAGGGACATGTCTATCAGTACGATGAAAACGGAAACAGTTATATCGGAGGCCAGTTCACGGGGGTCTTTGATCTCCCGGCCGGTGACTCCGGAAACTGCCGCTTCCGTTCCCTGACGGTCTCCCGGGCCGTCGGTTAACAACCACAGCAAAAATGGAGGAAAACCCATGAACCACTGGAAAAAACTGCTCAGCGGAATCCTGACACTGGCCATGCTGACCACCCTTCTGGCGGTGGGCGCATCGGCGGCGCCGAAAGCACCGAAACTGACATTCGAGATGGTGGATGAAACCACCCTGGAGATCACCGGACTGCCGGATGATCTGGAAGAACCCACCGCGGATCTCTATACGGAGGAGCGCACGGGCTCCAAGAAAGTCACCACTTATCTGGCGGAGGACGCCCCCATCGTGGACGGCGCTCTGGTACTGGATTCCGGCGAGGAACTGGAGTTCGAGACGGAATACAACATCGTCATTTATGATGACGACGGTATCTACTATGAGGGGACCTTTGTTCTCACCGAACAGGAGGATATCCCGGAAGCCGGGTTTACCGATGTCAAGGCAACCGACTGGTATTACAATGCCGTGAATTACTGCGCCGCGAAAGGACTGGCCTCCGGAATCGGAAATAACCGGTTCGGACCGAGTTACGTGGTCACCCGGGCACAGACCGCTCAGATCCTCTACGCACTGGAGGGGAAACCGGCCGTGACAAAGTCCGGAAACTTCCCGGATGTTCCCAGCGGGAAATGGTATTCCAATGCCATCAACTGGGCAGCCAACAACGGCGTGATGAAAGGCTATACCACCGGCAATTTCCTGCCCAATGCAGGCATCACCCGGCAGCAGTTCATGGCAACCATCTATAATTACGTTAAGCTGAAGAATTACGATGCCGCACGCAGCGGAGACATCTCCGGATTCAAGGATATCAATGATGTGACTCCCTATGCCGTTCCCGCCCTGCAGTGGGCGGTGGGACACCATGTCATGGACGGTACGGAGGATCACAGGCTGATGCCGAAGGCGACCACCAGCCGTGCGGAGATGGCTGTGATCCTGGCCTCCTTTGACCGGAATATCGCCAACTGATCCGAAGGAATGTTGTCATTGAAACCGTATTATATCGACATACATACCCATATTCTGCCGGGACTGGATGACGGCTCCCAGGACGAGGAGACCACTCTCCAGATGGCGGAGATCGCAGCAGGGAACGGAACGAAGTGTCTCGTGTGCACCAAGCACACGGATATGACGGAACCGGTCTCCCGGGAAGACGGGCGCCTGATTCGCGACGGCGTCCGCTGGCTGCGGGAAGAACTGCAGCGGGAGAGGATCCCGCTGCAGGTGCTTCCGGGCATGGAGATCATGGCGTCGGAGGATATCCGATGGAAGATCCGGGAAGAGCTGCTGTTCGGTCTGAACGATTCCCGGTATTTCCTGGTGGAATTTCCCTTTGACGCTCCGGAAGATTATATTTCTTTCATATTAGACGAAATCCACACTTTTGACGGCCTGGTTCCGGTGATTGCCCATCCGGAACGGTACTACTGCGTGCAGGAGAGACCGGAACGGATCTATCAGTGGGTCATGGAAGGATGCCTGACTCAGTGCAACCGGGCCAGCCTGGAGGGGAAATTCGGCGGCCGGGAGGAGATCACCGCACAGCGGCTGATGGATGCCAATCTGGTGACCTGTATCGCCAGCGATGCCCATTCCTCCCGCCAGCGGACTCCCCGGCTGGAGGGCGGATACCGGCAGATTGCATCCCGTTACGGGGAATGGACCGCTGACCTTCTGCTGCGGGGACACCCGGAGAGGATGATCCGCAACGAACCGCTGGAAGTGCGGGGTTATGCCCGTCCCGTGGCACCGTTTTCCATGGAATGACAAAGCCTTATATAACTGAAATGCCCCCGGACACATCGGTCCGGGGGCAATTGCTATAGTTGATTCTGTATAACGGATCACACCGCTTCCGGCGGTTCCGGAGACTCCGGGGACTCCTCCGCAGGAACGTGATGACCTTTGCGGTTCTCCAGCTTGGGAATGACATACTCGTCGTATACGAACATGGCGATGGCGGCAAAGGGGATGCCCAGAAGGATGCCCACCATGCCGAAGATCCGACCGCCGACGATGATGGCGATGAGGATCAGGACACCGGAGACGCCCAGCTGATCGCCGTAGAGGCGCGGCTTGATGATGTATCCGTCGATGGTCTGAAGGATGAGGGTGAAGATCACGAACATCAGAGCCTGCCAGGGATTGTTCAGGACCAGGATCAGACCGCCGACCACAGTGCCGATGATGGGACCAAAGGTGGGGATCAGATTCGTCAGTGCCACGATGACGGAGATCAGGACGTTGTACGGCATGCCGCAGATGGCCATGAAGATGAAGTTCACGATACCGACGATGACACCGTCGATGACTTCACAGGAGATGAATTTCACCAGGATCTTATCGCTGCGGGTGCAGAAACGGACGAATCCGTCGTAGGTCCGCTGGGGAAGCACAGCATGGAAGAACCGCTTCATTCCGCGGACCTGAGCCGGTTTGTCCACCAGAAAATACACGGCCAGGACAAATCCCAGGAGCCAAGTGACCAGGTTGCTGCCAAAGGTCTTGGACGCGGATACCAGCTTGCTCAGCCGGTTCGGAAGGGAATCCAGAATATTATTGACCATGTTGTGGGCAGAGGTCTCCAATGCGGTGGCGTCCAGATTGTATTTGGCGGCCAGCTTCGAGATCTTGTCCAGGAACTTGTCCACGCTGGCGGCATAGCTGTCAAAGTTGGATACCAGCGAGACGATGCTGTTGACGACCTGAGGGATCAGCGCCATGAACAGCAGTACGATGATCAGGATCAATACCACAAGAGCTACCACCACGGACCACATCCATGCGGTACGCTCATTCTTCATTTTATAAAACAGCTTGCGTTCGCAGAGCTTTGCCAGAGGATTGATCACATAGGCGATGATCGCACCCAGGACTACCGGGAGGATAAAGTTCCAGATCACACCAAAGGCGTTGAAGATCGGTCCGACGTGGCTCAGCAGCAGGTACAGGATCACCGTGATGCAGCCGGCAATGGTGTAAGGAACCCATTTGTTGTCCTTTGGAAACAGTTTCACCGAAAAGACTCCTTCTTGTTTAGAATATCTGTGACCATTCTGCCACAAGATTGACAAAGAAACAAGAGAAAGAACCGTCTTTTGCGGTTGCTTTTACCGCCCAAATGTTGGATAATCAAAGAGATAGAGACAATTCCCCCGTAGGTTGAGTCACCGGTTGGAGGTGTAGACTTGAAAAAACGATTACTGTCACTGGCTCTGGTCATCACGATGATCCTCAGTCTCGGTTGCTCCGTATTTGCGGCCAGTGTAAATGATTATGTAGATGTTCCCCAAAACGCATGGTATCGCGGGGCAGTGGACTATGTGGTCCAGCGCGGTTACATGGTGGGAGCCACCGCCAATACGTTTAATCCGGAAGGGGCCGTGACGAGAGCCCAGATCGCCCAGATCTTCTATGCCATGAACGGCAAACCCAGTGCCGGTACGAAGCCGCGTTTTTCGGACGTGTCCGCAGATGCCTGGTATGCCGCTGCTGTCAACTGGGCCGCGACCTTTGGCGCCGTGTCCGGATATCCCGACGGTACGTATCATCCCATGGAGTATATTACCCGCCAGCAGCTGGCGACCATTCTGTATAAGTACGCGCAGCTGAAGGGATATGCGGCAGAAGGGGAAGGCATGGGAATCGGTCTCGGCGGTTATGCGGATGTGCAGGAAGTGGGTTCCTGGGCATGGGAGGCCATGGCCTGGTGCGTGCACAAGGGGATCATTTCCGGTTCCAATGTGGGACTGGAGCCCAACAAGCACGCCACAAGAGCGCAGATTTCCGTGATTTTGAAAGCATACGATGAAAAAGTTGCACACAAAGCATGATGATCGGTAAAATCATGAAATGAAACGGGTCTTTCGTGCATTAACTGTACGAAAGATCTTTTTTGACCATAGAAACGGGGATAGGAATGCGAAGGATGGACAGAACGACAGCAAGGAGAATAACGGCCACAGGCCTGATACTGGCAGTGCTGGTCCTGCTGATGGCGGGCATGGGAACCACCACGCTGGCAACGCAGGGCGTGGAGGATCTCTACCCGGTGGAACCCATCGAGTCCGGAAACGGAACGATGGAGCTGCTGGAGACTCCCAATGATCCGTATTTCCGGAATCAGTGGGGGATGCAGGCCATCGGAATGGAAGCAGCCTGGGATCAGGGACTGACGGGAAAAGGCGTCACCATCGGAATCATCGATACCGGTGTCCATGCTACCCACCCGGATCTGCTGGGCAGCAACATGGTCTCCGGGTACAATTACCTGAACAACAACCGAAGCACCGACGATACGGAGGGTCACGGCACTTTCGTGGCCGGCATCATCGGTGCCAAGAAAAACAACCATATCGATATCGCCGGCATGGCACCGGAAGCCACCTTCGTGACCATGAAGTGCTTTGACGGCAACAAGAGCATCGTGGGTGATGCGGTGAAGGCCATCCGTTCCTGCGTGGACGACTATCACTGCAGCGTGATCAATATGTCCTTCGGCGCTCCGGAGGATGTGGACATCCTCCATCAGGCGGTGCAGTATGCCGCCGGGAAAGGCGTCATCATCGTGGCCTCAGCCGGAAACGAAGGCACCCGGACCCTGTACTATCCCGCGGCCTATGAAGAGACCATCGGCGTGGGCGCCGTGGATGCCAACCGTCATGTGGCGTCCTTCTCCCAGCAGAACAACAGCGTATTCGTTGTGGCCCCCGGCGCTTCCGTGGTGAGCCTCGGTGCGGACAACAACTCCGTGAAGACGGGAAGCGGCACTTCCTTTGCCGCCCCCTATGTCTCCGGACTGGCCGTGATGCTGAAGCAGCTGTATCCCCGCATGACGCTGGCGGATTTCAAGAAGATCCTTACCGCGTCCTCGCAGGATCTCGGCGCTGCCGGGTATGATATCGCCTACGGAAACGGACTGATCAACGTGCCGGAAGCCATCGCACAGGCGAAGATCTATTTCGGGGACGCCCGGGAAGAGGGCTGCCCCAGTGCCGGATACAAAGACGTGCCGGGCAACGCCTGGTACCACCAGTATGTGGACTATGCCCTGAGCCATCAGTACATGACCGGTACCGCGAAGAACGTGTTCTCACCGGACAGCACGGTGACCAGAGCACAGGTGGCGACGATCCTGTACGCGAAAAAGGGAAAACCTGCCGTGACGAGCAGCAATTCCTTCAGTGATGTACGAAAGGGAGAGTGGCACTACGATCCCATTCAGTGGTGTTCGGGCTACGGACTGGTGGCCGGATATCCCAATGGAACCTTCGGGCCATCGGATGCCATTACCAGAGAACAGCTGGTGGCGATCCTCTACCAGTTTGCCCAGAAGGAAGGGAAGAACACCTGGAACCTGGAAACGCTCGTCCGCTATTCGGACGCCTCTTCCGTTTCCAACTACGCGCAGCCGGCCATGCGGTGGGCCGTGAGCATCGGACTGATTCAGGGAACGGATTCCCGGACCCTGAGTCCCAAGAAAACGGCGACCCGTGCGGAGATCGCGGTGGTCCTGAAAGCCTTTGACGAAAAAGTCGGCGCGTGATTATCGGAAAAATAAAAGAGAAGCGATATGTTATCGCTTCTCTTTTATTTTTCAAAATACTGAAGATCGGCAGTCCGATTACATGAGATTGCTCAGCAGAGGACCAAGAATGCCTGCCAGGAAATTGCCCAGCAGGGAGCCGGAAGCTTTTGCCAATCCAACGACAAACTCATTTTCCAGTAAGAATTTCAGAAAATCCATTTTGCTCTCTCCTTTTCAAAATAATACGGAGTTTCTCCCCCTCCGTTAATTTACTGCAATTATTATACCATCACTTTGGAGATTTTGTCTAAATTTTTTAAAGGAATCCATAATATACACAAAAAAGCAAGGGCGGTATTATGTAACTTCACAATAATTAAGAACTCAAAAAATACAGGCCGGTTCCCATGTGCATAAGACGGGAACCGACCTGTGTTTTCATTCGTATTGATCCTTCTGAAAGCGGATCATTTTTTCGTGCCGGGATCCTCCCGGAAACGGCGGGAGGTCTCCAGATCCTCGTACTGCCGTGTGTACAGACGGTAGTAGTATCCCTTCTTTTGCATCAGTTCCTCGTGGGTGCCGGATTCCACGATCCGGCCGTCAGAGATGGCCAGGATCCGGTCACAGTCCACGATGGTGGACAGACGGTGGGCGATGACGAAACTGGTGCGGGACTCCGTGATGGTGTGGATGGCCTGCTGGATCTTCTTTTCCGTCACCGTATCCACGGAGGAGGTGGCTTCGTCCAGAATGAGGATCGCGGGATCGGCCAGGATGGCCCGGGCAAAGCTCAGCAGCTGCTTTTCTCCCGTGGACAGGAGAGCGCCGCCTTCGCCTACTTCGCTGTCAAGGCCTTCCTCCATGTTCCGCACCACCTCATCCGCCGACACCAGTTTCAGGGCCTTCCATATCTCCTCGTCCGTGGCGTCCGGTTTTCCGTAGCGGAGGTTCTCCCGGACGGATCCGGAGAACAGGTGGGGAGACTGCAGTACATAGCCGATGTTGCTGTGAAGCCACAGCTGACTGCGCTCCCGCACGTCCCGACCGTCGATGAGGACCCGGCCTTCCGTGGGTTCAAAGAACCGGCATACAAGATTGACCAGCGTGGATTTTCCCGCACCGGTCTCACCCACGATGGCGATGTTGGA
>CADCMP010000023.1 GCA_902802565.1 Oscillospiraceae bacterium
ACGATACCGGTATCTCCGATCCTCCTGTGAGGGATATCGTATTCATCCAGCTTCCGCTCGATGAATAGTGCGGTTTCAAATTCCATGTCGCTGAGCTCCGGGTGCTGATGAAGATGTCTCCGAGTGGCGACCAGCTCCTCTTTCAGCTCCTGTGCCTGTGCAAGAAGTAGTTTCGGATGCTCCATAACTTGCCTTCCTTATGTTCTCAATGATTTGAGTCCATCTTACAGGAATCGCTTTTGAGGTGTCAACAGGATTCCCATACCGATGCGGATATGTGCCAATTGCCAATTGATAAAAATACGGCTGAGTGATAAAATTTAATTCGACTTATAGCAAAGGAGTATCAGCTTTATTTATGTGGTTCTGGTTTTCTGTTATCGCGCTTGTTTTTTGGAGTGGTTCCGACCTGTTCTCCAAAATCGGCTGCCAGGATAAATCGGATCCGTACAGCCATCTGAAAATGGTCATGGCCGTGGGACTGGTAATGGGCATCCACGCTTTCATTGAGATCTTTTTCGTGCATGTGGATATCAGCTGGAACGTGATCGCAACCTACCTTCCCGTGTCCCTCCTGTATATCTCATCTATGGCCATCGGATATCTCGGCCTGCGCTATATCGAGCTTTCCATTTCTTCACCCATCTGCAACTCATCCGGTGCGATTGTAGCGATTCTGACACTGGCCGTTGACGGCCTGGGTTCCATCGTTGCACTGCAGCTTCTTGCTGTCGGCTTTGTCATTCTGGGTATCGTCGGCCTTGGCATTACGGAAGCCACGGAAGATGAAGATCTGCGAAAGGCGAGACAACAGGCATGCAATCATCGCTATACCAAAAGTGCCATTGCCATCGCAATTCCTATAATCTACTGTCTGTTGGACGCACTGGGAACATTTGCAGACAGCCGTGTGCTTCTGAGACTCAATGAGGATTCTGCCAACACGGCATATGAGCTGACTTTCCTTTTCACCGGAATCTGCTGTGCCATCTATACACTGGGCATCAAAAAGCAGAAACTGGTATTTCGGCAGGAAGTGCCGAAATACGCTGGCGCACTGTGTGAAACGGCAGGACAGTATGCCTATATCTATGCGTTGGCGGATGAGGCCCATGTGGCGCTGGCCGCACCCATCATCAGTGCCTACTGTGTCCTCTCTGTTGTATGGAGCCGACTGATTTTAAAGGAAAAACTGTCATTCAAACACTATGCAGCAATCGTTATCGTTGTCATCGGTATCGTGATACTGGGAGTATTTGATGCATAAAAATAATCATTACAGGAGACTACTATGAAAACACCTGCTTATAAAAGAGTCCTGATCAAAGTCAGCGGAGAAGCGCTGGCAGGAGGAAAGTCCACCGGACTGGACTTTGCATTCATCGATGAGGTTTGCAAGGCGGTCAAACAGTGCGTGGACATGGGTGCCCAGATCGCCATCGTCGTCGGCGGCGGCAACTTCTGGCGCGGCCTGAAAAACGGGGAAGGACATATGGAACGCTCCAGAGCCGACCATATGGGAATGCTGGCTACCGTGATGAACGCCCTGGCGGTTTCCGACCGGATGGAACAGCAGGGGATGAGCGTCAAGGTCATGACCAGCGTGGCAATGACCACCTTTGCAGATGTTTATACCAGAAGAGACGCAGTGAAAGCACTGGAAAACGGTACCGTCGTGATCTTTGGCGGCGGAACGGGCAATCCCTACTTCTCCACGGATACCGCCGCGGCACTGCGCGCCTGTGAGATCGATGCCGACGCTATCCTTCTGGCTAAGAATGTCGACGGTGTGTACACGGGAGATCCCCGTACGGATCCCACTGCGGTGAAGTATGATTCTGTTCCTTATGCGGAAGTGCTGGAAAAGCATCTCAATGTCATGGATATGACGGCGACCAGTCTTGCCATGGACAACAAGATCCCCGCGGTGGTGTTCCCACTGGCAGATCCGGAAAACATCGTGCGCGCGGTTCTCGGTGAGAACGTGGGCACTACGGTAACGTTGTAATTTTAAATTCGGAATATAACCATAGAAGGAGGAAAGAAACATGTCGGAATATCAGGTATTTGAACAGAAAATGCAAAAGGTCCTGGATACTCTGGAAGACGCGCTGGATGGCATCCGTGCCGGAAGAGCCAATCCTGCCGTGCTGTCCAAGGTGATGGTGGAATACTACGGAACCCCCACTCCCATCCAGCAGATCGCATCCGTATCTTCTCCCGATCCCCGCACGCTGCTGATCCAGCCCTGGGATACCAAAGCGGTCAAGGACATCGAAAAGGCGATCCTGAGCTCGGATATCGGTATCAACCCCCAGAATGACGGCCGGAGCATTCGTCTGATCTTCCCGCAGCTGACCGAGGAGCGCCGTAAGGAACTGACCAAGCAGGTCAAGAAGTATGGTGAAGAGGCCAAGGTCTCTGTGCGCAACGTCCGCCGCGACGCGGTAGATAAGATGAAGAAACAGCAGAAGGCATCGGAGATCACGGAAGATGATTACAAAATTGCCGAGAAAGACATCCAGAAGCTCACCGATGACTTCACGAAGAAAGTCGATGATGTGATCGGAAAGAAAGAAAAGGAACTGATGGCAGTCTGATGGCAGAGTTTAAAAGATCAGTGCCATTATTCTGGATGGCAACGGACGCTGGGCCAAGGAGCAGGGAAAACCCCGCACATTTGGACATGCGAAAGGGGCAGAGGCTTTCCGTACCCTTTCCTATTACTGTCAGTCTCTCGGGATCAACTATCTGACGGTGTATGCCTTCTCCACGGAAAACTGGAAGCGGTCGAAGCTGGAAGTGAACACCATCATGAAGATCCTTGGCCAGTATCTGCAGATTGGTATCGACGAAATGATCGAGGACCAGATCAAAATGCGGATATTCGGCGATGTGTCCGTATTGTCGAAAGATCTTCAGGCGCTGGTGCAGAAGACCAATGAACTGGATGACCAGATTCAGGTGGAAAACGGGTTTCAGGCCAATCTCTGCATCAATTACGGAGGCCGCGATGAGATCATCCGCGCCGCCAGACGCTATGCGGAGGAAGTCAAAAACGGCACCCGCGAAAATGATCTTTCGGAAGAAGAGTTCTCCGGATATCTGTATTCCGCCGGGATTCCGGATCCCGAGCTTCTGATCCGGCCGGGCGGAGAGAAGCGCCTGTCAAACTTCCTGCTGTGGCAGTGCGCATATTCGGAGTTTTATTACACCGATACCCTGTGGCCGGAGTTTACACCGGCAGAACTGGATAAGGCGATAATCGCCTATCAGAAACGTGACCGCCGTTTCGGCGGAGTAAAAGAGGACAGCAAACATGGTTAAGTCATTGTCGATACTTGGCAGCACTGGCTCCATTGGTAAACAGAGCATTGCCGCTGCCCGGCATCTTGGAATCCCTGTGCGTGCCCTGACGGCACAGAGGAAAGTGGATCTTCTGGAGGAGCAGGCGCGACTGGTTCAGCCGGAGTATGTGGCGGTATTTGATGAGAAAGCAGCCAGAGATCTGAAAGTGCGGCTGGGAGATACCTCCATCCGTATCGGTTCCGGACTGGAAGGCCTTATGGAAGCGGCAACGCTCTCTTCCGTGGACTGTGTTGTTACCGCGGTCTCCGGGGCTATCGGACTGCGTCCGACCATGGCCGCGATCCGGGAAAAGAAAAGGATCGCACTGGCCAATAAGGAAACGCTGGTATGCGCCGGGGATGTGGTCATGGCTGCTTCCCAAAAAGAAGGGGCGGAGATCGTTCCGGTTGACTCGGAACATTCCGCAATCTTTCAGTGCCTGATGGGAAGAGAAGAGGGAGAACTGAAAAAGATCCTTCTGACCGGTTCCGGCGGACCGTTCCGAGGAAGAAAACGGGAGGAACTGGAAGGAATCACCCCGCAGCAGGCCGTTGCCCATCCGAACTGGAGCATGGGTGCAAAAATATCGGTGGATTCGTCTACAATGATGAATAAGGGACTGGAGTTCATCGAGGCCATGCATCTGTTCCAGGTCGATCCGGAACAGATCCAGGTGGTGGTGCATCCTCAGAGCGTCATCCATTCCATGGTGGAACTGGTGGACGGAACAGTGATCGCGCAATTGGGGATCACGGACATGGGTCTGCCCATCCAGCTGGCAATGACCTATCCGCAGCGTTGCGCGTCTCCGTTTGAAGGACTGGATTTCTGGAAGATGTCCGATCTTACTTTTGAGGAGCCGGATCTGGAGAACGTACCTTGCCTCCGTCTGGCCATGGAATGTGCCAGAGAGCGGGGAATCGCCCCCTGCGTCATGTCCGCGGCCAACGAGATCGCGGTCCATAAATTCCTGGGCGGCGAACTGGGATATAACCGCATTTATGATGCAGTGCAGGCGGCAGTGGATCATTTTGAGCCTGTAAAAGACCCGGATCTTGATACGATCCTTGAGTATGATACACTGGCAAGACAGTATGTAAGGGAGAATTTCTGATTCATGTATGTCATTATAGCGATCCTTCTGTTTGGAGTTTTGATCGCAGTCCATGAGTTCGGACATTTTATTACGGCAAAAGCCTGCGATGTGCAGGTCAATGAATTTTCCATCGGCATGGGTCCGCTTCTTCTGCATAAGCAGAAGGGCGAGACCCTCTACTCTTGGCGCCTTCTTCCCATCGGAGGATTCTGCGCCATGGAGGGAGAGGACGAGTCTTCGGAGAATCCGAGAGCGTTTGGGAACCGCAATTTCTTTCAGAAGCTGCTGATCCTGTGCGCTGGGTCCGCCATGAATTATCTCATGGGGATCGTGCTTCTGGTGATCGTCTTTGCTTCCGCATCCGGTTTTTCCACTACGCAGATCCAGAGCTTTCTGGAGGGATGCCCCTATGAGAGCAGTGATGGGCTGCAGGCAGGCGACCGCTTTGTTTCCATTGACGGTCATAAGATCCGTTTCGCCGGGGATGTCTCCGACTGGCTCGGTGACGGGTCCGTAAAACAGACACACGATATCGTTGTGAAACGAAATGGAGAGAAGGTCACGCTGCAGGATTACCCTATGGTTCCGATCGAATATGAGGGACACGGACTGCAATACGGACTGCTGTTCCAGACGGTCAAAGCGACGCCCGGGAGTGTGCTGTCTTATTCCGTGCGCTGGTCGGCGGAATTCGTGCGCATGGTGTGGGATGGCCTGCGGCAGCTGGTGACCGGCGCTGTGGGGATCAAGGATATGTCCGGACCGGTGGGCATCGTCAGTGTCCTGTCGGAAGTGGGTGAGAGTTCCGAGTCGCATTCGGATGCGGTACGGAACATCCTGTATTTCTGCGCGTTCATCGCAGTGAACCTGGCAGTGATGAACATGCTTCCGATTCCCGCACTGGATGGCGGAAGGATCTTTCTCATGCTGGTCACGGCGCTGTATACGTTACTGTTCCGGAGAAAACCGGACCCAAGATATGAAAACTACATCAATGCAGTGGGTATGATCCTGCTGCTCGGTCTTATGGCCGTGGTGATGTTCAATGATATTACGAAACTGATCGTACAATGAGGAAAACTGATATGACGAAACGGGAACAGACAAAGAAACTCATGGTAGGAAATGTGGCAGTCGGCGGTGACGCAGCTGTAACGGTACAGTCCATGTGCAATACCAAGACCTGGGATGTGGACGCAACCATCGCCCAGATCATGGATTTCCATGCCGCCGGATGTGATATTGTCCGGGTCGCGGTACCGGATATGAGAGCGGCGGAAGCCATTTCTGCTCTGAAGGAGCGATCCCCCATCCCCATCGTCTGTGACATTCATTTTGATTATCGGCTGGCACTGGAGTGTGCCGACCGGGGAGCGGATGCCATCCGTATCAACCCCGGAAACATCGGAGGAGAAGAGAATGTCCGTGCCGTGGCGGAAAAATGCCGCAGCAGGAATATCCCCATCCGTATCGGGGTCAATGGGGGCAGTCTGGAAAAGAGGCTTCTGGAAAAGTACGGACATCCGACCGCGGAAGCCATGGTGGAAAGCGCCAGAACCCACATTGCGCTTCTCAACAAGTTTGACTTTGATGATATCGCCATCTCTCTGAAAGCATCCTCCGCACCTCTTACCGTGGAAGCCTATCGTCTGGCGGCAGAGACTTTTTCGTATCCGCTGCATGTAGGCGTCACGGAGACAGGAACGGCATTTCAGGGGACTATCGTATCGGCAGTCGGCATCGGGACGCTTCTCAATGAGGGGATCGGAAACACCATCCGGGTCTCCCTGACGGCAGATCCGGTGCAGGAAGTTCGTACCGGTGTGGCGATTCTGAAAGCTGCCGGACTGCGTTCCGGAGGCGTGCGCCTGGTCTCCTGTCCCACCTGCGGACGCACGGAGATCGATCTTATCGGACTGGCGGAAGAAGTCGAGTCCCGCATTGCCGGCCTTGACCGGGACATCACGGTGGCAGTCATGGGATGTGTCGTCAACGGTCCGGGAGAAGCCAGAGAAGCCGATTTCGGAATCGCGGGAGGAAAAGACTGTGGCCTGCTGATCCGCAAAGGAGAAGTCGTAGGGACTGTTCCCTACGAGAAGCTCTGTGATGAGCTGATGAACATGATAGCAAGCGAGGAATGAATCGTGGAGAATACTCCGTTTTTAACAATGTTTCCGGAATGCCTGGATTACTCCGCCATGTGCGGAGGTCTGTCCGAGGCATACATTACCCGGGTAGATGTGAATATCGACGAGCAGACATTGGCGGTTCAGGCTCATTTCAATAAACGACCGGCACCGGCTGAGGTCAATCTGATCTGTGAGACCATCCGTGCGGTGTATAATATGAGAAAAGTACAGCTGATCCCGGATTATCCGAAACCGAAGATCAATGTTCAGCCCAAGAGTCCGGAATCCCAGAAGGGACGCCCGGAAGGAACCGTGCTGATGGGCAGAAACATCCGGGGATCCATCCTTCCCATGTCCGATCTGGCCATGGACTCCGGGGCGGTTATCGTGGAAGGCGATGTCATATCCGTGGAATCCCGAAAGCTGCAGAAACGCGGCGCAGCGGTACTGATCTTTGACATCACCGATCTGACCGGCTCGGTCCGGGTCTCGCGGTATCTGCGAAACACGGATGATCAGACTATCCTGGATAAGATCCAGAAAGGGGATCATCTGGTCGTTCAGGGAGATATTACCTACAGCCGTTATGACGAGGACATGATTCTGGAGCCCAGAAACATTATGAAGGGCAAACGGTATATCCGCCCGGACGAAGCCCCGGAGAAACGTGTGGAACTGCACGTACATACCCGTTTTTCCGCACTGGATGCACTGACGGATCCGGAAGCCATCGTGGCCCGGGCAGCACAGTGGGGCATGCCTGCCATCGCCGTGACGGACCATGGTGTATGTCAGGCCTTTCCGGATATCTGGAAAGCCGGAAAGAAACACAAGATCAAAGTCATTTACGGATGCGAGATCTATTACGTCAATGATATGGAAGGAAACCGTGCGGTGCACGGCAACTGCAGTCTCCCGCTGGATTCGGAATTTGTGTCCTTCGATATCGAGACCACAGGACTCAATGCGGTCAATGACCGCATGACGGAGATCGGTGCACAGATCTTCAAAGAAGGAGAGATCATCCGGGAATTCAACACCTTTGTGAATCCTGGAATCCCCATCCCGGCGGAGATCACCCGTCTTACCGGCATCCGGGATGAGGACGTCAAAGATGCTCCGTCGGAAAAAGAAGCGATGCAGATGTTTCTGGAATTTGCCGGGGATCGTCCGCTGATTGCACATAATGCGGATTTCGATACCGGGTTCATGCATGCGGCATGCCGCCGCTCCGGACTGCGGTTCTCACCGGTCTATCTGGATACGCTGGCACTGTCTCAGGCACTGCTTCCGGACATGAAGCGCTTTAAACTGGATATGGTGGCCAATCATCTGAAGCTGCCGAAGTTCAACCATCACCGTGCATCGGACGATGCCATGGTGGTGGCCCAGATCATGGCAAAGTTCCTTCCGCTGCTCCGGCAGCAGGGAGCAAGGAACGTGGATGATATCGAGGCGGTCTATCACCGGCTGAAACGTACGGATCTGGCACGTTCCCGCCATATGATCGTACTGGCAAGAAACAAACAGGGACTGAAGAACCTGTATGAGCTGGTCTCTCAGTCCTATCTGAAATACTTCCATAAGACACCGACGGTGCCCCGTTCCCTGCTGATCCAGCACCGGGAAGGTCTGCTCATCGGTTCTGCCTGTGGAATGGGAGAACTGTACGGCGCGGTGATGCGCGGCGAAGACTGGGACGCACTGGAGAAGATCGCAGAGTTCTATGATTATCTTGAGATCCAGCCGCTGGTGAACAACGGATTCCTTGTGGATAATGCGGTGGTGCAGGATTACCATGTCCTGGAGGACTATAACCGCCGCATCGTCGAACTAGGCAGACGAATGAATAAGCCGGTCATTGCCGCTTCCGATGTTCATTTTCTGGATCCGGAGGACGAACAGTACCGTCATATTATGCAGGCCGCCAAGGGATTTTCCGATGCGGACCGCAACTGTCCCATTTACTTCCGTACGACGGAGGAAATGCTGAAGGAATTTGAGTATCTCGGGGAAGAGACGGCAAAGGAAGTTGTCGTGACCAATACCCGTGCCATCGCGGATATGGTGGAGGAATTCGAACTGCTACCGCAGGGCCTGTTTCCGCCGGAGATCAAGGATTCTGCCAATCGTCTGAAGGAACTGGTGCTGGGAAAGATGCACAGCATGTACGGGGAAAATCCTCCGAAGATCGTGACGGATCGGGTCAATCAGGAACTTAACACGATCCTGGATCATCATTACGATGTGATCTATATGTCTGCACAGGAGCTGGTGAAGAACTCCCTGGAACATGGATATCTGGTGGGATCCCGAGGAAGTGTCGGTTCTTCCATCGTGGCATATATGTCGGATATCACAGAAGTGAACTCACTGCCGCCCCACTATCTGTGCCCCAACTGCCAACACTCGGAGTTCGTTACAGACGGCAGCTATGACTGCGGCGCAGACATGCCGGACAAGGTTTGTCCGAACTGCGGGACTCCGATGCGCAAGGAAGGGTTCAATATTCCGTTTGAAACGTTCCTTGGTTTCCCCGGCAATGAAAAGACACCGGATATCGATCTGAACTTCTCCGGAGAGTATCAGGGGAAATCCCATAAATACACTGAGATCCTGTTTGGATCCGATCACGTGTTCCGTGCCGGAACCATCGGTACGATTGCGGAAAAGACGGCCTACGGATACGTGCTCAACTACCTTGAAGAGAGGGAAATGAAAGTCACCAAGGCGGAAGAGAACCGTCTTGCCTCCGGGCTGGTGGGCATCAAGAGAACCACTTCCCAGCATCCCGGCGGTCTGGTCATCATTCCTCAGGATCTGGATGTAACGGATTTCTGTCCGGTGCAGCATCCGGCGGATGACAAGGACAGTGATATCATCACGACCCATTTTGAATACCACTGTATGGAGTCCAATCTGCTGAAGCTGGATGAACTGGGGCATGATGATCCTACGATGATCCGCATGTTGGAGGATATGACCGGTGTGGATGCCCAGAAGATTGAACTGGGTGAGAAGGAAACGATGAAAATCTTCCTTTCTCCGAAGGTCCTGGGACTGCCGGAGGATGATCCTATCATCGGGAAGACCGGAACGCTCGGCATTCCAGAGTTCGGCACCGGTTTTACTCGTCAGATGCTGGTGGACACCAAACCTACAAAGTACAATACGCTGATCCGTCTGTCCGGTTTTTCCCACGGTACCGATGTGTGGGCCGGAAACATCCGGGATCTGGTGGTCAATGGCATCGCCAATGTCGATGAATGTGTCGGCTGCCGCGATGACATCATGATCTACCTGATGAGCAAGGGAATGAGCGGATCGCTGGCGTTTAAGACTATGGAGGCCGTTCGAAAGGGCAAGGTCAGCAGGACCGGGCAGTTCCCGGGAGATTCCGAGGAGCAGATGCACAGTCTGGGTGTACCGGAGTGGTACATCGAATCCTGCCGCAAGATCCAGTACCTGTTCCCCAAAGCCCATGCGGTCGCATACGTAATGATGGCATTTCGGATTGCCTGGTTTAAGGTCCATAGACCTCTGGCATACTATTCCGCCTATTTCTATCGCAGGAGCCAGAAAGACTCCTTCGATGCACAGATCATGTGCAGCGGTGTGGATGAACTGCGCCGGACCATCATGACTTATAAGAAAAATCCGAACCTCTCCGCCAAGGAGGATGCACTGCTGGCGACGATGGAGTCGGTGTATGAGTTTTATATGAGAGGTTTTTCATTTGCACCGATCGATCTCTATGAATCGGATGCGTATAAGTTCCTTCCTGTCGGGGAAAAACAGCTCCGGCCGCCGTTTGTGGCCATCTCCGGACTGGGAAGCACTGCGGCAGAAGATCTTCTTCGCTGTCAGCAGCAACACATGGAATTTCTGTCCGTGGAGGAGCTTGGCCTGGCCTGTCCGAAAGTGTCTCAGACTCACCTTGAAATGCTGAAATCCCTCGGAGCGTTCGGAGACCTGCCGGAGAGCAGTCAGATGAATCTGTTCGAAATGTGAGGAAAGTGATTATGGGTAAAGAAAAACGGGATCTGCGCAGACTGACCAATGCAGCAATGATGTCCGCACTGGTCTGTATTGCCACGCTGGTGATTCCCATCCCGATCCCCGGCGGAGGTTATGCCAATGCAGGCGATATCGTTCTGCTGGTCACCGCATTTGTGTTAAGCCCGGGACTTGCTGCATTGGCATCGGGATTTGGTGCAGCAGTGGCAGATATCATACTTGGGTACTCCATGTATGTTCCCGGAACACTGGTGATCAAGGCACTGGCTGCTCTGGCTGCCGGACTGATGATCCGCTGGACAAAGAAGCACATGAAACTGGTTCCGGCCATGATCGTTGCCGGAATCTGCGGTGAGCTGGTTATGATTGCCGGATACTATGGCTATGAGTATGCCATCCTGGAAAATGCAGTGGCGGCGGCAGCTGGGGCCATCCCCAACATCATTCAGGGTCTGGCAGGCATTGCCGGTGCTGCCGTGTTGACACCTCTGATGGAAAGAATCCTGAAAACAAAGAAGAGAATCGAAGACTGAAAGACAGTGAATACCTGTTCGGTATGATCCCGGACAGGTATTTATTTCACCGTGATTTGACAGCAAAATACAAAAAACACACCACGTCGTCCAGTTGAAATGTTTGATGAGACAGGGGTAAGATGAAACGAAAGAAGGAAGAAAGAGGGAACATAAATGGATAACAGACAGGTGATTCTCGGGACTATTACACTGAATATTCCCATTCGGTGCCCGTTGGATGTGCTGGGAGAGGGCTTCCATACGGAGATCGGGGAAATAGCCGTGAAACTCGGAATCCCGGAGCAGCAAGAAGGATCTGAATTGCTAGAGGCACCTGCCATCGCGTCCCGCTACGGGATCGGTGCCGATTGGGGTCAGGTCGAGGATGGTACAGCCTGTGTGCGGTCTCTGTTCTACGGAGGCCAGGCTTCCGCAGAAGAGGCGCAGCAGCTTTGCCGAATCATCACCAACTGGATCCGGAAACTTGAAAACCTGAACCTGCTTATGACGGCAATCACAGAGCCGATCCGGATGAACAGTGTAAGCCGATATCGAGCCGATTATGAAGGCGCCCGGTCTTCTGCTGGACCGTGAAAAACTGCAGAGACTTCTGGATACAACAGCATCCAACGCGGTGATCCGCCAGCCGTATACTGTTTTTCTGAATGCATGTCGGGCGCTGCTCCGCGGTGATTATTACAGTGCCGGTGTTCTGGGCGGAACCGCCGCGGAACTGGCGGGAGCGGAATTCATTGCAGTCCACTCCGAGAAAATGAGCCCTCATGTTCAGGCCCTGATGCTCGGTGATGCCAGGGAGGAGCAGTTTGAACATCTGGCACAGCTGGGACTGATCATTCCGGGAGATTTAGAGGATCGTATCATCGGTGTTTATACGGATATGCGTTACGGCAAATTGACGCCGGATGCCGAGACTTTGCGGCAGTTCCTTCTGGATTGCGGCACAGTAATCCGCCTATGCATTCCGGAGCACATGGCTCAATAACGAACCGGAAAGAAGAAAACGGACGAGACAGCGATGTTTCGTCCGTCGTTGTTTTCGTTGCATCTTCATCTCTAACCGATTAAAATATCAACAGAAGCTCAACGGAAAGGAGGCGGAATGATGCTCCGCATCTTACTTTATGAGTTGGACCGACAGCTCAATCAGGACTATCGCAGGGCGCTCACGTCTGCCGGATTCACGGTGAGGAGCGCCAACAGCGGGGCTGAGATCGGCGAGATTCTGACTGCAGACGGAGGAGATTTTCTGATCACAGAACTGGAACCCGGTGATACCGGGCTCGAGATCATTAAGACGCTTCGTCAATCCGACTTTTATATCCCCATCATCGTGGTGACCGACCGGGATGACTTCAATGATATGAAAAAAGCATTTGAAGCCGGGGCGGATGACTACATGACCAAACCGGCTCGGATGGAGGAGATGATCCTGCGTATTCGTGCGGTAATGAGACGTGCCGGGCAGTTAAACGGAGACCGGCATTCACTGGGAAAGACGACCGTCAACTATTCCTCAATGAGAGTTGAGACACCGGAAGGCACAGTGATCCTGCCGCAGAAGGAATTTCTCCTGCTGTATCAGCTGTTTTCTTTCCCGGGGCGAGCGTTCACCAAGCAGCAGCTGAAAGATGATATCTGGGGATTTGAATCCAATTCGGATATGCATACCGTGGAGGTTCATATCGGCAGGCTTCGTGAAAAGTTCGAGGAAAATCCGGATTTTGAGATTGAAACGGTTCGTGGAGTCGGCTATAAGGTGGTTCCAAAGGAAAAAACTGGACAAGAAAACAGCCAATAGTATGGGAAAACGGACTCCAGGGGAAAAATATGTCTAAAATATGAATTTATTTCGAAAAATTAATAATAAGTTGAGGAAAAATTGAGCTTATGATGTTATAAATCAATCAATCTGTATAATAACGCGGGGCGTATGTTCTTTTCTGCGCAAATAGAGCGGATAACAATCTTTTTGCGGTAGGAGATGCTGGGATCCTAGAAGAGAAGGACCTCCAAACTGCGTGATTGTGCATATCGTTCACCTAAATAAAATCTATATGGGAGAGGGGATTTAGTTTTGAAGAAATTACTTCGTGCTATCCTTAGTCTCTGCCTCATCGCAGCCTGCATATTCGGCCTGCTGTCCGTCTACGGCGGATTCCAGGACGTTCTGAATATTCAGGACTACAAGACGGCAGATGGTGATCAAGCCAAAGAAGGCATCGAAATGGCCCGTGACGGTCTGGCACAGCTCATGGAAAATGAGACCACGTATACCGATGGTGTAAAACAATACGAAGATGGTCTTGTTCAGCTGGCAGACGGCAGAGCTCAGCTTGCTGATGGTGCTGCACAGCTGGCAGACGGTGAAGCTCAGCTCGCCGACGGCAAGAAGCAGATTGCTGAAAACACCGACAAATACAACGAAGGCAAAGCTCTGCTGGAGCAGATCGATCCGATTATGCCCTATGTACAGCAGTACATCCAGTGGCGTGATTCCGGTCTTGCTTCCGCACCCGGCTTCTCCACTTTCCAGGAATGGTTTGTAAGCGTTGTTGCTCCGATTATCAGCAGCGTTGGTCTGGAGATTCCTTCCGATGTTTCCGACTTCCCCGGCTGGTTCAATGCATATGTGGAAGACGGACATGCACAGCTGAAACAGTATGAAGACGGTCTGGTACAGATTGAAGAAGGCGAAAAACAGCTGGCTGAAGGCTATGCAGCATACGCTGACGGCCAGGCTCAGCTTGCTGACGGTGAGAAACAGCTCGCCGACGGCGATGCTCAGCTGAAGGTCTTTGAAGACGGCGAAGGTCAGATTGCAGACGGTATGAATCAACTCATCGAAGGCATGGCTGCTGACACCCGCTACCGCAGCGGTGAAGTCATCACCAAGAGCCTTGCCGAGAGACTGGGTCCCGACTGGCAGCTGTACGTTCTCAACGAGGACGGCTCCAGAAAGCAGTACCGCGGCGTTGATTTCGTTAACTTCGAAAACTGCGTGAAACTGTGCGACGAAGGCGAGAAGTTCCTTGAGGAATCGGAAGCCAACATCACCGCTGAGATGATGAAGAGAATTGCTACCATGGCTTGCATGGGCATTGCGTCCGTTCTCGGCCTGATCGCCGGCATCCTCGGCCTGATCGCTGCTTTCTCCAACAAGAGAAAGAACGGCTTCGGCTTTGGTCTCTGGGGCACCATCATCTCCTGCGCAGGCATCATTGTTGGTCTGCTCAGCCATTGGAGAGATCAGGCTTACCAGATTCGCGATGCAGCTGGCAACTACACCTACACCTATGATGCACAGGTCAAGGCCATCATCATCCTGGCTTGCGTACTGGCTCTGTTCACTCTTGTTTCTGCTATTGCACGCAAGAGCGCACCGAAGAAAGTCAAAGGCGCTTCCAAGTCTGCTGACCAGATCTATGCAAGTGCTGTTTCCGATCACTCCAAGGATGCAGAGATTGCACGCCTGAGAGAGGAACTGGCTGATCTGAGAGCTAAGAAACCCGATACTTACAAAGAGTAATCTGAATCCTTTGATTTAAAATACCAGCAAAAATGGATCCGTTTACCGGGCGACCGGTATAACGGATCTATTTTTATTTATGGAACTGATAGACACACGGACTTGATCGCTTCAGCCTTTCCGGTGGAAAAAACACGGTGTTTATGATAATATCAACCTAATACGCCTGACATCCCGAAACAGAGATGCAGCTTTACGGTTATTGTTCGCTGTTTGTTTTTATAGCCGGGAGTCAAAAATAAACACCGTGCCTGCATGTTACCGTATCATGCAGGGTACGGAGGAAAGACCATGATGAATCGAAAGAACAGGATCTCCTTTTCCCGGACCAAGACCATGCTTGCCGGAATTGCCGCGGTTGCGATGCTGGTTTCTCTTCCTGCCTGCGTAAGAAGACAGGAGAATGAACCGATGCCTTTTGCGCCGCAGGAGGAAACCGATATGGATACGGAACGGATTCCGTATGTGATCAACAATGAATATGTGCTGGATATGGGCGGGATGGATGCTCTGCTTCAGCCGGAGGATTATACGTTTGTTCCGACGGAAAGTGATCTGACAATCCTTCGGTCGTTGGAAGAACAGTATCCTGAATATGCAGAAAGGATCCAGTTTTTTATCGATCATATCGGTGCATATCATCAGACTGCCGTCAACAATGTTTGCGTGGCACCGGAAAAAATCGATTTTGTTCTGGCGGAGCGTTTCGCAACACAGACAGAAACAGGGGAGTGGAACTTCTCTCTGGATGGAATCACACTTCCGTATTATATCCAGTACGATCATCGATGGGCGTTCCACCCATACGGCAACGGAGTGATGGGATATACCGGCTGTGGGCCGACATGCTTTGCCATGGTATCCGCAGCAGTTACCGGAAACCAGGATATTACACCGGACCGTGTGGCGGATTATGCCCTTGACCGGGGATTTTATGTTTCCGGAAGCGGAACGGACTGGCGACTGTTCACAGAAGGAGCGGAAGAACTCGGTTTTCACGGAAAAATGATCTATCCGGACGAGAGCGTCATGAAGCAGGAACTTTGGAATGGCAACTATCTGGTCGTTTCGATGCGACCCGGGGATTTTACGCGAGTGGGACATTTTGTGGTGATTCACAGCTGTGATGAAGACGGATTCTGGCTTTATGATCCCAACAGCATCGAACGAAGCAGCAGGGTATGGCCTTATGAGATGCTGCTCAGTCAGATCGCTCAGGTCTGGACGCTGGGACAGAATATTGAATCCGAATAAAAAATGCCGCTGCTGATTGCAGCGGCATTTTCAGTTATCATCTGTCAGATGCCATAACAGGCAATCGTATTGGCTTCGTCCACGATCTCAACAGCATGTTTCAACCAGTCACAAAGATCATCCGGTCTGCATTCGAATACGGGGAAGTAAGGGTCATCGGCTTCATAATACCGATCCAGTTCCGACTGAAGCTGTTCACAGACACTCAGCACATAATAGTCTCCGTTCGGTTTCTGAAGAGCGATTTTTCTTGCGGCCAAATCTCGTCCATAATAAAGCAATGCCATGACATACGGCATCTTATCCAGTCCGACTTTGTCTTCCGCACACATGAATTCGCGAAGCTGACGAAGCTGGTCCCGTGTAGTTTCGCCCAAAATGCGAACCGGTCCCTCGTACCATTTCCAGAACAGTTTTCGGAAAATACGCACGGCATCGATGGTATCCATGCACTTCAGCAATAACTCTTTTTGCTCTTTTGCGATCTCCATGATAAATCCTTCTTTCCGTCTTTTTTTCTTTCTGGCAATTTCATTATAGCATTGTTTGTTAAACAATCAACAATAAGAAGGAAAAAGTTTCTCTTTCACCTGAGTTTTTTTCCAGAGTAGCGATAAAAAGTGGAAAAAAATAATTATAATGCTATAATGAAGGTAATTTCAGAGCTGATTCTGATCTTTCTTAAGGAGGAATACGTATGCGTAAACGGAATAGACGTATTGCAATTCTTATTAGTCTCTGCATGATCATCGCGCTAATTCCTCTGAGCACGTTTTCCGTTATGGCGGCTCAGCGTTACGAAAACCCACTCAGCAGATTGTTTACAACGGACACCGCGGATACGGCAGAAGATCCCCAGTCAACGGAGACTCAGCCGACCGAAAGCGACAGTCCCTCAGACTCCCCGGCACCTTCGGACTCCCCAGAGGTGACCGAAACAACAACACCGTCTCCCAGTGAGTCCGTGAAGCCAACGCCCTCTGAGGAGCCAAGCAAACTTCCCTTCACCGATGTGTCGACGAAGGACTACTTCTATGAGCCGGTAGCCTGGGCAGTGGAGCATACGGTTACTGCAGGTACGGAACCCACCAAGTTTTCCCCGAACATCGGATGCAGCCGTGCGCAGGTTATGATGTTCCTGTGGCGGGCAAACGGATCCCCGAGGATTATATTGCGCAACAATCCGTTTAAGGATGTAAAGGAAGGGGACTACTTTTATGATGCTGTTCTCTGGGCAGTAAGAAACGGGATTACCACCGGAACTTCAACGGACACGTTCTCACCTGATCTGAACTGCACTCGTGCGCAGGTCATGACCTTCCTTTGGCGGGCTAAGAACAGCCCCGATGTGGGACGCCGCGTTATGAGCTTTACGGATGTGAAAGCGGATCAGTACTACTATGATCCTGTTTGCTGGGCAGTGAAGGAAGGGATTACTGCTGGTACTTCAGATACGACATTTGATCCGGATGCGTCCTGCACCCGTGCTCAGGTCGTGACGTTCCTCTGGCAGGCATATAAATAAAATGATATAGACATGTAACTGGCGTCAGGCGCCTTTCCGGGGCGTCTGACGCTTTTGGAGTTTTTATGAGAAAGTATACGGACATAAAGGAAATCATTATCAATTCGGATCTTGTATCCCGTGGCCAGACGGTCTTTCCGGACAGCGAGATCCGGCAAAAGCTGACGATTTGCGATAACGGGGAGATTCAGTTTGACAGATTCCTTTATTCCGGAAAGATGCTGGAGACTGTATTCCGAACCATCCCGGAGGAAAAAGTGAATGAGATCTTCTTTTCCATAAAACAGTTCACTGCAGCGGGCGACCGACCGAGGATCCCGGATATGGGAAGCTGGAACATCGTAGTGACTCGGACTAGTCAGGAGAACAAAACCCTGAGAGGGTCGGTGCTCTTCGGGAGCAGTTCAAGGGAAATGAAGCTGTCGGATTACATCCGCGAACGGGTACGGATTCCCCGGATGTTCCTGTTTGACGGAGTCCCGTTTCACAGGATCCTGCCGGACCGGACCAGAGCGATCTATGAGTTTTCAAAAAAATGGATTGATATTATCAATCACAGTCCCACATGGCTCTATCTGATGAAGGCAAAAATGATGGATGAGCTGGCGGAACTGCATTTCGAACTGGATTTCGGGCAAGCATATGAACGGGTTTATCAGGCCGAAGGAGACCGTGGTGATCTGACACTTCTTCGGGAGAAGATCCCTCAGATCCACAACGTAGAGATCCTGGGCTCGGTCGTATATTCTCAGGTTTATTATTACATCTACCATGCAGAGGAGCCAAAGGTGCGTTTTGATCAGGCGGAAGCATGGCTGACTGCAGCGCTTGCCCGGATGTATCAGCTGACAAGGGAAGTAGAATACTGAATCAAAAAGGAGGACCGGTCGGTCCTCCTTAAGGCATTGATGGAATTTTTTTCTCGAACAGCTTTTTGCGATATATGAGATATTCCGCCAGAAGAGCAACTGGGATGGCACCAAGGACATCCAGCGCGGAATGCTGCTTGACGAACGTGGTGGCAATGGAGATGACGACAGCCAGTATCACAATGAAAATACGCCATAGGATGGAGAAATCTTTTTTCTTCCACCAGACCGATGCGATTCCAAGAGAGTAGGCAACATGCAAAGACGGGAAAACACCGGTGTTGGTATCAAACGCGTAAATCAGGGCCATAAGCTGTGTCAGAATATTGTCCCGCTCAAAGAACACAGGACGCAGATCCTGACGGCTTGGATACAGAATGTAGACCGCCATAGCCACGGCCTGAGTGATCATGATGAATATGGAAAGTTTCCGGAAGCTGTCAATATCATACAGCATGAAATACAGCAGGGAGCCGACGATCAGAAAATACCAGGACACATAAAAGATCAGGAAGAACTCATTAAATGGAATGAGATCATCCAGCCTGCAGTGAATCACATGACACTTTCCGGCAGGAATCAGATTCTCTGTCAGAAAATACAGGATGAAGTATACGACCCAGCCCAACAGCAGTTTCAAATGGGAATACGAGGGATCATTGATTTTCGAAAAACGGAATTCACGGTAATCAACGACCGGATTTTTCATTACTCCGTCGCCTCCTCCGGAATATTATATCCGTGTTCTTTCTTGGGAATGTTCGGATAGGGAACGACTCTGTGCCGAGGAAGATGAACTGCGATATCCGTAATGGAATCCATCAGATAATTGCAGACGCGGACACGCTCTTCTTCAATGGGACGGTCCGGATCAAACTGAGTCGGTTTTCCGAAATAGATCGTTCTCAGATTGGGAGCCAGATACATGGGCACAAAGGAGACCTTTTTTCCGGTCTTCTTATAATAGACACGTGCCACATCCACAAATCCTTCCTGAAACTCATGGACAATCTGGTTGTGTTCATCATAGCATTCCGGATAGATGACGATATGGTTCCCTTCGCTCAGCTTCTGAACCGTTTCGCGGAACGTTGAGAGGATCCTGGAATCATGATATACGGGAATACAGTGCGCATTGCCGAAAATGAATACAGCCACAGGAGCAATCACATAGGAAGCAATTTTGAAAAACCATCGGATCCATTTCGGTTTTGCGGACCAGAAGTCCTGAAATGCATATGCTGGTACTTCCTTCAGAGTCATCATCTGGCCGATTGTCCATATATAATGTCTTCCGGGAAAATACAGCTCTCCTGCAATGGGACCATGAACCTGACTGTGGTTACCAACGGCAATGGATGCTTCTTCCGGTATGTTTTCTGCGCCTACGATGCGCGTTTTCGGATAAATAACAGAAACGATCCAACGTATGATCTTGTAAAGAATAGAAGTCTTCTTGTCCTGCATAAAAACCCTTCTTTAACAATATTATATCAAAAATTTTAATTAAGTAATTCTATCAAATCAAAACAGCGGAATCAATCGTTGCAGAGTTCTTTTTATTCTTTTTAATTATCAGGTACCGCGTTTAATTCTTCCCTCGCATACTCCACGAATTTTTTTGTTGCGGAAGAAGCATGCTCCAGAGACGGAACCGCCATGCCCAGAGTGATGTCTTCCGGAGGTTCCAGAGGCAGTTTGATGACATCGCTTGCCCAGTTGAGAGTGCTTCGCTCGTTCATGATACTCATTCCCAGCCCTTTCTCGATCATGGAAATCGCAGAATAGTTTTCCAAAGTGGAAAACTGGATGTTGGGTTGAACGCCATTACGGGTGAGCATGTCCACAACATCATCGTCTCTTCCAAGGGCAGGCATGATGAATTTTTCTTTTTCGCAAAGGGAAATGGGGTACCGGTCGGAGTGTGCCATAGGATGATCTTTCGGAAGTACGGCAATCATACGGTCTTTGTATATTGGAAACCAATCGAACTGGGAATCATCCTTGTAACTTAGAAAGCCTATATCCGCAGTGGATTTTTCCAGCCAGGATATGATCTCCTGCCGTATCCCTTCCATCAGATTGACCTGAATATGAGGATAATCATTCTGAAAAGTCCGAATGACCTGCGGGAGCCAATGAGCAGACATGCTGGGGTATGCGGCAATAGTGATCTCCCCCGTAGAAAGTCCACGGATCTCAGATGCAGTCTGGTAAATCCGTTCTTCCTGCTGCAGAAAGCTTCGAATTGCAGGAAGGAGACGATTACCGTCATCCGAGAGAGTGACGCCCTGTTTCTTTCGGATAAACAACGAGATTCCAAGCTCTTTTTCCAGCGCGGCAACCAGTTGGCTGACTCCGGAAGTCGTATAATTGAGTTTTTCCGCAGCCTTCGTAAAGCTTCCAGTCTCCACAGCCGCGAGAAACGCTTTGCAACGAGCACTTTCCATAGTGTCATTCCTTAAGTAATACTTAAAATAACATTAAATAACTATAGCTTTACTTTAATATAAATCCTGCATATAATCAAGTCAGAAAGTGAGAGCTGGCCAGCTTTTCATCCACAATAGAAAAATGATGATACAGGAGATGAAAGCTATGAAAAAATTTGATTCTTCCATGCAGGGACTGTTCTGCTATATCTGCATTATTGCCAGTATGCTGTTGAACGGACTTTTCGGAGTTGCAAATGGTGCGACTGCGGTCTTCCTGCTCTGCTTGTCCGTAATTGCTTTCAGTATAGGAATCGTTGCTTTGGTCGGTGTGAAACAGAACAATCAGGCGAATGTACGCCGGTGACTCTGTTTACTACCTTCTCTTCAGGCTGCCGCTGGCAGCCTTTTTTATTTCTCGAAAATAACGATCTTTTTCCAAATTGTAGTTTTTGGTTGTTTGTAAAACCATTATCGAGTAAAATAAAACTATCTATGAAAACAACTAACGTTCCGATCAAAAAACCATTTTAGGCGATGCTACAGGGACGAATACAGGAAGGAACTTGAAAATGGAGATTCTGACTACAAAAAAGGATGATGTTCTCACCGTTTCTCTTACAGGAAGACTGGACACTACAACTTCGCCGCAACTGGACGAGGAACTGAAGAAATCACTGGATGGGATCCGTGAACTGACGATGGATCTGGAAGGACTGGAATATATCTCATCTGCTGGACTGCGTATCCTGCTTTCGACTCAGAAGACGATGAATCAGCAGGGGACGATGAAACTGATCAACGTTTCCAGCATGGTCATGGATGTTTTTGAAGTAACAGGATTCTCAGATATTCTGACCATCGAGTAATTATCCAGAGGAACCCTATGCCAATAAAATCAGCAAGAGAAATGAGTACTCAAACATTTTGGGCTTGGCCTTTATCATACAAGAATGGAGGTGTCTGCAGTGAATGAAGTTCAGGGAAAACTTATAGGTGAACAGTATGTGATCAAGCTTTCCGGGCATATCGATTCCGGAAATGCGTCTGCTGTGGAGAAAGCAGTATTGGAACTGATCGGACAGGAACCTGGACGGGCAATTCATATTGATGCAGATCAGTTGGACTATATTTCCAGTGCTGGACTGCGCGTAATCCTCCATCTCAGAAAAACGCATCCGGAACTAGTGATCAGCAATGTGAAACCGGATGTTTATGAGATTTTTGAAATGACAGGTTTTACACAGATGATGACCATTGAGAAGGCGTATCGGGTCGTATCTGTGGAAGGCTGCGAAGAGATCGGACGTGGGGCAAACGGCACCATCTACCGCATCGATCAGGATAATGTCGTCAAGGTCTATAACAATGCCGACGCACTTTCGGAGATCCAGCACGAACGGGAAGTTGCCCGTACAGCGCTTGTTCTGGGAATTCCCACGGCAATCTCCTATGACGTAGTTCGTGTGGGAGAGAGTTATGGATCCGTTTTTGAACTTCTGAATGCAAAATCCTTTTCAAAACTGCTGGAGACAGAACCGGATAAAATGGACTGGTGTGTCCGGGAATATGTAGAGCTTCTCAAAAGGATTCATGGAACGGTTGTTCCTGAGGGAGAGCTTCCGGACATGAAGGAGACTGTTCTGAAATGGGCAGAGTTCATGAAAGATCATCTGCCGGAGAAGGCAGGGGAAAAACTGTTGTCCATGGTAAAGGCAGTTCCCTATGATGATCACATGATCCACGGGGATTACCATACGAAAAATGTGGAATTGGTCGGCGATGAAGTCCTTCTGATCGATATGGATACGCTGGCAGTGGGGCATCCTGTTTTTGAGCTGGCGTCCATGTACAATGCATTTATCGGTTTTTCTGAGATGGACCATGAGATTATCAAACAGTTCCAGGGATTCGATTTTGAAACATCGAAGCTGTTCTGGAATAAAGTGCTGGCCCTGTATCTTGGCACGGATGATGAAAACACGATCCGGCAGGTGGAGGACAAGGCACGTATAGTTGGATACACAAGACTGATCCGCCGCCTGATCCGTCGTCATGGAATGGAGACGGAGGAAGGGCGGAGCCAGATAGAATTCTGGAAGAGTGAACTTCTGGAACTGCTGGACCGCACCGACTCGCTGATATTTGCAAAAAATGAACTCCAGCTGGAAGCAACGAAGGAGAACCTTCAGACCGTGATGGACTTCGTGGAAATAAATCTGGAGGAAGCATGCTGCCCCGCAAAGACCCAGATGCAGATACTCATGGCCGTGGAAGAGATTTTTGTAAATATCGCTAACTATGCCTATGCCCCGGGTACCGGGATGGCAGTTGTGCGTGTCGAAGTAAAGCGTGATCCGGGTGTTGCTATGATCACATTCATGGATCAGGGGGTCCCTTATGATCCTTTGAAGAAACCGGATCCGGATGTCGCCCTTCCGGCGGAAGAACGGGAGATAGGCGGACTGGGCATCTTCCTTGTCAAAAAGACAATGGACGAGATGACCTACGAATACAAAGATGCACAGAATGTGCTGAAGATTCGCAAAGATTTCTGAGGGAAAACCTGGAAAGGCAATCATTTTGAAGGTCAGAGAATATCGTGATAATTTCATATTGACAGGACAAGCGATCGATGAGTTTTCTGATCTGTTGGAAGAAACGCTCCGCCAGCTTGAAATGGAACGGCAGAACCGGTTGCGGATCCGGTTATCTCTGGAAGAGGCGCTCCTGAGGATGCGTGACCATTTTGGAGAGGATTCGGAGGTCACTGCCTCTATCAAACGGCATCTGGGACGAATTATTATTCAGGTGGAGAAAGAAGGAGAACCGTTTAATCCTTTGAGCAGTGAAGAAAACGAATTGGAGGATCTTTGCAGTTCTCTTCTGACCGCAGTGGGACTCAGCCCGCAGTACAGTTATTCCGGCAACAGGAATACATTGCGTATTTCGCTTCCCGCTGTCGGGATTAATCCGGTGCTGAAGATCGTTCTGACGATTTTGGGAGGAATCCTGATCGGGCTGATCGGAACGACGATAATCACCGGCGAATCCATGGAGAGAGCTGTGGATATGGTGATGAATCCCATCTATAATGTGTGGATTCGTATTTTGAATATCATGTCCGGTCCGGTGATTTTCTTTATGGTGATTACCACGATGCTGGATGCTTGGAAAATCTCGGAACGTGGAGGAGACAGCAGGTTTACGGTAGCCCGCTACTTTCAGTTCAGTTTTATTATGGTAATCATCGCGCTGGTTGTTGCGGAATGGTTTTATCCCCTGTCTACCATGAAGGCCAGCCTCAGTGGGGTTCGCGCAACGGGAATAATGGATCAGATCCTTCAGATTATCCCGAAGGATTTCTTCTCTCCGTTTGTGGAATCCAATACTCCGCAGCTTCTGGTGATGGCATTCGTTCTGGGAAGCGCATTGAATATTATTGGTTCCCAGGCGCGCAATCTTTCCCGCATCGTCCGGCAGATCAATATGGTTGGCCTGCAGTTGGCGGAATGGATCAGCAAACTGGTTCCGTATTTTGCTGCTGTACTGGTGGGGCTGGAGATCTGGCAGAAAAGGACCCTTACGCTGAGAGGAATGTGGGGGTGCCTGCTGATTGCCTTGGCAGTTTCTTGTTTCTGCATCCTCTTTGTATTGACGGTCGTGAGCTTAAAGAAACAAGTTAGTATCCGTAAACTGTTTCATAAGCTGAAAGGTCCGTTCCTGCTTACCATGCGGACAGGATCTCTGGATGCGGCCTTTGGCCAAACGGAGAAATGCTGTGTTCAGGATCTGGGGATCAGCCGTGAGTTTACGGCCCTCAGCCTTCCCAATGGGCTGGTTCTGTATATGCCCGTCAGCGCAATCGGAACGATAGTATTTATGGTTTATACCGCCATGAAATACAATGTATCAACATCCCTGCTGTGGTACGTCTCGGCCGTTGTTCTGGCTGTGGTCCTGTTTGTGGCGACCCCGCCGGTGCCGGGGGCAAACCTGCTGGCATATACAGCGATTTTTGCACAGCTGGGAATCCCCGGACAGGCACTGATCGATGCCATGATTTTTGATATTATTTTCGGTATCTTTGCATCGGCAGGTAACCAGATGCTTCTGCAGCTGGAACTGATCTTGAAATCGGATCAGATCGGAATGCTGCGAAGAAAGATCCTTCAGAGTTAGATTCGAATAGAACAAAGAAAAATGACAGAGCAATACGATTGCTCTGTCATTTTTCGTCTGAAACAGGGATCAGTAGCGTTTAATCTTATCCTGATAAAGATCGGTGAGAAAGTGTGCGAGCCATTCCGGAGATGTAGTCATTCCTTCCCGGACCCAGTTGACCACGACACCATAAATGGCACTGGCATAGGCGATGGAAAGATACCGGTCTGCCTCAGTATGCTGGCTTCTAAGGGAAAGGGACAACTCATGTTCGATGAGTTTATGCAGCAGAATCTCTCCCATGTTGTTTTTGACGATATACTCCACATAGCGGGAGTTTTCTTTTACATTTTGGAGACCCAGAAGCATGTTTTCGTATTGTATATAGGATGCAAAACGATTTTTCTGAACAACTTCTTTTATAAATGCCTGGTGCAGCGCTTCCATATAGGATTCGATGACTTCATCCTTGGAATTAAAGTGACGGTAGAATGTCATGCGGGAAATATTGGCAACTCGGCAAAGTTCAGAAATGGAGACTTCACTGTACGGAGTATCATACAGCTTGTTGACCAGAGCATCGATGACATTTTTCAGCATATACTGATCGCGATTGTTTAAATACAAGACCGATTCCCACTTTCTTTTCGATTTCACAAGTTGTAACAGCTAACTGAATACAGTGTAACACTATTTCTCTATGATGTCACATAAAAGTCTGCATTATTGCTTAAGATTCTTTATGATGTTACAATATGTATCACATTCCAGTCAGGACGTATGCAGTTTCGAGGTGATTATTGTGCAATTCCTATCGGAAGAATGGGCCGAAGAAGTGATCCGACATGCCTATGATGAGTTTTCCTCACAGGGGGAAGAACCAAAGGTGACCGGTACTGCAGTGATCGGTTATTATAACGTCCCGTCGCAGCGGAGCGATTATTTCTGGATGTCCTACCAGCTGGATAGAGGAATGCTGGTGGATGCACAATACGGATATGACCGTGAGTCCATGCCAAGGAATGGAGTGATCACGGTCCGTGAGGATTATAAGACTGCAGTGCGTATTCTCCGCGAGGAAATCAGTTTTCTGGAAGCTGTCCGCACCGGAGCAATCCATATTCAGGGACCGATGCCGGCAGTAATCCGTTACCGGAACATGTGTCACCGGATGCTGCGGGTCAAGAAACTGGATGGACAGACAGAGTGGAAAAGAGTTTAAATGGATGCAAATGCATATTGCCATTCCATCGAAATACCTTTAAAATAATATGCATCAAAGGAGCAGGTCATAAGATGATTTGCTCCTTAATCTTATGAGAGAGTATCCAAAGTGAGCAGGACTGATCAATCAAAAAACATCATAGGACATCTGTTTGCAGCATTCACAGTTACAGCGTGGGGAACGTCCTTTCTCGTCAGCAAGAATCTGCTGACGCATCTAACTCCGACTCAGCTGATGTGGATGCGCTTCGTAATCGCCTATATTGCGTTGTGGATTATCCATCCCGTGTGGTATTTTCAGTGGAAGAATGAACTTCGCTTTCTGGCGTTGGCCTTGGTATCCAATACGCTGTATTTCTATACGGAGAACACAGCCTTGACTTTGACGCAGGCGACAAATGTGAGTATCCTGGTCTCTACAGCCCCGATCCTGTCTGCCATCCTGCTAAGCCTATCCAGAAAAAAGGAAGTGCTTTCCCGTCATCAGAAGATCGGTTATGTTGTGGCTTTTATCGGCGTGATTTTTGTCGTGCTTAACGGAGCGCTGGTACTGCATCTCCGGCCGGCCGGAGATCTGCTGGCGCTGGCTTCAGCAATGTCATGGGCAGTATACAGCCTGTTTGCCCGAACTATGCTGGAGCGGTTCGACAGTTTTCTGGTTTCCAGGAAACTGATGCTGTATGGGATAATTAGCGCATTTCCGATGCTGCTGGCAGAAGGCCAGAGAATACCGCTTTCCGCCATTTTGAATTCAATGGGGGTTGTCAGTCTGTTCTATCTGGGAATCATATGCAGTGCACTGTGTTATGTGCTCTGGAACAGCGCAATCGCACGGATCGGGACACTTCGTACGAACCTGTATATCTATGCAGTGCCCTTGGTGACCATGTTGGCCGGGACCCTTCTTCGGTTTGAAAAGGTTACCGGGATGGGTCTGTTGGGGATCGTGCTGGTTGTCGGCGGCATGGTGCTGAGCAATCTGGAGAGGACGGAACTTCAGAGAGATAATAAGGATGTTTGATGCCATGAAGACGGAAAACCGGCGGACAAAAGCAGAACGGATAGAAAAGGAAAAAACTAGGTATGGAACATTATTTTGATGAATTTTGTGTAATGGAAAACCCAAACCCGTGCAGAAGCGGTCGCCTTCCATATACGGAGCATGATGCTGAAACGGCACTGCGGTTTCACAGGAGTCTTCCGGGATATCAGAAAACAGAACTTGTCTCACTGCGACATGCAGCGGAGAGGTTTGATGTAGACTCTGTTTTTGTGAAAGATGAGGCCTCCCGCTTCGGGTTGAAAGCTTTTAAAGGACTTGGCGGGAGTTACTGTATGTTCCGTATCCTGTGTGAAAAGCTCGGACTGGATGAAACTACTGCGGACTATACAACGTTTCTGAGGGAAGATATTCGCAAAGCATGTGCACAGATAGAGTTTGTCACCGCCACCGATGGTAATCACGGAAAGGGCGTCTCCTGGGCAGCTGGGCTTTTTGGATGTAAAGCCCATGTCTTTATGCCGGGAGGTTCGGTGGAAGTCCGGCGGCAGGCGATTGAAGATGCCGGAAATGCCGTCGCTGAAATTACCGAAATGAATTACGATGAAACGGTGCAGTATGCGGCCTTTCTTGCAGA
>CADCMP010000024.1 GCA_902802565.1 Oscillospiraceae bacterium
AGTGGAGGGGATCCACTATAAACTCGTTCCCGGACAGACACGGTATGCGGTGGGATACACGGATTACGAGGATTTCATGTCCATGCCGGACTGGCTGGACCAGGGGGGCTATCAGGGCTCGGAGATCCGGTTCCTGGATCTTACGGACAACACCATATGGGTACCCTTTACGAAACGGGAGAACGTCCTGTACGGCAATGCCATCCTGTCGGAGGGAAAGCTCTGGTTCCTGCGGGGCGATTTCAATGCTGGGCAAGTGACCCTCATCGCCTTCCGCCCGGGAGACCGGCCGGAGGAGATCCATTCCATCCCCGTATCGGAAGTGAATCTGTACAACCTGCAGATCCTGCCGGATCCGGTGCATATCGTCAGTCAGAGCGATGAGCTTCGCTGCTACTATCCCGAGGCCTTCCGCATCCCGCTGGAACCCAACGAGACCGCCGCGATCATCGACGGCGATACCGTCTGGTGCAGCGCCTGGATGGAGGAAGGGGTGGAAGAAGGCCGGCTGACGGAGTCCTACCGCTACTACGAGACCACTGTGGCAAAAGACCGCAGAGGGAATGTCCTGTCCCGTCAGACGGGGGACCTGAACCTGTTTCATGACGGCGTCTGGCGCCTGTCCTGACACACTGGAGGAAGCACATGAAGACCAAGATATTTACTGTGGAAAAGGACGGCTTCTACGGAGCGTGGTACCCGAAGTCCACGGGAAGCCGGAAGGGGATCATCCTCATGCTGGGAGACAGCTCCCAGGACCGGATGGCGGAATGCGGCGCCCGCTGGATGCAGAAGCAGGGATGCCACGTCCTTGCCATGTCGCCCGGCCGGAAGGATTACGGGCATCACAACTACCCGCTGGAACGGTTCGGGAAAGCCATTGCGTTCCTGAAGGAACAGGGATGTGAGAAGATCGGCATCGCCGGAGCCTCCACCACCGGGATGCTGGCACTGATCGCCGCTTCCTACTATCCGGAGATCTCCCTTACCGTTGCCTTTTCCCCCTCGGACTTCGTCATGGAGGGGTTCTATCAGGACAACCTGGACGGCATGCGCGAGCGGCCGGGAAACGGGGAGTCCACCGTGACCTGGAAGGGAGAGCCGCTGCCGTATCTGCCCTTTGCCTACCGGCACCCGGAATACTGGCAGAAGATCCGGGAGGAATCCGGGCTGGGAGGGGACAAGATCGCGTCCCGACGGCTGTTCGACGAGTCGGAACGGCGGCATCCTCTCCGGGAGGAGGAGATGATCCGAGTGGAACGGATCCGGGGACGGATCCTGTGCATCGGTGCCGAGGATGACGTTCTCTGGGATACCTGCCGGTATATCCGGCGGATGGAGGAACGGCTGAAGAGACTTCCGCATGACAGTACCTTTGAGGCATGGACCTACGAACACGGCACCCATTTCGTCTTTCCGGAGTCACTGCTGAAGAGCATCCTTCCGGTGGGTTCGGGACTTCTGGTGCGGTTCATGTTCCATGCCGGGGCACAGTTCCCGGAGGAATGCCGGCAGACCCGCCTGGATATCGACCGCCGGCTGCGCGAGGCGATCCGCGGCTGGTGATAACTAAAAAAAGAACAGGGGAAGCTTACGATGAAGCTTCCCCTGTGTTCGTTTTGCGGTCCTGTCATTCCTCGGAGGAGGGCTCGCCTGCCACGACTTCCTCGGCGATGACGGTCTCGGGATCCGGTTCCGCGGGATCCTCGGCCATCTTCCGGTTCAGTTCGTCCAGCTGTTCGTTGAGCTGACGGGCCTTGCGGAACAGCGGCTCGAAGTAGGAGCCGGACTCTGCCTCGGCGGTCTCGTAATAGAGCTTGCCGATCTCCATATAGACTTTCTTCAGATCCTCGTTGACTCCGCTTGCCTCAAAGGCGAGACGGGCGTTGGCGCGGATCTTTTTTGCCTTGTCGGTCAGATCCTTCACGGGATCGTCGGAAAAGCTTTTGGCCTTCTCGTTGGCGGCATCGGAGAAATCCTTGGCCTTCTCCGCGGCGGCACCGGTGAACTCCCGGGCCTTCTCCGTGGCGCTGTCCTTGAATTCCTTGGCAAAATCCGTCGCAGTCCCGGTGAATTCCCGGGCCTTTTCCGTGGCGGTGTCCGTAATGTCCTTTGCCATCTCCCCGAGGTTGTTCAGGGTCTCTTTCAGCATGTCTTTATAGTCTGCCATCGTATTCCTTCCTTTCTCTTTTTCGTGGCCGGAGCGCTGCCGGCGGGGGGTGATTATTCCTGCGGATCCTCTCCGGCATCGTCCCTGCCGGATTCGGTGTCCGATAATTCATATTGGATTCGGTTGATATACAGTTTTGATTCGTCATGCGGCCGCCGGGCCTGAATGAGGAGGATGACTCCCGTGATCAGGAACGTGGCCAGTCCCAGTGCCTGGGAGGCCCGGATGACGCCGGGGATGAGGAACAGGCTGTCGGTGCGCAGCCCCTCGATCATGGCGCGGCCGAGACCGTACCAGCAGATGTACATGAGAAACACCTGTCCGTCGTATTTTCTCGGCTTCTTCCGGATATACCAGTTAATCAGGAGGAACCCGGTGAGGGTCCACAGGCTCTCGTAGAGGAACGTGGGGTGCACATACACCGTTTCCTGGCCGGGGCGGGTCAGTCCCATGCGGCAGAAGGCATCCGTCTGCACGCCGAAAGCTTCCCGGTTGATGAAGTTGCCCCAGCGGCCGATGCTGTGACCCAGAAGCATGCCGGAGGCGTCGGCGTCCAGCAGGGCCCCGAAGGAGATCTTCCGCTTCCGGGTGAAGAACAGCAGGAAGATCACGGCCGCGATGATGCCGCCGTACATGGCGATGCCGCCGTCCCACACGCGGATGATCTCATTTAAGTGCCGGGAGTAGTAGTCCCACTGAAAGGCCACGTAGTAGATCCGGCAGCCCAGTACGCCCAGGATGATGCAGCCGATGGCTTCATCATACACATCGTCCTTGGCGATGCCGAAGTTTTTGGCATGGGTCACCACCCAAACCAGCACCGCCAGAAAGGCCAGTGCCAGGATGACGCCGTACCAGTAGATCTCCCGCCCGAACAGCGGGAAGGAGGCCGGCGGGTTCATGTGAAGGTCTCCCAGCATGGGGAAGGAGATGACCGCATCCCGCATCATGGTGGATGTCATGCCGTCACCTTCCTTTCGGGAGCACGAGAGACATCACCAGATGCTCCGGTGCCAGGACCTGTTTCAGAAACTCGTTGCATTCCTCCGCCGTGATCGTGGGCAGGATCTCCACCGAACGCAGGGGGTCGTACCCGCCGAAGGTGCCGTCCACCTGACTCAGGGCCACGCCTTCCACGTCCTCCAGGCCCCGCAGACGGGCCCCGATGGAGGCTTTCTTGATGCGGGAGAGATCCCGGGGATTCACGCCGAAGCGCAGGTTCTTCTCAATGGTCTTTACGATCTCCTCGTAGACTTTCTCCGGATCCGTGCTCTCGCCGCCCATGATGATGGTGGCGGTGCCGGCGGAGTAATCCGCCTCACAGTCGAAGTCCCGGCTGATGAGTCCGGCGGCGTACTGTTCCGTATAGAAATCCGAGGAGGAGCCGAAGAGGAGCCGCAGCACCAGTCCCGCCGTGAGCTTCTGGCGGAGCAGTTCCTCGCCCCGGGGGGCGGGAGCGAACTTAGCGCCGATGTAGAACAGAGGAGCGGCCACCTCCATGGTCATGGAGTGCCGTTTCTCCTTCGGTTCCGCCAGATCCTCCGGACCGAAATCCGGTTCCGGAGCGGTGCCCGGTTCCGGTGTCAGTACCTTCAGGGCGATGTCCCGGACCTCCTGGGGATCCACGTCCCCGGACACGCACAGAGTCATGTTGGAGGGATGATAGAAGATCCTGTGGCAGTCGTAGAGCACCTGGGGAGTGATCTCGCGGATGCTCTCCACCGTGCCCGCCACCGCGTCCCGGATGGGATGGTGGTCGTACAGCAGCTTCATCAGCTGGATGTACACTTCAAATCCCGGGGAATCCTCCGTCTGCCGGATCTCCTGACCGATGATGCCCTGTTCCTTCTCCACGCTCTCCTCCGTGAAGTAGGGGGTGGAGACGAACTTCAGGAGCATCTCCAGGTTCTCCTGGAAGTTGCGGGTGCTTTCAAAGTAATAGACCGTCATGCCGGAGGAGGTGAAGGCGTTGGGATCGGCACCGTTGGCGGAGAGGATCTCCAGCGCGTTGTTTCCCTCGGGCATGTCGAACATCTTGTGTTCCAGATAGTGGGCGATGCCGGCGGGAGTGTCCAGCCAGTCCTGCCCGGTGCGGAAGCGGCGGAAGGCTCCGCCGTACTCCGTGGCAAAGGCGGCATAGGATGCGGCGACGCCCTCCTTGGGCACCACCACGAGCCGCAGTCCGTTGGGCAGGGTCTCGGTATACCGCACTTCTCCGATGGAAGGATATTCTTCTTTATTCATCGATCACTTCTCCTTCCTCTTCCGTTTCCTCGTCCTCCTCTTCCGGGGCACCTCCGTGAAGGAAGTACACCAGATCCAGGACCACGCTGCGGGCGATGCGCTGTACATCCTCCGCGGTGATCTCATCCACCAGGCCCGCCATCTCCTCGGGGGTGAGGAGAAGACCGTCCAGGGCGTTGTTCACATAGTAGCTCTCCAGCGCGCCCTGGGAATCCCGCAGGGACCGGTAGGCGGAGGACAGAGAGTTCTTGGCGGCGGTGAGCTCCTCGTCGGTGAGGGTGCCTTCCCGCAGACTGTCCAGCTGCTGCAGGATCTCCGCCTGGGCCACGTCCCGGTTCTCCGGACGGATGCCGGAGGAGACGAACATCAGACCTTTATGGACTTCCAGCATGGAGCTGGCGTAATAGCACAGGGAGAGTTTCTCCCGGACATTTTTAAACAGGCGGGAGGTGACGCTGCCGCCGTAGCATTCGTTGAAGACGCGGATGGCCGCCAGTTCCTCCGCCGAGGGATCTTCCATGCAGTCGCCGAGACGGAAGCCCAGCACCAGTTTACCCTGCTGAAGATCCAGCGTCTCCTCCACGCTGCGGGGATCGGCCTCCACGGAATTGAGCCGCACGTCGGTGCCCAGCTCCAGATCCAGTTCCTGCCGGGGCAGGGTGGACAGGGCCTGCAGCATCAGAAGCTCCATCCGGTCGGGATCGCAGGCACCGCAGTAGAAGATCTCCACGGGAGATTCCGCCAGGATCCGGTGATAGTGCTGAGTCAGATCCTTGTACCGGATGACATCCACCGTCTCCTCGGTGCCGAAACGCATGGTGGAGTAGTCCTCAAAACAGCACATCTCCTCCATGCAGCGGGTGAGGGCGTAGCCGCTCTTGTCGTTGATGCGGCTGCGGATGATGTTCTTCATCTTTTCCTTTTCGCTTTCCACCACGTCCGGCAGGAACAGTCCGCCCCGGGTCTTGGGACGCAGGAGCATCTCTCCCATGAAGTCCGTGACCGAGGGGAGGATGTCCTCGCCCTCCGGCAGATACCGGGAGTCGGGGAAACTGGCATACAGTCCCGTGCACTGGATCTCGCCCACGCGGCGCACCACGGGAACGATCTCCGTGCCGTACAGATCCTCCAGCCGCATGGTGACGGCTTTCATGTCCGGGCTCTTTCCCGTGCCCCGGCGGAGCACATAGGGGATCAGCGCGTTCTTCGACGCGTTCTCCGGACACAGCTGGGTCAGCAGGGTGATGCTGAGGCAGTCGGTCTTGAACCGGTCGCTCTGCACGACGGTGAGCATGACACCGGGTATGATCTCTTTTCGGACAGGTCCGCTCATGTTGATGGCCTCCATCCTTCTATCAGAATTCACAGTTAGTTCAACCAAATTATTTCCTATTATTTTATCATAATCCCAGTGCAGTTTGTAGACAGATTTTAGATTTCGGAGGACTGCCCAACTGACAAGAAATTTTACTTGACAGCAGGTCCCGGGAGGCGTATAATCCTACTGCTATCAAGGAAAAAGCCTTTACAGTAGAAGGAGGGGAGCGTATGGCGGAAGATACTTTATACAACGCCATGCTGCTGGACTTTTACGGTCCGCTCCTTACCGAGAAACAGCGTGAGTACTTCGACCTGCACTACAATTCCGACTACTCCCTCACCGAGATCGCCGAGGATTCCGGCGTCTCCCGCCAGGCGGTATGGGACAACATCACCCGTGCCCGGCGCACCATGGAGGACATGGAGCAGAAGACGGGGCTGATCCGGCGGTTTGAGGATCAGGAACGGATCCACAGGGAGCTGGAGGAAGATCTGCAAAAACTGGAAGCGCTCAGTGATGAGCCGGCCCGGAAGATCCTCCGGGAGATGGAAGAGAAGCTGCAGAAGCTGAAAGGATAACTATGGCATTTGAAAGCTTATCGGATAAGCTGGCCGAGACTTTTAAAAAGCTCAGAAGCAAGGGCCGGCTGACCAACGCCGACGTCAAGGAAGCGATGCGGGAAGTGCGTCTGGCACTTCTGGAAGCGGACGTCAGCTATAAAGTCGTCAAGAACTTTACCAAGAACGTGACGGAACGGGCCGTGGGCTCGGACGTGCTGGAAGCCCTCAACCCGGCGCAGCAGGTCATCAAGATCGTCAACGAAGAGCTCGTGGCGCTCATGGGCTCGGACAATCAGAAGATCAACATCTCCTCGCAGTCTCCCAGCCTTGTGATGCTGGTGGGCCTGCAGGGTGCCGGTAAGACCACCAACGGTGCGAAACTTGCCGCCTATATGAAGAAGCAGGGGAAACACCCGCTGCTGGTGGCCTGTGACATCTACCGTCCCGCCGCCATCGATCAGCTGGAGACGGTGGGATCGCAGCTGGATATCCCGGTGTTCCAGATGGGACAGACCGATCCGGTGGAGATCGCCAACTCCGCCATCGAATACGCCAGAAAACACGGCAATGATCTCATCTTCCTGGATACCGCCGGCCGTCTTCACATCGACGAGGAGCTGATGCAGGAACTGCAGAACATCCGTGATGCGGTCAATCCCGCGGAGATCCTGCTGGTGGTGGACGCCATGACCGGTCAGGACGCGGTGAACGCGGCCAACGCCTTTGACGAGGCACTGGGAGTCACCGGCATCATGCTCACGAAGCTGGACGGCGACGCCCGCGGCGGTGCGGCTCTGTCCATTACCGCCACCACCGGAAAGCCCATCAAGTTCGTGGGCACCGGCGAGAAACTGGATATGCTGGAACCCTTCTATCCGGACCGTATGGCTTCCCGGATCCTGGGCATGGGCGACATGCTGACTCTCATCGAGAAGGCCGAACAGGCCTACGACGAGAAGAAGGCACTGGAGATGGCGGAGAAGATCCGCGCCAACAAGTTCACCCTTCAGGATTATCTGGAGCAGCTGGGTCAGGTGAAGAACATGGGAGACCTCTCCCAGATGGCATCCATGATCCCCGGCGTCAATGCCAAGGCGCTGGAGGGGGCTCAGATGGACGACAAGGCCATCGCCCACATCGAGGCCATCATCACTTCCATGACTCCCTACGAGCGGGAGAACCCGGAAGTGCTCAATTCCAGCCGCAAAAAGCGCATCGCCGCCGGCTGCGGACTGCAGGTGGTGGACGTCAACCGTCTTCTCAAGCAGTATGAGGCCATGCAGCAGATGATGAAGATGGTCTCCGGCAAGGGCATGAAGAAGATGCGCAAGAAAATGGGAGGCATGGGAGGATTTCCCGGCATTCCCGGCTTTTAAGTGAGAATATACAGGCATCGTCCTTGTATATAAATGCAATCGATTATTGTGCGAACATGGAGGTGAAAGCAAAATGGTCAAAATCAGACTGCGCAGAGTAGGTGCAAAGAAAGCTCCTTACTATCGTATCGTAGTGGCAGATTCCAGATCTCCCCGTGACGGTCGTTTCATCGAGGAAATCGGCACCTATGATCCCATGGCAGAAGACAACAAGGTCAAAGTCGAGATGGATCGTGTCGAGTATTGGATCAAGAACGGCGCACAGCCGACCGAAACCGTACGAGGCCTGCTGAAGAAAGTACAGGCATAATGAAGGAGAATGCTACCGGCATGAAAGAATTACTGACTTATATTGTACAGAATCTGGTGGATCATCCCGACCAGGTTTCTGTGACCGAGCGCGCCAGCGGCGGAGAGACCGTATTTGAAGTACGGGTGGCCGATGGAGATATGGGCAAAGTCATTGGCCGGCAGGGCAGAATCGTGAAAGAGATTCGGATCCTCATGCGGGCTGTCGCCCAGAAACAGGGCAAGAAAGTATCAGTCGATATCATGGACTGAATGGAAAGGGCTGCCATCCGGCAGCCCTTAAGCCGTTTTTTAAAGGTGGATTATTATGACAGGAAAACAGCTGCTGGAAGCAGGGAAGATCATCAATACGCAGGGACTTCAGGGGGAAGTGAAGGTGCAGGCATGGGCCGACAGCGCCGAGGATCTTCTGCCCTATACCCGGTTCGTCGCGGCAGGCGAGGAACTGAAAGTGGCAAAGTCCCGGGTGCAGAAGGGATTCCTCTACCTCCGGTTTGAAGATAAAAATACCATCGAGGACGTGATCCCCCTCAAGGGGAAAGTGCTGCACATGTACCGGGAGGATCTGATCCTTCCCGAGGGCGTGCACCTGCTGTCGGACATCATCGGCAGCCGCGTCGTGGATGAAGAGGGAAATGACATCGGTGTCGTGGAAGACATCCTGGAACGCCCCGCGGCAAACGTGTACGTGATCCGTGGGGACCGGGAGATCCTGGTTCCGTCGGTGCCGGAATTCATTAAGAAGGTGGATACGGATGAGAAGATCGTCACGGTCCGTCTCATTGAGGGAATGTAAGATGCGAATCGATATAATGACACTGTTTCCGGAGACCACCGGCGCGGTGCTCCATGAGAGCATCATCGGACGAGCCGGGAAGAAGGGCATCGTGGATATCCGGTGCTGGCAGATCCGGGACTATACGGAAAACAGACAGATGCAGGTGGACGACTACCCCTACGGCGGAGGCCGGGGCTGCGTCATGATGGCACAGCCGCTGAAATCCTGCCTGGACGCCGTCATCGGCGACGCCGGGGAGTGCCGCCGCCGGGTGATCTACATGTCGCCCCAGGGCCGTCCCTACGATCAGGCCACGGCCCGGAGACTGGCGGAGGACTACGATCAGCTGGTGCTGGTCTGCGGCCACTACGAAGGCATCGACGAGCGTTTCATCGAGGAATGCGTGGATGAGGAGATCTCCCTGGGAGACTTCGTCCTTACCGGCGGGGAGATCGCGGCCATGGCGGTGGCGGACTCCGTCTGCCGCATGATCCCCGGCGTGCTGTCGGAGGAGATCTGCTTTACCGAGGAGAGCCACTGGGACGGACTTCTGGAATACCCTCAGTACACCCGGCCGGAGGAATGGCAGGGAAGACGGGTGCCGGAAGTGCTCCTCAGCGGAGATCACGCCAAGGTGGACCGCTGGCGCCGCCGGATGAGTCTGGAGCGCACCATGCAGAAGCGTCCGGACATGTTTGAAAAGGCGGACCTTTCCTCCAGGGAGGACCGGAAACTTCTGGAGGAGATCGAAAAGAACAAAAACCGGGTGACGCTGACGGAGAAGACCGCGCTGAAGATGGCATCGGAAGAGGATCTTCCCGTGCTGACGGAGATGGTCCGCTCCCTGCTGCCCGGAGAAGCCGACCGGCTGTTCGTCCACGAACTGCCTTCCCTGGAGGAGAACCTCCTCTGGGCGGTGCAGTGCGGCGAGTGCTGGATCATCCTCCACGGGGAGGAGCCCGCCGGGTTCTTCTGCCTGCGGGAGGGACCGGCGGAGCACCTGGATGAGATCCGGGACGGCAAATGGCATTACGACGGAAGCTACGGAATCCTGGACAGCTTTGCCGTGATCCCGCGGTACCGCGGATCCGGTCTGTCGGACCGAATGATCCGGGAAGCGGAAGTGCTGGCCGGTGCCCAGGGAAAGACGGCAGTGCGCGTGGAGATCCACCGCAGAAACGAAGCGGCGAAGAAGCTGCTGGACCGGTGCAGCTTCCGGTTCCGCGGCAACATTCCCGGGATCCTTCCCGACGGCCAGGAATGGCGGGGACAGGGATTTGAGAAAGGAATTTCATGAGAGAACTGACTGATATCGATGTGATCCGGGATGTCCTGGGACGGCACGGATTTCATTTTTCCAAATCCAAGGGACAGAACTTCCTCACGGCGGCCTGGGTGCCGGAAGAGATCGTGGAACGGGCGGGACTGGATGAGAACACCGGCGTTCTGGAGATCGGCCCCGGTCTGGGAAGCCTCACGGTGAAGCTGTCCGAGGCGGCGGGCAAGGTGCTGGCGGTGGAACTGGATGAGACTCTGATGCCGGTGCTGGCGGAGACCCTGCAGGGATGTGAGAACACGGAGGTGCTCTTCGGCAATATCCTGAAGAAGGATGTGGCACAGCTGGTGGAGGAGAACTTCCAGGGACTGCGTCCCGTGGTGTGCGCCAACCTGCCCTACAACGTCACCAGCCCGGTGCTGGCACAGCTTCTGGAGAGCCGGGCCTTCCGGCAGATCACCGTCATGGTGCAGAAGGAAGTGGCCCAGCGGATCTGCGCCGGAGCCGGGAACAAGGAGTACAGTGCCTTCAGCATCCTGTGCCAGTGGTATGCCGAACCGGAGCTGCTCTTCGATGTGTCACCGGACTGTTTCACCCCACGTCCGAAAGTGACCTCCAGCGTGCTCCAGCTGACCACAAGGCCGTCTCCGCCGGAGCAGGTGCTGGACGAGAAACTGTTTTTCCGAATCGTCCGCGCGGCATTCAATCAGCGCCGCAAGACTCTGCCCAACGCCCTGGCATCCGGGGTGGGGGAGTTTACCAAGCAGGAACTGCAAAAAATCATTATTGAGGCCGGTTTTCCCGAGAATATACGGGGAGAAGCCCTTTCCATTCACGATTTTGCACAAATTGCCAATGCTTTAACGCAGCGATGAAGAGATTATTTGTCAGTATAATCAATTGTTTCAGAAGGGGTCTTATGCTACCCTTATTAGCAGAGAGATTAGAACGATGCTAACTGCTTGTATTGAGTTAAGCTTTTCGTTTTAAGAAGTAAAAACCGGGTCCCCATTTCCATTGCAATCCGGACCTGAATTCAATAGAGAAAGGATCTTTCGCATGGGTAAGAAATTTGTTTATCTGTTTTCCGAAGGAAACGCAACGATGCGCGAGCTGCTCGGCGGCAAAGGTGCAAACCTCGCTGAGATGAGCAACATCGGCCTTCCGGTACCGCAGGGCTTCACCATCACCACCGAGGCCTGCACACAGTACTATGAGGACGGCCGCAAGATCAACGACGACATCATGGCAGAAGTCATGGAGTTCGTCGGCAAGATGGAAGAGATCAACGGCAAGAAGTTCGGCGATCTGCAGAACCCGCTGCTGGTTTCCGTTCGTTCCGGTGCCCGCGCTTCCATGCCCGGCATGATGGACACCATCCTGAACCTCGGTCTGAACGACGACGTCGTCGCCGCCATGATCGCTGGCAACCCCGATCCGAAATTCGAGCGTTTCGTATATGACTCCTACCGCCGTTTCATCCAGATGTTCTCTGACGTCGTCATGGAAGTCGGCAAGAAGTATTTCGAACAGCTCATCGATCAGATGAAAGAGAAGAAGGGCGTCACCTATGACGTCGAGCTGACTGCAGCAGACCTGAAGGAGCTGGCAGAGCAGTTCAAGGCCGAGTACAAGAAACAGATCGGCAAAGATTTCCCCTCCGATCCCGTGGATCAGCTGAAGCTCGCCATCGAGGCAGTTTTCCGCTCCTGGGACAACCCCCGCGCCAATGTTTACCGTCGTGACAACGATATCCCGTACTCCTGGGGTACCGCCGTCAACGTTATGCCGATGGTCTTCGGCAACCTCAATGACAACTCCGGTACCGGTGTTGCATTCACCCGTGATCCCGCCACCGGCGAGAAGAAACTCATGGGCGAGTTCCTTACCAATGCTCAGGGCGAAGACGTCGTCGCCGGTGTCCGCACCCCGATGCCCATCGCTCAGATGGAAGAGAAGTTCCCCGAAGCATACGCGGAATTCATCAAGGTCTGCGACCTTCTGGAAGATCATTACCGCGACATGCAGGACATGGAGTTCACCGTGGAGAACGGCAAGCTCTACATGCTGCAGTGCCGCAACGGCAAGCGTACCGCTCAGGCTGCTCTGAAGATCGCCTGTGACCTGGTCGACGAAGGCATGATCGATGAGAAGAAAGCAGTTTCCATGATCGATCCCCGCAACCTCGACACTCTGCTTCACCCGCAGTTCGACGCTGCTGCACTGAAAGCCGCTACCCCGATGGGCAAGGGCCTCGGTGCTTCTCCCGGCGCTGCATGCGGCAAGGCTGTCTTCAGTGCTGAAGATGCCAAAGAGTGGAACGAGCGCGGCGAGAAAGTCGTTCTGGTCCGTCTGGAGACCAGCCCCGAAGATATCGAAGGCATGAAGGCTGCACAGGGCATCCTGACCGTTCGCGGCGGTATGACCAGCCACGCAGCAGTCGTTGCCCGCGGCATGGGCACCTGCTGTGTCTCCGGCTGCGGCGATATCAAGATGGATGAAGAGAACAAGAAGTTCGAACTGGCCGGCAAGACCATCAAAGAAGGCGACTTCATCTCCATCGATGGTTCCACCGGTAACATCTACGAAGGTGTGATCCCCACTGTCGATGCTTCCATCGCCGGTGAATTCGGCCGCATCATGGGATGGGCTGACAAGTATCGCAACCTCGACGTACGTACCAATGCCGATACTCCCGCAGACGCTGCAAAAGCTCTTGAGCTTGGCGCACACGGCATCGGCCTGACCCGTACCGAGCATATGTTCTTCAACGAGGATCGTATCCCCGTGTTCCGTCAGATGATCTGCTCCGACACCGTCGAAGAGCGTGAAGCTGCTCTGGCAAAACTCGAGCCCATGCAGCAGGCTGACTTTGAGGGTATCTACGAAGCAATGCAGGGTTACCCCGTAACCATCCGCTTCCTGGATCCTCCTCTGCACGAGTTCGTTCCCACTGAGGAAGCTGACATCGCTGCTCTGGCAGAGGCACAGGGCAAGACCGTTGAGGACATCAAGGCCATTATCGCCGGCCTGCACGAGTTCAACCCGATGATGGGTCACCGTGGATGCCGTCTGGCTGTTACCTATCCGGAAATCGCTGTCATGCAGACCAACGCCGTCATCAAGGCAGCTCTGGCCGTTCAGGCACGTCACCCCGAGTGGACGATGGTCCCCGAGATCATGATCCCGCTGGTCGGTGAAGTCAAAGAGCTCAAGTACGTCAAGGACGTCGTGGTGAAGGCCGCTGACAAGGTCCTGGCAGACGCCGGTTCCGATATGAAGTACATGGTCGGTACCATGATCGAGATCCCGCGCGCAGCTCTGACTGCAGACGAGATCGCAAAAGAAGCTGAGTTCTTCTCCTTCGGCACCAACGACCTTACCCAGATGACCTTCGGCTTCAGCCGTGACGATGCCGGTAAGTTCCTCGGTTCCTACTACGATCGCAAGATCTACGAGAACGATCCGTTTGCACGTGTCGACCAGGTCGGCGTTGGCAAGCTGGTCGCTATGGCTGCAAAACTCGGCCGCGAGACCCGTCCCGACATCCACCTGGGTGTCTGCGGCGAGCATGGCGGAGATCCCAGCTCTGTGGAATTCTTCCACAAAGTCGGTCTGGACTACGTGTCCTGCTCCCCGTACCGTGTTCCCATCGCAAGACTGGCAGCAGCTCAGGCAGCAATCGCTTTCCCGAGAGAGGAAAAGTAAGAGCGATTCTTACCCAATGAAATCAGGGACTGCAGATCCATGATCTGCAGTCCTTTTTCACGCAAAAAAACCGGGCGCCTTCACAGGCACCCGGTATTCTGTTTGGATCGTTTATAAATAAAGCGGAAGAACACCCGTTGCTTCAGATAATATGAAATGACTCCTAATTGCAACAACGTGGATTTACCTTCATACTAAAGTTATCACACTACTGTATGATGGGGTTACCGCATACAAGAAAAGGAGTCATTATGCAAAGTATAATCTACGTTGGAATGGATGTCCATACGGAAAACTTCACTTTTGCCAGCTATGAATTTGGTAAAGGTGATGTGTTTGCCGTTGATCAAGTTATTGGAGCGACATGGAAAGATGCCATTAAGTACATGAAAACTCTGCAGAAACAACGTCCCGAAGAAGATATTCATTTTGTTTGCGGATACGAAGCTGGGTGCTTCGGATACTCGTTATATAATGAGCTAATGGCAGCTGCGACAGACGAAAAGAATCTTTCACTTCAGTGTGTCATAATGGCGCCTTCCACAATGGCAATCCAGGGGAACAGGAAAAAAACAGATCGACGCGATGCGAGGATGATTGCCACGAATCTTGCACATGGAACATACAGCAGTGTTTACGTTGTCAGCAAAGAGGATAACGGAGTTCGAGATTATATCCGCATGCGAGATGATACCAAGAAAAAGATTAGGTCTACAAAACAGCAAATTAATGCACTCTGTCTACGTCATGGAAAAAACTATACCGCCAACAAATGGACTGTAAAGCACTATGACTGGTTACATAAAGTAGTACTGGAAGATATGTACTCTAACATTACATTAAGAGAATATCTCCATCAGCTTAGTCAATTGGAAGAAAACCTCGTTCGTTATGACAAGGAAATTGAAGAAATTGCTACTCGTGATCGTTATGCAAAAGCAGTCGAAAAACTATGTTGTCTAAAAGGGATTAATACCATTACAGCGCTTTCACTTGTTACTGAAATTGGTGACTTCAACCGTTTTTCTTCAGCAGATAAGTTTGCTGCGTTTCTTGGGCTTGTTCCGGGCGAATATTCCAGTGGAGGATCCATTAACCGAACAGGTATAACAAAACACGGAAACACCTATCTGCGAAGACTAATAACGGAGTCAGCCCAAGGATATTCAAAGGGCACTCCTTATACAAAATCCTGGCGATTGAAAGCAAGGCAGTCTGGTCAAGAGAAAGAGATCGTGGATTATTGTGACCGGGCAAGGATCTATCTTGGGAAAAAATATTTTCGTCTTAAACAAAATGGAAAAAACGGGAACGTTTGTAAAACAGCTGTAGCAAGAGGACTGGCATGCTTTGTTTGGGGTTTAATGACCGATAATATTTCCTGATAGCACTGTCCTATATTTGCCTGTCAAGGCAAATGGTTTTTCTTCATTGATATACACGAATCGGTGCGGTGGCCTGGACAGGCAACCGTCCAGTGCTTGATACTAAAGTAAGGGCCTATGCCCCGACAGTGAAGGAATAGTTCTTGGCATTTGTAAGAGACTAAGATTAAATAGAGAAAGGTTCAGCTATCATAGACCACGGCTGTGCTGACACATATACTATGTGATTCACGACTTTAGAATACATGAGCTTCCGGCGAAACCATTAGCCTGTTGGTAACCAATCCACGTATAACAGAATGGCCAATGCCGAGAATCTGTGTGATCTTAGTCTCTGATGAATGCCAAGAACTTTTTAAAACCAGGTGATTCACGTTAAAACACTTGACATGGAGTCACGTCATAACAGCGGGCGCAATAACAATAGCACTACATCATAATAGCATGCCGTGCAGTCTTTCGCCAATTTCCGCCTGGAAAGTGCTTAACGAACGTAGGCGCCTGCCGGCCGCGAAATCAGCTTGTACACAAAATGCGCCATATTTCAGCTTGTCGGTACTTTTGTACAGGCTTTTTGGTAGAATTATCTTAGAGGGTTTCTTAGAACGTTTTTAAGCTGCTTTTTTGAGGATTCTACCATGCATACGATCAAGTTTCCAATTGTCACCGGCAGAGAAAAAGAGAAGATCCTGGCAAAAGGCTTCCGAGCCATGGCTCGATTCCATAACATAATGGTCCGGGAAGCAAGACGCCGCCTCCGGCATCTTCAGCATGATCCTGAGTATCAGCGATTAAAAGCAGAATACGGTCAGGCAGCAGAACGAAAAGAAGAGATTGGGAAAGAACTGAATCAATTGACAAAACAATATGGACTGATTGAAAAGGACCTGTGGAAATATGCATCCGTCCATCAAAAGAAATATCCCCACCTGATCTCCTCCCACCAGGCACAGGAAGAAACGTCCCGTGTTTATCAAGGTGTGTGTAAAGTATTGTATAGTGACGGAAAAGAACTCCACTTTAAAAGATGGGACGATATCCACACCATCGCCTCGAAAAGCTGGAACGGACTGCGGTATTATGATCCATATCATACGGAGTACTATAAAAAGAACACGATTCCAAAGTATCAGAATGAGATTGAATACCACGGATGGCAGTTCAAGGTAAAGATCAACTGGAATGATCCCTATGTGAAAGAGAGCATGCAGCATGAGATCAGCTATGTTCAGATTGCAAGGGAGATGTTTCCGTCGGGATGGCGGTACTATGTCATTCTCTATCTGGAAGGAGATGCTCCTGTAAAACATCGATCCAAAGAAGGCGTTGCCGGGCTGGATCCCGGAGTATCCACGGCAGCGGTGGTCTATAATGATCACTGTGAACTGATCGAATTGGCTCCGGACTGCAAATCCTACAATCGGAGGATCCGAATACTGCAGAATAAGATCGACCGGACAATGCGGATACATAATCCGCAGAATTATAACGAAGACGGCACTATCAAAAAGGGAGATCTGCAGTGGAATATCTCCAAAACCTGCTGGAGAGATAAGCGTAAGCTGACCACTTTGTACCGCAAGAAAGCGGCCTATATAAAACAGAGCCATGAACGGCAGATCAATGTACTGATGAAAGATGCCAATACCTTTATCCTGGAAGAGATGAATTTCAAAGCGCTGCAGAAACGATCCAAAAAGGACACGGAGAAAACCGAGAAACCGGTAGAGGTTAAAAAGAAAGACGGAACGAAGAAGACGATCCGCAAGAACAAACGAAAGCGACGATTCGGATCATCAATACAGGATCGGGCTCCGGCCGGTTTTGTGACAATACTCAAACGTAAATGCAGTCAGGCCGGAGGAGCGGTCATTGAAGTTTCTACCAGAGAGTTTAAAGCCAGTCAGTATGATCACAGTAAGAACCAATATATCAAAGTACCGCTCAGTCAGCGGTGGAAGACCATCAAAAATGAAAAGGGAGAAGAATGCAGAGTACAGAGAGATCTCTACAGTGCATTCCTGCTAAAGAACAGCAACAAAAACAGAAACACCCCGGACAGGAAAAGATGTATCAAAGAATTTGACAGATTTGTGGATCACATGAATGAATGCATTGAAGGAATAAAACAAACAAATACAAGCTATCCAGCTTGTTTCGGATTCTGATCATTCAGAATAAAGGGGTGCAGACATCCATCCCTCGAAATAAAGTAAAAGGGTCCGGTACTGCAGGCACAGTACCGGATACCCAATGAAATTTCGTAAACAGAGAGAGGCTATAACCAAAGGGAAGATCTTCTTCCACTGCGGTGATGCCCCTCGTGATGCATCGCATCACAATGGAATCCCGTGTCTTCAGACATGGGAGGATGTCAAT
>CADCMP010000025.1 GCA_902802565.1 Oscillospiraceae bacterium
CTGCTCGTCTCTGGACATGGTTCCCACCATTGCCAACATGTTCAATCTTCCGGCCGACCGCTCCTATTATGCCGGAGACGATATCTTCGGTGATGCCGGAGGTGTCGTGATATTCCCCCATAACAAGTGGTATAATGGAAAGACCTATTATACGGGGACCGATGAAGGAGAGATGACGGAGGAAATCCGTGCGACCTGTCAGGATGTCGCACAGAGAAGCCAGGCATCCATGGATACTCTCCGAAGCAATTATTTTAATTCCAAGAACTATCTGAAGAGCGACAGTGCAAAATACAATTCCAACTATAAGAAACAGAAGACCAGCGAAAAATCCATTTTTATCGATGTAAATGGGAACGATGTCGCGGCAGTGAATTTCTGCGCAAAGCGTGGGTATATGGCAGGCGGCACAACGGAGAAATTCTATCCGGACATGAATGTGACCCGGGGTGTCGTGGTAAAAGCGCTGTGGGCAATGGCCGGAAAACCGGAGCCGGAGCATAAGGAAGAGTTCATCGATCTTCCCGAAGACGATGAGGAACTGGTCACGGCCATTCAGTGGGCCTCCTCCTGTGGGCTGGTCTCCGGATATAAGAGCGGGAAGTACAAACCAAGTGAACCGATCATCCGGCAGCAGATGGCAGCCATGCTGTACCGCTATGCCAGATACGAGGGATTTGATGTAAAGGCCAAGGGAAATCTGAAAAACTATACGGACCGTTCGGATATCACACGCTATGCGGTAAAACCAATGAAATGGGCACTGGGCAATCATCTCATTACAGGCCGGAAAGACCGTCTGGAACCGCTGGAAAATATGACTCGGGGAGAATTTGCTCATATGCTGAAAGCATTTCATGAATACCGGTCCAATCTTTCCTGAAAAAAAGCTTGCAATTCCGAAAAGATATGGTATAGTAGAGAAGGAGTTAGGAACGACTAATCATAATTTACGAAACTAACTCATTACAATCGAATGCAGGCGGCGGCCGACCGGCGGAACTCCTTATTTTTTCTGTCTTTTTTCTATAAGTATTTCCGCTACCATGATTCACGATCTTCCTTTAACAGTAATTACTCGGAAGGCTGGCTGCATGTACCAACAGAGCTGCGGGTTGACCGCAGCTCTTTTTTTTCAGTTTAAAGTTCCTTTTAAGTTTCGGTGGTAGGATAAGAATCGTCAAAGGACAACACGAACGTTTTCATTCTTTTTCTCTTTTCTACTCTCCATGGAAAGACCGGGCGTCAGAGATGACGTCCGGTCTTTTCGCTTCTCTATCTTAAAGGGTGGCGGTATCGAACAGCAAAGTCACAGGCCCGTCGTTGACAGAAGAGACTTTCATGTCGGCGCCGAATTCGCCACATTCCACATGGAAACCGCGGTTACGGCATTCCTCTTTGAACTTTTCATACAGCGGGATGGCAATGTCCGGTTTGGCAGCATAGGAAAAACCGGGGCGCCGGCTCTTCAGATCTGCGTACAACGTAAACTGGGAAATAACGAGAAGATCTCCGCCGGCAGTTTCCAGATTCAGATTCATTTTGCCGTTTTCGTCTTCAAAAACGCGGCATCCGCAGACTTTATCTGCCAGACGGATGGCTTCCGCTTCAGTATCTTCCGGGGCAACACCCAGAAGAACCAGGAATCCCTTCTGAATGCTTCCAACCGTCTTTCCTTCGATTACGACGGAGGCTTCCGTTACCCGTGTTACAACAGCTCTCATAATTCTTGCTCCTTGATTTGATTAGTTTAGCGCAGCTTTGCTGCGGATAGATCCGGATTGATGTTTTCTTTGCTGCTGGCCGTCATGGAGGCGGCACGCATTGCAGCTTCTGATGTCTGGGACAGGGACAGCCCGTTCAGACAACCCCATACAATGGCGGCGGTCATGGCATCTCCGACGCCCAGCGCATTTTCCAGAAAGGCCGGCTTGCAGGGGACCTGAACGTTTTGACCGTCCTGGTTTACGGCATACATGCCGTTGGCGGCCTGACTTAAAAACAGATTGCCCGGTCCCATTTTCATGATCCTTTCCGCTGCGGTGTCGCGCTCCCGGGATGCACTCAGAGCATACGCCTCGCCGAGATCCGGTTTGATGGCGCAAAGCTTTGACAGGATCGGTCGGATCTTTCCGGCATTCTCCGGCGAACCGGGATCACAGAACAGCGGGACCCGAAATGTGTCTGCCAGGAACTGCAGGCCTTCCGCTGGAAGATCGCCATCCAGAACGATGGCATCCACTTCCGACAGAACATCCATGCAGTGCACCAGAAAAAATTCCCGGTTCAGTGCACGGAGGGCATGACGGTCATATACCGCCTGTTCCATCGTACCATTGGTGGAAGTGATGAGAAGCCGTTTCGGCATGCGCTCTCCGGATACGGAGACCGCGTAATCGGTATTCAACCCGGCCTGTTCGCACTCCTCCATGATGGAAAAGGAGTCGGAGTCTTCTCCCACCGCAGTAATAAAGATCACATCTTCTCCCAGCTGGTGAAGATTTCTGGCGATGTTGCGCCCGCCGCCGGAGACTGCTGCACTGATGCTTCCGTCTCCGCTTGCCCCTGTGGTCAGAGGCTTCAACGGGACACCGAAGTATTCCCGATATATGGATCCGATTACCGCAATGCGATGCATAAACTTCCTCCTCATTCAAAAAGAAAGCCTGCAACAGAAGCACCATTGCAGGCTTTGTTATGATACGGAATTACTTGATATACCAGATATTGTCCGCATACTCTCCGATTGCGCGGTCCGCAGCAAAGAATCCGCTCTGTGCGATATTCATCATGCTCATACGTTCACGCTCGGAAGAGATCTTCATATCCTCAAACAGCTTGCTGTGCGTACGAAGATAATCATCGAAATCAGCCAGAAGCATAAACTGGTCACCGTTGTATACCAGATTGGAGACCAGATCCGAGTAGCTCTTTCCGTCGCGGTATCCGTGATTGAAACGGTCCAGAATGCGGCGGATCGTGCCGTTCTCGTTGTAGATCGCCTGAGGATTGTATCCGGAGTTCTTCAGATCCACGACCTGATCGGCATGAAGTCCAAACAGATACATGTTGTCGTCGCCAAGACGGTCATACATCTCGACGTTGGCACCGTCCAGTGTGCCGATGGTTACCGCACCGTTCATCATCAGTTTCATGTTGCCGGTACCGGAAGCTTCCTTGCCCGCGGTGGAGATCTGCTCGGAGATCTGTGCGGCAGGCATCAGTGCCTCGGCGGCGGAAACACGGTAGTTCTGCATGAAGTAGACCTGCAGCTTGTCTTTGCAGATATCATCATGCGCCAGATCATCCGACAGACTGCACAGCAGCTCGATGATCCGTTTCGCAGTACGATATCCGGCAGCGGCCTTAGCCCCGAAAACAAAGGTCACAGGCTGGAAGTCCATGTTGGGGTTGTCATGCAGCTGCATCTGAAGATGAGCGATCAGCATGGCACAGAGAAGCTGACGTTTATACTCGTGCAGTCTCTTTACCTGAACATCCATAAGAGCATCGGTGTTGAGGATGTAACCGTTGTCATTGCGCTTGGCGAAAGCGGCAAAGCGAGCTTTGTTGGCGGCTTTGATCTCGCCGAGGCGCTTCTGCACGGTGGAATCAGTGGCATATTTTACGAGGTCTGCCATCAGTTCCGGTTTGGTAAGATACTGATCTCCGCCCAGCAGATCGCAGACCAGCTCATGGAGCTGGGGATTGCACTGTGCCAGCCAGCGGCGGTGATCGATACCATTGGTCACGGCCGTGAAACGGTCGGGATACATGGTATATACATCATTGAACAGATCATCTTTCAGGATCTCGCCGTGAAGCGTGGATACGCCGTTTACCTTATAGCAGGTTGCCAGACACAGGTTTGCCATATGGACGGACCCGTTGTTGATGATCAGGTTGCGTCCCACATGCTCCGTGTTTCCGAAACGTGCGATGAGCTCGTCGCACCAGCGGCGGTTGATCTCGCAGATGATCTCCCAAATGCGGGGAAGCAGGCTCTGGACCAGTGTCTGCGGCCAGGCTTCCAGCGCTTCGCTCATAACGGTGTGGTTGGTATAGGCAACACACTTTTTGACGATCTCCCAGGACTCGTCCCAGCCGAGGCCGCAATCGTCCATGAACAGACGCATCAGCTCCGGAATGACCAGAGTGGGATGGGTGTCATTGATCTGGATCACATGGTGATCTGCGAAGGTATGGATATCCTCGTATTTCTTGATGTGATTCAGAACGATCGTCTGGGTTGTTGCCGATACGAAGAAGTACTGCTGTTTCAGACGAAGTGTCTTTCCCTCTATGGTTTCATCGGCAGGGTACAGAACCTTGGTGATGACTTCCGCCAGAGTACGCTCTTCCATGGACTGAACGTATTTGCCTTCCGCAAAGAGGTACATATTCAGTTCGTTGGTGCTGTGGGCTTCCCACAGACGAAGCGTGTTTACGGTCTTGCCGCCGTACCCAAGGATCAGCATGTCCTTGGGAAGTGCAAGAACGGAAGTATACCCGGTGTATTCATGCTGGTACCGTCCGGAATTATCCCAACGGGGAGTTACCTGTCCGCCGAAACGGACCTCCACGGCCTCATCAATGTGAGGTACCAACCAGCTTTCCGCAGAGACCCGCCAGTCATCGGCGACCTCTGTCTGCTGCCCTTCTTCAATCTGCTGCTTGAACATACCAAGCTCATAGCAGATCGAGTAACCGGTTGCGGGGATCCCGAGAGTTGCCATGGAATCCATGTAGCAGGCGGCCAGTCGTCCCAGACCGCCGTTGCCCAGACCAGCATCCGGTTCCGCCTCGAAAATATCCGATGCGGAGTGTCCCATATCTTCCAATGCGCCTTCAATGGCTTCGCCAAGTCCCAGATTGAATGCATTCTTCATCAGACTGCGTCCCATCAGGAACTCCATCGACAGATAATGAACTTCTTTGTCTCCAGAAGCCTCCTTGCTGACAGCCATGGTGCGAGACATGATCTCACGGATGACCATTGCTACAGCCTGGAATATCTGATCGTAGGTTGCCTGCTCATCGGTTATTCCGAAATACGCGCATAATTTGTCTTCAATTGCGCTGCGTACTTCGTCACGGGAGATTTCACTTGTCATAGATCAATAACCTTTCTAAATGGGAATTATAAAGAGGCATCCTTCGGAACCACGTACGGCATTTTCGGGCTGCCGCTGAGAACGGTGGAATCCGAAACGGATACATTCTTATCAGTAATTACGGCGTTGAGTTTTACATTCTTGCCGATGACACTATCTTTCATGATAATGCAGCCTTCCAGCTCGGCGCCTTCCTCAACGTGCACCGCGGAGAAGAGAATGCAGTTGCGAATACTGCCTTCTATGATGCAGCCGTCTGCCACAAGAGAATTGGAGGAGAATGCGTCCTCACCATAGTAGGTGCTGACTTCTTCCGCATTCTTGGTGCGTACGGGACGGTCTGCCGGGAACATGGAAGCACGGTTCTTTGCATCCAGCATATCCATGTTGGCCGAATAGTAACCCTCTACCGTGGTAATGGCTTTTGCATATCCCTCATGCATGAAGATGCCGATCTTTCCGCCGCCATCCAGATAGCTCAGCATGGCATCACGATGGAAATGCAGACGGTTCGTCTTCTTGCACTGTTCCATCATCTCCAGAAGGAGATGTTTGGAAATGATATAGGTCTCCAGAGAAGCCATTCCGGCTCCGCCGACAGCATGGTCAAAGATCAGTTCCTTGGCAAATCCATCGGTACCGGCCACGAAATGAGGGCCGGAGGGAGACGGTGCTACACGGGAGCAGATGGCGGTGATATCCGACCCGGTGCTCAGGTGCTGCTGGATAGCAGCTTCCAGATCGATATTGGCAGCCAGGTTGCCGTGCATCAGAATCACATGGCTCTGGGGAATGTCATGAATGTAAGCGGAAACCGCATTCAATGCCTCGACGGTGCCCAGATAGTTTCCGGTGTGATACTCGGGAAGACCGAAGGGAGGGAGCATGCGCAGTCCGCCGTGGCGGCGGCTCATATCCCAGTCTTTGCCGCTTCCCAGATGATCCAGCAGGGACTGGTAGTCCTGCTGCATGATCACACCGACATTATTGACACCGGCATTGGCAAGAGAGGATAATGCAAAATCGATCAAACGGTAACGTCCGCAGAAAGGCAGGGAAGAACTGGTGCGTCTTCCTACCAGCGCGCCCAGTTCAGACTCAGCGCCGTATGCGAAGATAATTCCATGAAAATCAGACATGATTAAACCTCCTCTCCGGTATAGATCATTCCGGCTGCAGGTACCACAGCGCCGGCCTTGATTTCAATGTTGGGACCGCAGGTGGCAACGCCCCATCCTTCCGAACCGTCCGGCGCTGAACCCACATGGGCTCCGGCGTGGACGACGGTGTTCTCACCGATGATGGCGTATTCCACAACGGCACCTTCCTCGATGACGGCACCGGGCATCAGAACACTGTACATGACCTTGGCGCCGGGCTTGACGACATCGGAATGAGAGAGAACGGAGTTTTCCACCTTGCCTTCAATGACACAGCCTTCCGTGACGATGGAGTGGACCACTTCCGCGTCTTCGCCGATGAAGTGCGGCGGGCAGGCAGGCCAGTTGGACATGATGGGCCAGGACTCATCATAGAGATTGATCAGCTGAGGAGACAGCATGTCCATGTTGGCATCCCAGAGACTGGTGATGGTTCCGACATCACGCCAGTAACCGCTGAAGCGGTACGGCCACAGCTTTTCACCGTTTGCCAGCATCTTGGGAATGATGTTCTTGCCGAAGTCCTTGGAGGACTCGGGATCGGCTTCATCCTCAATGAGATACTGACGAAGCTTCGGCCAGTTGAAGATATAAATGCCCATGGAAGCCAGATCGCTCTTCGGATGAGCAGGCTTCTCTTCGAATTCGCAAACGTAGCCGTTGTCTCCCACGTTCATGATGCCGAAACGGGTCGCTTCCTCCATGGAAACCTGAAGCACGGCGATGGTCGCTGCCGCATCACGGTTCAGATGCTCTTTCAGCATCAGAGAGTAGTCCATCTTGTAGATATGGTCGCCGGAAAGGATCAGCACGTTTTCCGGATTGTAGTTGTCGATGAACTCGATGTTCTGGTAAATGGCATTGGCGGTTCCGGTGAACCAGGAGCCTTTCTCACCAGCGGAGAGGTACGGCGGAAGAATATAGGCACCGCCGTCCGAGGTGTCCATATCCCAGGACTGACCGCTTCCGACATATGCATTCAGCTGCATGGGACGATACTGCGTCAGAACACCGACAGTGTCGATGCCGGAATTGGCACAGTTGGAAAGCGGGAAGTCGATGATGCGGTATTTACCGCCAAACGGCATGCTGGGTTTTGCCATGTTTTGTGTCAGGGCATAGAGACGGGAACCCTGACCGCCGGCCAAAAGCATGGCGATGCATGTTTTTTTCATTTTGCAACTCTCACTCCTTTTTCTTTAATAACGCGCATGGCGGGGCTGCTGATGCCACCGCCATACACTCAATTATATTTATTCATAGCCTTGTCGGGCCCTTCTTCCATGTAGCATTCCACAGCATCTGCTGCCCGACGGACAGCGTCCGCGATCAGCTTGGCATCTTCACCGTGGAATTTTCCCAATACCCAGTCTTTCATATCGTAGTGTTCAGGCGGGACGCCAACACCGATCTTGATCCGTGGGAATTGGTCGGTACCGAGATTCTGAATAATGCTTTTCAGTCCGTTGTGACCGCCCGCAGACCCGCTGCGACGGATGCGCAGTTTCCCAACGGGGAGGGACACATCATCGGAAATGACCAGCACGTGTTCTGGTGGGATCTTATAAAACTGTACCGCCTGTGCCACCGCATCACCGGAAAGGTTCATATAGGTCTGCGGTTTCATGAAGACGGTTTTGAAACCGGAAACGGTCCCGCTTCCCAGCAGGGATCGATACTTGATGCGGTTGATGCGAACTCCGAATTTCTTTTCACATACATCCGCGGTCATGAATCCCACGTTGTGGCGGGTGTCCCGGTATTCCATGCCTGGATTGCCGAGAAAAACGACGATCCAGACATCCGAACCGGAATTGGATTTCTTTCGAAAAAACATCGTTTGGATTATTCAAACAGGTTGGAGATGGAGATCTCCTCGTAGATGCGCTCGATGGCATCGGCAAATACCGGTGCAACGGACATATAACGAATGATGTCGCATTTCGGCTTGTCCGTAGGATACGGGATGGTATCCAGCAGGAGCAGTTCCTTGATCACACTGTTGTTCAGCCGTTCAATGGCAGGGCCGGACAGAACGCCATGGCTCGCACAGGCATAGACTTCCTTGGCTCCGCCGACATTGACGAGAGCTTCCGCTGCGCCACAGAGGGAACCGGCGGTATCCACCATGTCATCCAGCAGGATGCAGGTCTTGCCTTCCACATTGCCGATGATGTTCATAACTTCGGAATGATTGGCTTTTTCGCGGCGTTTGTCCACGATGGCCATGTTGACACCGAGCTTCATGGAGAAGGCACGGGCACGGGCGGTACTGCCGACGTCGGGGGAGACGACCATGATGTCTTCATTGCCTTTTCCGAATACACGGATGTAGTGTTTTGCAAACACAGGAGCGCCCATGAGGTTGTCGACGGGGATATCGAAGAAACCCTGGATCTGAGCGGCATGGAGGTCCATGGTCAGTACGCGGTCTGCACCTGCGGCGGTGATCAGGTTCGCAACGAGCTTGGCAGAGATGGGATCACGGCTCTTGGCCTTGCGGTCCTGACGGGCATATCCGAAATAGGGAACCACAGCAGTGATACGGCCTGCGGAAGCGCGGCGCATCGCATCGGTCATGACCAGAAGTTCCATCAGACTGTCATTAACCGGTTTGCAGGTGGACTGAACAATAAAGACATCGCATCCGCGAACAGGCTCGTGCACGGAGATGGAGCACTCGCCGTCGGCAAACGAAGTCACGGTAGCATTGCCCAGACTTTTGTTCAAATGAGCACAGATCTCTTCGGCTAAAACGGGATTGGAATTGCCGGTAAACACTTTTATCTCATTGCCGTGTGAAATCATAAACTTGTCCTTTCTGAGTTAAGTTCATCAACGCATAATATTCCATATTGGTATGAAATATTATATCAAAGGGACCCCTAAAAAAAAAGGGCATTGTTTACATTTCGTTGTTTTTTGTATATAATGTCCGAGTTATCATGAAATACGTGGATTTAAGATAAAAATGTTGAGGAAGTTGTTGAAAAATGGCAGCAATACAGTACGAAGAATACAAGGTAAAACTGAACAACATCCAGCCCACCATTGACCTGGTGGGAAAGGCCCTGAATCTGGACGCCGCGGCACAGGAAATCGAGGAACTGGAGATGGCAAGTTCCCGTCCCGAGTTCTGGAATGACGTGGAAAATTCCCAGAAGGTGCAGAAACGTCTTGCTCAGCTGAAAGGCAAGGTGGAGAAGTTCCAGAAACTTCAGTCGTCCTGGGAAGACATGGTTACGCTGTGTGAGATCGCCGTGGAAGAAAATGACGACAGTCTCCTTCCGGAACTGGAAGAACAGTATGACGCCTTCGAAAAGGAACTGGAGAGCATGCGGCTCGGAACGCTCCTTACCGGAGAATATGACAGCAACAACGCCATCCTGACCTTCCATGCAGGAGCCGGCGGAACCGAAGCTCAAGACTGGACCCAGATGCTCTACCGTATGTACAACATGTGGGCGGAACGTCATGGATTCGGACTGAAAGTGCTGGATTATCTGGACGGTGACGAAGCAGGCATCAAAAGCGCCACCATCATGATCGAAGGAGAAAATGCCTACGGCTATCTGAAGAGCGAGAACGGAATCCACCGTCTCGTCCGCGTGTCTCCCTTCGATGCAGCCGGAAGACGGCACACGTCCTTTGCGGCGGTGGAAGTCATGCCGGAGATCACCGAAGACAGCGAGATCGAGCTGCGAGATGAAGACATCAAGATGGACGTATACCGTTCCTCCGGAGCAGGCGGACAGAAGGTAAACAAGACTTCTTCCGCGGTGCGTCTGACCCACATTCCCACCGGCATCGTCGTAGCATCTCAGGTGGAACGAAGCCACTTCCAGAACCTGGAGAACTGTAAGAACATGCTTCGCGCACGTCTTGCAGAGATCAAGGAAAGGGAGCACCTGGAAAAGATCAGCGACATCAAGGGCGTGCAGATGAAGATCGAGTGGGGAAGTCAGATCCGCTCCTATGTGTTCATGCCGTATCAGCTGGTAAAGGATCACCGCACCAACTTTGAGGACGGCAACATCGATAACGTGATGGACGGCGACATCGACGGATTCATCAACGCATATCTCACCATGAAAGCAGACGAGAACGACGGCAAGTCGTGATCGATACTTATAATTCGAAACTGAAATAAAGGAATGATGGAATGAGCGCATCAACAGATCGCAAAAAACGTCAGGAGGCCATTGCCAACGGCACTGACAAAAAGACCATTGCAATGCAGGAAGAAGCTGCAAAGAAAAAGAAAGAAAACCGCAAATGGACCATCGGCGGCATCATCGTTGCCATCCTCATCGCGGCGATCCTTCTGGCAAACTCCAACTTCTTCTACTCGAAGACACCGGCAGTAAAGGTCGGCAGCACCGGATACAGTGCAGCACAGATGGATTTCTATTACCGGACTCAGTATCTGAACTTCATGAACCAGTATGGCTCCTATGCCTCCATGTTCGGGCTGGATACCTCCAAGTCCCTGAAAGATCAGGAGTGCACCATGTCTGAGGACGGCGGTACCTGGTATGATTACTTCATGAAGCAGGCGGAAGACTATGTCAAGCAGGTCACCGCATACACGAAGTATGCCGAGGAGAACGACATTGAACTGGATGAAGACAGTCTGAAGATGATCGATGATCAGATGACTTCCTTCGAAACGGAAGCTACCAGCGAGGGCTTTTCTTCTGTGGACAAGTATCTGGAATCCGTCTACGGCAAGGGATGCAATTCCAAGATCATCCGCAAGGAGATGGAACGGGTCTCTCTGGCATCGAAAGTGATCCAGGATGTTCAGGATTCCTTTGAGTATTCCGATGAGGAACTGGCCAAGTATTACAACGAACACAAAGACGATTACGATAACTATTCCTACGCCTATTATCTCGTCAATGCCGAGAAGGAGCCCACTGCTTCTGCCGAAGACGGAAGCTCTGTAGAGGAAGAATCTGCAGAAGAGGAAACTGCCGTAACGGATGAGACCATGGACGTGGCCAAGAAACATGCAGACGCCATCGCTGCAGCCGCAACCGGCACCGGTAATCTTACGGCGGCGGTTCAGGCCGAGATGGGTGATACCACGCTGGAAGCGGTCACGCAGAGTGCCGTTCAGGGATCCAATCTTCCCGCGGACTATGCAGACTGGATGAAAGATGCCTCCCGTGTGGCAGGAGACAAGACCGTTGTGGAATCCGAAGGAACCGGTTACTACGTGGTGGTATACGGATCCAGAGACGCCAATGATTATCATATGGCATCCGTTCGCCACATCCTCATTCAGGCTCAGGCCGATGAGAATGGGGAATACACCGAGGAAGCTCTGGCAGCTGCCAAGGCGACGCTGGAAGGGATCTATCAGGAATGGCAGAACGGGGACAAGACGGAAGACAGTTTTGCCGCACTGGCACAGCAGTATTCCCAGGACAACGGGTCTGCTTCCACCGGAGGGCTGTATGACTCCGTTTACAAAGGAGAGATGGTGCCCGAATTCGATGCATGGTGCTTCGATGCCTCCCGCAAGCCCGGAGATACCGGGATCGTCAAGGGCGAGAGCAGCGGCTATTCCGGATATCATCTGATCTATTACGTGGGACAGGGCGATCTTTACAGCAAATATCTGGCAAAGACTGCACTGGTCGAGGAAAACCTGAAGAAATGGCAGGATGAACAGACCGACGGATTTGATGTAAAAGAGAAGTTCTCCCTGAAATTTGTCCAGGCGTAATTCAGAAAAAAACGAAGCTGAGCGTATCAAAGTATCTGATACGCTCAGCTTTTTCTTTGCTTATTATGTTTCGATGGGTTGCTCAAACATCCATTGATACAGCCGAAGTTCTTCTTCCGTGTTTACACTGGAACGGAACACGATATGCCCGGCTTCTCTGGAATCGGATAACAGACCGGCGACCCCGAGACGGCGTTTCAGTTCCCGCGCGGTGCCGGCACCTCCGTCGAAGAGGGGAATATCCGCACCCATGATCTGAGAGATTTGTTTTTTGATAAATGGATAATGTGTGCATCCAAGGACAATGCTGTCGACCTTTCCCACGTAGGGCGAGAGAAGATGGTCCAGAAGCTCCATGAGATCTTCTCCGTCCAGATTACCCTGTTCAATGCGCTGTGCCAGTCCCACGCAGGGGAGTGGAATAATCGTCTGATCCGAGCCCCAGTGCTCGATCAGATGATAGTATTTGTCCTGGGAAAGCGTGTTGGCAGTGGCCATTACCAGGATCCGGGAACCGGAGTCATCCAAAGCTGCAGGTTTCACGGCAGGCTCGATCCCGATGACGGGAAAAGTCTCGGTCTCGTATTTTGCACGCAGTTCCTTTCCGGCGATGCTGGTTGCCGTGTTGCAGGCAATGACCAGTGCTTTGACTCCTCCGTGTATCATCTCCTCCATGGCAGCCATGGAAAGGGAGAGGACTTCCTCCGGAGTTTTGTCTCCGTAGGGATTGTGAGCGGAGTCACCGTAGAACAGAAAATCCTCGTGAGGGAGGAGCGAAGCACATTCTTTCAGGACACTGATTCCGCCCACTCCGGAATCGAAGACACCGATATAGTTTTCATAGGGTCGTTCCATAAACAATCTTCCAAATCATTTTTTGTCATTATAGCACTTCTCGGGAGAAAATCCACGGGAAATCAGATGCCGCGGACCCAGTGATCCAGGGACTGCTCCAGAAACTGACGGACCTGAAGTGCAAAGTCGGCGTCTTTAGAAGAGACACGGCCAGAGTGCAGGACAAAGGGGTCGATGTAACGTTTCTTGGACGGTATGATCCTCCAGCCTTCATTTTTATCCGGCTGATCGGAACATAACACTGCGGAGAGAGAACAGAACTTTTCCCACCGTTCCCGGTAACGGACAGAAGCGGTGATAGTGGAGATCACACGGGATTCCGTGGTGTACAGATCTTCCAAGGAAATAAGATCATCCTGCAGTGCGTCCCACAGCAGATCCGCCAGTGTCTGCATGGCGTACCGGTCTCCGTCAGATACGTAGACGTGGGAGCACTTCATTGCCAGACGGGCAAAGGAGACGGCGGCATCCATGGAAGAAAAAATCAGTTCATCTTCACCGTCTTCATTTTTCCCTACTGCAAGATCCTCCACGAGGGAGCGGACTTCCACCGCGGACGCAAAGTCAAACTGGATAATATTTCCGCAGGAGTATTCCAGACGATCGGCACACAGCCGGGGGGATACATTGTCCGCAATGGGGAAACGATGGTAATCACCAACATCTTCCGCAGTGAGCCCCAGCGGACGCAAAAGAGCCTGAATCGATGAGGAGCTGCGGATCATCTCCAGCGTGCCGGATTCTGTCGCTTCCTGAGTCTGATGATCGCCCCTGAGAAAGTCCACGGAATGAGCAAAGGCTGGGGTGGAAATATCATGGAAAAGAGCGGAGAGGGTCTGCTGCGGATCTTCCGTGAAATGCCATACGATGAGAGCGGTACCGACACTGTGATCCCATCGGGAATATGAATGTATCTTGCGGAAGGGAGGAAGAGACGTATATTCGCACCCACAGTTCATGCCGACGTCTTTCAGACGACGCATTTCCGGCACCTCCAGAAACGGGAGAAGCCAGTCGGGAACGGATGCATGATAAATGGTCCGGATATCCATAAAAACACTCTTTTCTGAAAACTGGGAACAGTATACCATACGGAAGGAAGAAAGAATATATGGATAACGACGGGAGATCCTTTCCATGAAGATCGAACGGAGAAAAAACAGCAGCAAGCAATCTGCCTGCTGCTGTTTTTATGGGAGATCATTCGTCTTCCACATCATATTCCTTTGTTTCATATACATTGGGATCGCGGTTCTCCGTAATGCTGGATACCGCGCCGCTGACGGCATTTTTAAGATTGTCCATCACAAAAGTCCCGGCGGAGACCGCTTTCTGGCCGATCTCTGTTTCCGTAAGACTGAAAACCGATCCGTCTTCACGTATGAATTCTACCGAACAGTTTAGTCCCAGCGTGGCCACCGTTCCGGCAATCATTGCCCAGGGAGCTGCCATGGCGCCCAAAACTCCGCCCAGGATACCGGCATTGACCGGGATGTTCATGATGACGGTTTCATCTTTCCGGATTTGAATACGGGATACGTTTCCCTTGTCCACGATTTCCTTGATGCGCTCTTTCAGAGCTTCCGTATCTACAGTATTGTGGTCTTCCATTGCGGGATTCCTCCTTACACGCTTGGAGTGAGTGCGGCCGATTCTTCCGCTGAGAGCCATTTCTTGATCTCTTCCAGCCCTTCGGAATCAAAGGAGGAGCGGAAAGAATGAGAGCTTCCGGGGTCTCTCCCGTCCGGCCAGGGATTCTCCACATGATCCGTAGCTTCCAGATACTGCTGTCCGTCTTCGTCAGTAACGACTTCCAGACGAAAATGAAATGTTTTTACACAAAGGGAACCCTTCTCCGGATCCGTACCGGAGGAGCCAGTATAGCCGTTGCCTTCTTTGAACCAGCTGAACGGAGGAACGATGATCATGATGCTGTTATCTCCTCGAATGCTAAATGTGATTGTAACGATAACAAACCGCATCGGAGTTGTCAAATTATCAGTTGTTTCCCGCGAACAGAATCTTTTTCGCAATTCCAAGGTCCCCGTCAAATCCGAGGCAGGGGGTCCGGCCTTCACCCGCTTGGATAAAATGGAGGATCTTTTCGATCTTGAGCGCCCGGTCCACACTGCCCTCCATTCCTTCATGACTGAAGGTCAGAAGGAACAGTCCGGCCAGAGAAGGATACATGGAGTAGCGAACCTTTCCGAAAAGGCCGAAATAACGCTTTTCCTGACGGAGACATTTGGAAAAGAGACGGTTTAACTGTGCATAGACACCTTCAAAGTTTTCCGCATAGAGAGACTCCGTGACGTTGCCCTCGTTGTGACGACGTACATGAACATCACAGTTGACATAGCTACAGAGATTTCTCTCATTGAGCCTGTGAGGTTCGCGGTGTGTCAGGAGCATCTCCGTTTCATTGAAGCCCCCCAGCAATTCATGCCGATCACGGCAGATCAGCCCGCTCTCCGTAGGGATGATGGTGGCAAGCTCCTGCTCCTG
>CADCMP010000026.1 GCA_902802565.1 Oscillospiraceae bacterium
GGAAATATTTATTGCAATGCCTGATAACTTGATGTATACTAAACAGCGTTATCCGGGTGTAGCGCAGTTGGTAGCGCGCCAGCTTTGGGAGCTGGATGCCGCTGGTTCGAATCCAGTCACTCGGACCAAAAAAGGACTCTGATTTGATGTAATCGGAGTCCTTTTTCTTTTCCCCTCTCCTTGCTGCATCAGTCTTTCATCAACAAGGCACGATTTTTGTAGAAATTATGTCAATTATGGCGTAAAATGATTTTATCATGAGAAATGAGGTGTAACCCATGGAGCAAATCAACCAAAAGAATTCCTTCTTTAAAAACTATGGCTTCCTGATCTGCATGATCATCGGCATCGTGGCCGGCTGTATCGTTGGTGCGACCTGGCCGGGCGCAACAGCGCTGGAGCCCATTGGAACCATCTTCATCAATATGATGTTCTGTGTTGTCGTTCCGATGGTATTCGTCTCCATCTCTTCTGCCATCGCAAACATGAAGAGCGCACGCCGTGCCGGCAAAGTCATGGGCACGACGATTGCCACCTTCTGCGTGACGGCCGCAATCGCTGCTCTGATCATGTACATCATCGCACGATGCATCCCTCTGGTCGTCGGTGACTATCCCACGGCGGAAGGTGAGATCGGAGAAACACTCGGTGTTGCGGACATGATCGTCAACTTCTTCACCAAGCCCGATTTCACCGAACTGTTCAGCCGCCGCGCCATCCTCCCGCTGATCGTTGCCGCCGTTCTGTTCGGTTTCGGCATCCAGCTTAACGGCGGACCCAAGACCAAAACCGCGCAGATGCTTGAGGATCTCAACGGCTGCCTGATGAAGGTCGTCAAAATCATCACCTACTATGCCCCCATCGGTTTCTTCGGTTTCTTTGCATATCTCGTTGCCAGCTACGGTCCCGAGCTCATCGGTGATTATGGACGTACACTCATCATCTACTATGTGCTCTGCTTCGCCTATATGTTTGCCTTCTTCCCGATCTACGCACGCTTCGGCGGCGGAAAAGGTGCAGTGAAGATGATGTTCTCCAAGCTGTTCCGGCCCGCGGCGGTATCCTTCGGCACATGCTCCAGCGTCGCGACGATCCCCACCAACATGGAGGTCGCAGAGGAAACCGGAATCTCCAAGGATGTGTCTGACATCGTGCTGCCTCTCGGTGCGACGATGCACATGGACGGCTCCGCCATGAGCGCCATCATCAAGGTCGCATTCCTGTTTGGCATGTTCGGTCAGGACTTCAGTACCGGCCGTGCGATTCTTGCCATCATCGTGGCTGTATTCTCTTCGGTCGCCATGTCCGGCATTCCCGGCGGCGGCGGTACGGGCGAGCTGGTTCTGTGCACCATCTTCTTCCCGGATCAGCTGGCCGTTGCTTACCCGATTGCTCTTGCCCTCGGCAACCTCGTGGATCCCCCTGCAACGATGGTCAACGCTGCCGGCGACTATGTGGCGTGCTACGTCGTTTCCCGTTTTGTGGATGGAAAAGACTGGCTGCAGAAAAAGCTTCATAGGACCGGTGCTCGCTGAGCTCTACAGAACAGAAAATGGCATATACCGCCGCGGAAACACACCGCGGCGGTGTTTTTTTGCGGTATCCAGAGTTCCGTCTTCCATGGTATAATCGATTTGATAAATCTGTATGATTTCAGGTGATCAGAACATGAAATACCGTGAATTCGGTTTGGGTCAGAAAGAAACCATCCTATTGCTCCACGGTGGCGGTCTGTCCTGGTGGAATTATCTCGAAGCGGCCAAACTGTTGCAGACGGATTTTCACATAATTCTCCCGATCCTGGACGGTCACGCAGGGAGCGATCGTCCGTTTACCACAATTGAAGAGAATGCTTCCGAGATTATTTCCTTTATTGATGCTCAATTCGGTACCTCTGTTCTGATGATCGGAGGACTGTCTCTGGGCGGGCAGGTTCTGTTGGAGATGCTGTCACAGCGCCGGGATCTTTGCTCCTATGCACTGGTCGAGAGTGCATCGGTCATTCCGTCAAAGCTGACGAACAGGATGATCGCTCCGGCACTCGGGGGCAGTTATCGACTGATCAAAAACAGAGGCTTTGCAAAAATGCAGTTCAGCGCCTTGCGCATTAAGCCGCCGCTCTTTGAAGATTATTACCGGGACACCTGTCAGATCAGAAAAGAGGATATGATCTCCTTTATGAAATCGAATACTTCTTATTCTCTGAAGGATTCCCTCTGCCGGATTTCCTCGGAAGTTCATGTGTATTACGGAAGCAGAGAAACCGGACTCATAAAGCGCTCTGCCGAAAGGATCGGATCGGTACTGCCCAACTGCAGGCTTCATTCCCTGCCGGGTTTCTACCATGGAGATTTTTCTCTGAATCATGCAGATGCCTATGCGGATGCCGTAAGGAAGATCGTCCGCAGAAACCAGGTTCCCAAAGACGGACAATAGTTACTGATGTCTGAACCCAGCTGTTTGAGGAGGCAACCATGCACTATACCGGAAACATTTTTCGCCCGCCCTTTGAGGCCCGCTCCCTGCTCCTTCAGGTAACAGTCGGCTGCTCCCATAACCGATGCACCTTCTGTACCATGTACCGCAATATCTCATTTCAGATTGAGCCGATGGCGCAGATCGAGCAGGATCTGAAGGAAGCCAGCTATTACTATCCAAATACCAGACGTGTCTTTCTGGAGAACGGGGATCCCTTTGTACTGAAAACAGAACAGCTGACGGAGATTGCGGAAATGATCCATCGCTATCTTCCCTATGTGGATACCATCGCCATGTATGCCTCCATCAAGAATATCCGAAGCAAAAGCAGTGAGGATCTTCGTCTTCTTCGCTCTCACGGAATCAATGACCTCAACATCGGAGTGGAAAGCGGCTATGATCCCGCTCTGAAATATATGAACAAGGACCACACCTGCGAAGAGGCCGTTCAGGAGCTTCATCGGCTCACTGATGCCGGGATGGATTTCGGATTGAACATCATTCTCGGATGCGCCGGTTCCGGACACGGAGAAGCCAATGCCCTTGCCACCGCGGAACTGATCAACCGGACTCAGCCTGGCCTGATCTTCACCGGAACCATGCACTCGGATCCCGGATGCCCTCTGTATGAGGACATGCAGAACGGCACTTTCTTGGAAAACTCCATTGGTGAATATCTTGAGGAAGAGGAGATCCTGGTCTCAAATCTTGACCTGAAGTTCTGTGAGTACTTTGCTTTGCACCCATCGAACATTGTCCGCGCAGATCTTCTTCTGCCGAAAGAGAAGGATCTGCTTCTGCATAAGATCCGGCAGACCAGAGCCGGCATGACAAAGGAAACTCTGATGTCCCGGCCTTCCCGTGTTGGAGAAGGCGGCATCCTGCTTTAAACTCAGATCCGATCCTCCAGAAGGGTCGGATTTTTGTTAAAAAAAGGTACTTTTACTGCCAGATTTGATATATACTGATACTGACAAAGGAATCGAAGGCGCAAATCACATTTTTCGCGCATAATCTTTGAAAACCTCTCCATATCGTCCGCGAAAGATGTAATTTCACCCAACATTCCATACGGGAAGAAAAAATCTGATCCGAACTGCGCACTCAATGCAGTTCCAATCCAATCGGACTAAAGGAGGGAGTTTTTTGTCTGGCTATTCGGAATATACCCAGTCGGCGCTGAACATCCTGCGTGATCCGACTCAGACCATGCACTGGTATATCATTCCGCTTCTGCTCATTGTGATGTATATCGTCACCAAGGAGCTCAGCGAGAAACATTACCACGTTGTTCTGGCGGGCTTTGCGCTTTGGGGCGTCGACATCTTCAATGAGATCTGGAATTCCATGATCTGCTTTATCAGCGGGTACGCTCCTGTGTGGGGTACTCCGGTCGGGGTCGGAAATACGGCATGGTTACTGATGATCGGCTATAACATCGAAATCTCGTTCATGTTTTTGATCATGGGTATCACCTGCTGTCTCATGCTTCCCAAGGATCCCAAGGCAAAGATCCTCGGAATCAACAACCGTATCGTTTACTGTGTTATTCTGACCACACTTGCCGTAATCATCGAATGCTTCCTGAATTACTGCGGTGTGCTCACCTGGGAATGGTCTTTCTGGCAGCGCAAATTCCCATGGATCCTTTGGCTCATCGGCTACCTTCCGTTCTTCGCCACGGCATTCTATGTCCACGATCGCCCCACCGTGAAGCAGGCGGCAGCGGTCACCGGAGGGATTCTGGGATTCGATGTGATCCTCATTATCATCTGCGCCTGCCTCGGCTGGATTTAAGGAGGTTTGACCTATGGCTACAATTTCCGGCGGCGCCTTGGCCGTTCTGATCGGCGCGACTGTGATTGACTGCGGTCTCGTAGTCATTGCCTTTATCAGTTTTTTGAAAAAATAAATAGTCTGTTTAAAAAAACATTCTCCCTGTTCCAGACGCGCCCGGAGCAGGGAGATTTTTCCGCGTACTAAACGGAAATTATTTGTACATTTTTCTAATTTTGTCCATTTTTTTATTTATTTTCTAAGTTTTCTTGGTATAATCAAGTAAGGGATTAATGTGTGATAAGTCGTGAAGTAAGAGAAACTGAAGGAGGCTCTTATGGCTAATCGTAGTGATATTACCCGAGATCAGTGGATGCTCCGCGGACCGCTTGCCAAAAAAGGATATGACTGGTGGTGGCATTCACTCACGGCAGAGAATGCGGAGACCGGTGAGGAAAAACCGTTCTATGTAGAGTTTTTTACCTGCAACCCTGCGCTGGCAGAGGATGAACCGAAGCTCGTCTGGCATCTGTCCGATGCTCAGAGGGGATCACAGCGCCCCTCCTATTTGATGGTCAACGCCGGATTCTGGGGAGAAGATCACGGCCAGCTCCACCGCTTTTTTGCATGGAAAGACGTCAACGTTCATGCAAATGCGCCTTATGAGATCAGCGCCGCGGACTGTTACTGCAGCGAAACATTTACCAAAGGCAGCATCATCGTTACTCCCGAGGACGCTGCTGCACATCCGGAATGGATGACCGATGCCGGATCCATCAGCTGGGAGTTCGAGATTGACAAGAAGGTCGCCTTTCATGTAGGATACGGCGCCAGCAAATTTTTCCGTGACATCAACGCATTTGAGATGTTCTGGCACGCAGAAGGAATGAAATCCAAGTTTAAAGGCGAGATCATTCTCAACGGTGTGAAATACATCATCAAACCGGAAACGTGCAACGGTTATTCCGATAAGAACTGGGGAGGAGACTTTACCAGCCCCTGGGTATGGCTGTCTTCCAACAAGCTGTTCAGTGAACGGAAAGGCAAATATCTGGAGGACAGCGTGTTCAACATCGGCGGTGGAAGACCCAAAGTGTTCTTCGTTGCACTGGACCGTAAGCTTCTTGGTGCCTTCTGGTATGAAGGAAAGAACTATGAGTTCAACTTCTCCAAGTTCTGGACTCTCTCCGGCACGAAATTTGACTGCTGGGAGACGGAAAATGAGATCTACTGGCACGTAATCCAGACTACCGCAACGGCGAAACTGGATACAAGGATTGTGTGTGATAAGAAAGATATGCTGAATATCAATTATGAGGCACCTACCGGACTGAAACGCCATAACCGCCTCTGGAACGGCGGTACCGGAACCGGTGTGCTGAAACTGTATAAACGCAGTTTCGGAAAAGAGACCTTGATTGACACGATCCTCGCAGAAAACATCGGATGTGAATTCGGAGAATACGATCGCTGATCGTGGATCCCCTTATTTAAAATGACTCAAGCGGAGACGCAGGACTGGTACCCAGTCCTGCGTCTTTGTCCATTATTTTTTGTGGCGTTTTTTGTAGTCCTCCCGGATCCTTCCGAGGACTTTGGCATCATTGAGTCCCTTGGACAGTTCCTCCGGCGAGCCGGCGCTGCGTGCATAACTGATCACATCGGACAACACCTCATAATTGAGATTCACTCCTTCTCTATCGTTCTCATACCGTACCGCACGGTTCGGTGCCACACCAAACCGTCCCGCAACTTCGATGGCATCGATATTGGCTCCGAGAAACATGAATTCCCAATGGTATTTTTCCTTCTCATGTTCTATCATGCGCTTTACTTTGTCATAGGTATACCGCTGACTGGCATTCTCCATGCCGTCTGTCGTAATGATGAACAGAGTTTTTTCCGGTACATCTTCTTCCCGGGCATACTTATGAACATGTGCGATATGATGGATCGCTCCTCCGACGGCATCCAGCAGTGCCGTGCAGCCGCGCACATAATACTGCTGCTCGGTCATTGGCTCGACTTTTCCGATATCAACACGGTCATACAGCACCTCGTCCCGATCGTCAAAAAGCACTACCGTGACCAGTGCGTCTCCTTTCTCCTGTTTCTGCCGCTGGATCATGCTGTTGAATCCGCCGATGGTATCCTTCTCCAGTCCGCTCATGGATCCGCTGCGATCGAGGATCATTACTAATTCTGTCAGTCCTTTTTTCATGTTCTGTTTCCTCCTTAAAGCTTTGTTACATTAAGGATAACGAAACCGGACCGTCATTTGGTCGCCTGCCGGGCGACAATTGTCTTTTCAGGCTAACAGAGGCTGTTCGTATTCAAATAAAATCGCGTTGATCTCCATAATGTCGTAGATCTGATGCTCGATACAGTACCGCACAATCAGATCAAACACACGGCTGGGGGAAAAGGCCAGCTCTGCGCGGGACAGCAGATCCACCGTCTGATCCATATTCAGTTCCAGTGCGATGGCCAGTGCCAGTGCGGTCTTTTTGCTGGGACGATAATCCGGGTTGCAGCGGATTTTGGAGAACAGTTTGCGGTCTACATTTGCCTTTTTATAGACCTCCGCATCCGTCATTTCACGTTCATCGATAAAACGGAGCAGCATCTCCTGAAAGCTCTCCCCGACGCTGATATCGAGGTGTTCGTCCAAATCCGGCAATCCGCTTTCAACGGAGAACAAAATCCCGGCATCCGACATAATGCTCTCATCCGGGCGGCCCTCCTCTTTTTCGGATTTTTTCTCCTTGCGCTCGAAAAGCTTTCTCCGTCGCGCCCGTGGGGCTTCATCCGGCATGTTATAAGACGGAGCCATGCTTCCGTAGGAGATCGGATGTTCCTCGCCCCATTTTTCTTCAACGTAGTGGTCTTCCACATACTGTTTTACATCATCCAGGATCTCGGAAGACAGCCGGAACGCATCTTTATTGAACACTGCCAGGATAACGTCCATCTCCGATTCCCGGCAGAAGTCCCGGATCGCGTCCATTGCGACCTGCAACGCCTGTTCCTTGGGAAATCCATAGGTTCCTGCTGAGATAAGAGGAAATGCAATGCTTTCACAACGGAGAGTTTCGGCTAGGTACAGAGCTTTCCGGTAACAGGAAGCCAGCGTCTCCATTTCTCCCGCATCTCCTCCCTGCCATACAGGTCCCACGGTATGAATGATATATTTGGCATGAAGTGCAAGTGCCGGCGTCACCGCAGCTTCTCCCGGGGCGATTCGGCCGATCTTCCTGCGCTCTACCAGCAGCTGGTCTTTTCCTGCCGCCTGATAGATCGCATAATCCGTTCCTTCCCCGTAAAGAGGCTCGGGATTCGCGGTATTGACGATGGCATCTGCCTGAACCTTTGTAATGTCCTGTCGAATAATCGTAAAAGGCATTTCTGATTCTCCTTCTAAAAAACCGGATCTCCTGTATCTTTCGCACGGGAGCTCCGGTTTCTTTACTATTCTGAGTATTCTCCGTCCATCGGCGAAAACAGCATATCATGATTGATGGTTTGATAAAACAGGTCCCGGAACTTCTCCGGTTCCCTAGACTGTCCAAGGATCCACATGGTCTTGGCAATGGTGGATTCCAGTGTCATGTCATAGGACTCCGGAAGCCGATATGTGTTTTTTACGATCTGACCAACCCGATACACTGACATATCGCTGCCCTCATGAGTGACCTGCGTTGCCATCACGATCAGCTTTCCTGCATCCACGAAACGGCGGATCTGTTCCTGGAAACAGTCATCTCCATACGTGGGAATTCCTCCCACTCCAAAGGATTCGATGATCACCGCATCGTATGCATCGATCAGATTCTCCAGCACCTTTCCATCACTGCCCGGAATCAGTTTCAGCAGGAACACCCGGGAATCCATCTCGTGGTAAAACTTCTCCGGTTCGGAAAGAAGTTCTTTATCATCAATATAAAACACGATCCTCTTATCCTGAATGATTGCGATAGCCGGATAATTGATACTGGAAAAAGCGTTAAAGCTTTTCGTCCTTTCCTTTTTTGCCCTAGTCCCGGATATCGCAGCACCGCCGAAAACGATGTTCACGCCGTGAGCGCGGTCATCGCAGGCAAACCGGATGCTGTCCAGAAGGTTCGCTCTCGCATCGGTAATGGCAAGATCGATAGGCCGCTGCGCACCGGTCACAACCACCGGCTTGCGGTTGTTTTGTATCAGATAGGACAGCGCTGCCGAGGTATAGGCCATGGTATCCGTTCCATGACATACCACGAAGCCGTCATAACGGCTGTAGTTTTCTTCGATGACTTCCTCCAGCTGGAGCCAGTGTTCCTGACGGACATTGGTACTGTCCAGATTGAATGGCTGGACCGCTTCAATCTTGCAGATCTTTTCCGTTTCCGGAACATAGGAAAGAAGTTCTTCCGGAGAGATTCTTGGTGAAAGCCCGTCCTGAGTGGATTTGGATGCGATTGTTCCGCCGGTGGCGATAAGAAGTATCTTTTTCATGGGTGCCTCTCTAATGTGATTTCCGCCATTTAGCATGCCACAATTTGCACAAAAAAGGAAGTGCTATTTTTGCGTGCAGTCCTTGTTTTTTTCTGGAGATATTGCGTCTCTTTTGGGGAAACTCTATAATAAAGTCAATAAACAAATGGAGGTGTTCTTATGAATAAGATCCTGAACGATCCCAATGGAAAAGCAATCTGCGTCCTGCTTTATTCGATTGGAGCATTTTGTGCGGCAAAGAAGAAACCTATGCCTCTCCTGCTTTTGATGGGCACTCACGCACTGGAATTTCTGGTCATTGGATGGAAAGTCGCCAAAGATCATGACATTCCTGTTTCTGAGGCACTTCCCAACTGTCTGGCCTTCGGTTTTACCTGGTGGCTTCCGATCAAAAAAGGCGAATAACGATTCAAATCCCCTGACGATCGTCAGGGGATTTCATTATTTGGCTCCCCGTTCCCGGTTCACCGTCACTTTATTATAGATGGTCATATCGTTTCCAAGCCAGGCGGGAACGAAATTCTTGACCGCGGCATTCACCGCGAACAGATGATTTCTGGAATACAGCGGAATCCATGCCGTGTCGTCCTGTACGATCTGCTTTTCCAGTGCATGGTACTCTTCCATTCTTTCGTCCGCGTCCACAATGGTGCGGGCTTTTTTTACTCTGGTGATCACTGCACGGTTCTGATAGCACAGACCGTACGAGCGCGAGGCTTCCTCGCTTCCGAAAAACGGCTCCAGATACGCGCTGGGATCGTTGATGTCCCCGACTCCGGTCCCGCGGAAGATCGACAGGGTTCCTTCGTCCCGTTCTATTCCAAACTGTTTCAGGGTGAGTTTTTTGATCTTAACCTTGAACCCGAGTTCCTCCCACTGTTCCTTCAGGAGCTGATAGAGCTTCACTTCCGTATCATTGGCGCTCTCCGGACAGCAGATCCGGATCTCAAGATCTTCAGGATCCTTTTCTTTCAAAAGCTTTTCTGCTTCCTTCTTGTCATATGGGAGCTCTTCCATCTCGGCATCATATCCGATCACACCCGGAGGAATAATTCCATGTATCAGGGTCCCTTCTCCGTCGTACAGCTTTTCCAGCAGCGTCTTCCGATCCGTACCGATCTGCAGTGCCCTGCGGATCTCCGGGTCTTTTAGCTCGTCATCGTTTTCGTTGAGCACAATGAAGTGGATCTCCTCTCTTGGTGCTCGAACGATGGTCTCTGCCATTCCCTCTTCCTTCAGGAAGGATTCCTGCTGGGAATAGATCCGGTCCAGATCCAGAACATCCAGTTCTCCGCCTTCAAACAAATCCCGGCAATGTTCTTCATCCTCCACGTTCAGAAGCACCAGTCCTGCACAGGACGGCTCCCCTTTCCAGCAGCCTTCGTAGGCAGATACCACCATTTTCGTGGAATAGTCCCAGCCGTCAAATCGGAAAAACCCGGAACCCGGCGTTTCCTCCGGAATCTGACCGAAATGTTTTCCCGCTTTTTTCACACTTTTCCTGTTTACAATGGACGCAGCCGGAGATGCCAGTTTTGCCAGGAAAGAGCCGTCCGCTTCGGTCAGCGTGATCTTCAGACTGTAATCACTGAGGATCTCGATGCCGGAAAGATGCTTCTCGGTTTTATCCTGCAGTTCTTCCACACCTGCAATGTTCTCAAGCAGTGGTGCTCCTGTGCAGTCCGGTTCCGTGAGGATACGCTCATAGGAATAGCGGATGTCGTTTGCCGTCAGCGGCTGCCCGTCATGGAACCGCACCGTATCGTTTAATGCAAACTGATACGTTTTGCCGTCAGAGGAGATCATCCATGACTTCGCAATGGATGGCACAATCTCTGATGTCCCGTCTGAGTTCTCCTGCAGTTCCACCAGACGGTCGAACACATTCATGGTAAGGATATTACTTGCGCCGGCTTTCTGTGGATCCAGTGTCGCCGGTGTGTTCATGACCAGTCTAAGATAGGACGTCGTGTCACGGCCCTCTTCCGGATCCGATACGGATGTTACGGTACTGGGCGCATTGGAAGGAACTTCCATCGGGCGGCCGCACCCCATCAGCATTGCTGTAAGGAGCAGGCCGATCAGGATTAGTGATATTACTTTTCGCATAGTGGTTCCCTTTACTGTTTTCCTTGTAACGCTGCTTCCCAGTCCGCTTCTTTAAAGCCTACCAGAACACCGTGATCACCAACAAGAATAGGCCGTTTTACCAACATCCCGTCCGAAGCCAGCAAGCGGACCTGTTCTTCTTTGGTCATGTCGGGAAGTTTTTTTGAAAGTTCCATCTCTTTGTACAGTTTTCCGCTGGTATTAAAAAACTTTCTAGACGGAAGACCACTCTTCTCGATCCAGATGTTCAGTTCCTCCTCGGTGGGGTTTTCCGATTTGATGTCCCGCTCTTCATAAGGGATTTCATGCTCGGTCAGATATTTTTTTGCCTTCTGGCAGGTTCCGCAGCGGGAATAACAGATAAATTGCATTGTTTCTACACCATTCCTTTTACTTAAGAAAAGAGAACCCGTTTTCCACATCTGGCCAACGGGTTCCTTTTTTGCTGTTGAATCAACGATGATCCGCTTCATAGAAAATCGCCACGGCGCCGGGTCCCAGATGCGACCCGGTGACGCTCTCATACCACTCGATGATGACATCATCAACAGCCGGGTTTTCAAGCATCTTTTCCGCCATATACTGAGCACTCTCCTCGTCACCACAATGTGCTACTGCAACCTGTTGATGACTGTCCGGAAGCACATGTGCATTAAAATCATCCAAAAGTGCGTTCAACGCCGCTTTCTTTCCGCGGGATTTTCCCGCCTGAACGATATGCCCGTCATCGTCTCCGCGAAGCAGAGGACGGATCCCCAGTGCTTTGCCGGCAACAGCAACGACGCCGGAGACGCGGCCCGTGTGTTTCAGGTACATGATATCGTCTACCATAAACGAGCCTCTCATGCGGGGAACGAGATCCCGAAGCGCCTCCGCTACGGTCTCTATGTCTTTTCCTTCATCCCGCATGGCATACGCACGCAGAACCGGAAGGCCTTCTCCCAGAGAAGCATTCTTTGTGTCGACCAGTTCAATCTTTCGGTCCGGATACGCTTCTCTCAGCTCTTCTGCCGCCATTTCCGCATTGTTGAAGGTGCTGCTGATTCCGGAGGACATTCCGATATACAGCAGATCCTTTCCTTCTTTCAGAAATGGTTCGAAAAATTCTTCGAATTCATTGAAATTGATCAGGGAAGTCTTAACTTCCACATTGATTCGCATCGCTGCAAAAAACGCGCGGCGCTGTACTTCCTCTTCTAACAGGGTCTCCCGATACTCTTCTCCATCCATCGTATAGTGGAATGGAAGAACTGGGATCTCCAGCTTTTTCACGATTTCTCTTGGAATGTTGCTGGAGGAATCCGTTGCAATAATATAACTCATCACGCACCTCGATTCCAAACAGTTTTAACGATAGGGTTCCGGCGGACAGTGTGCCATAAAATAATCGTACAAAGGAACCAGAGCGGCGAATTCTTCCGCCAGGATCAAAGGAAATTCCGGTTTGTACAGATCTCCGCCAAATTCACGGGTACAAATCACCTGAACCTGTCGCTGATTGTACCACGGATTGAGCCTTTTTCCCATATCTTTTTTGGGCCGCTTATACATGGGACCTGCAATCTCCAGTTCCGGATGCTGGTCAAGATCATCCAGGATCCGTTCGAAAGCTGCGGGATTTGCCTCGATGCTGTCCCGCCACGCCTGCGTCTGTTCTGCTGATGCATTGTAAAATCCCATTCCGAAATTGTACTCCACGGGATTGATCTCGAACCAGAATGCCGGGCCTCTCATGGATCCCTTCCAGGTCTTCAGCGTAAACCAGAGAGCATCCTTGTAGGGCCCTCTCCCATACAGCCGGCGGGCATCCCGGTAGATCCGGGATACATGAAGATCAAACTCCTTATCCGGATACATCTTCTGCAGTTCTTCCGTCGTTTCCCGCGCCAACGCCTTGAACGGCTCATACACGGTATTCTCAAAAATCTCTTTCCGGGGTTTAAACCAGCTTCTGTCATTATTGAATTTCAGTTCCATCAAAAACCGGCTGGCTTCCGGTGTAAAACCAATAAACGGAGTGTTTGCTTTCATTCGCCAAGCTTATCCAGATTGTACTTTTCGCTGTATTCATTGAAATACTTGTCGAAAGAATGCGAATGCATGGCAAGGACACCTTCCACGTAACTGTGGGCTTCGAATTCACCGGACTGGATTTCGATCATTGCCACTGCAATATTGGAGCAGTGATCGGAAATCCTTTCATAGTTGGTGAGAACGTCATTGTAGATAAATCCCTGTGTGACTCCGCAGAGACCTTTCTGGGCACGTTCCACATGATGCAGTTTCATCTCGCGGCAGAGATCATCGATAAGCTCTTCCAGCGGTTCCACATGATAAGCCAGCTCGATGTCATTATCGATGAAACCTCCGATAGAAATGTCCAGAACCTCGGTAACTGCGCTGCGAAGGACCCGGATCTCTTTCTTTGCCGGAGCCGAGAATTCCAGTCCTTTTTCATGCAGTTCCCGTGCACACTCGGCAAGATTCAGCGCATGATCGCTCATACGCTCAAAGTCCGTCAGAGAATGCAGATACTTCTGAACGGCTCCCGCCTGGTCCGGATCCAGCTCGTTGCTGTTGAGCCGCGAGATATAGGTCGTAAGCTTGTCTTCATAGGTGTCGATGATCTCTTCCTCGTCCACGACCCTCTTAAATCCCGCTTCCGTATACTCATCAAACAGTTTGATGGCTTCTGCGATATTGGTCTGAGCCCGGCACGCCATGGAAGTAACGGTAAGACGGACCTGCTCGATCGCCAGTGCCGGATACTGAAGGAAGCGTTCCTCCAGACGTTCGAAGTCCTCCCGGGACGCTGCTTCCTGTTCGTTGGGTTTGTCTTTGATCAGCACATCAACCAGTTTTTCCAGCTGGCCGACGAACGGCAACAGCACCAGGACCTTTACCGCTCGATAGATCGTGTTGACCAGTGCGATGAGGACCATGGTCATTTTCCAGTCCATGAAGGAGAATCCTATGAAAGCATTGAGCAGATAGAATACGACTCCTACGATCGCTGCCCCGATCAGCTCTACAACAAGATAGATCCAGGCAGTACGTTTGCCGTCCACCGTGGCTCCGATAGAGGAAAGCAGCACCGGCGCCGCTGCACCGATGGCAATACCGAGGATAATGGGAAATGAGTTGGCAAATGTCAGTGCTCCGGTAACTGCCAGCGCCTGAAGGATACCGACGGCTGCCGAAGCCGACTGAAGCACCGCGGTGATCAGCGCACCGACCAGAATACCCAGCAACGGATTGGAAAAGGTCGTCAGGGCATGGATAAATGCCTCGCTCTCCCTTAGAGGAGAAACCGCCGAGGACATTGCTGACATGCCGAACATCAGGATGGCAAAACCCATGAGGATGCCACCAACATGCTGTTTAGATACGCTGTTGGAAAACATATACAGAACGATACCTACAACGGCCACTAATCCGGTAAGCGTGGAGGTCGACAGAAACTGCACCCATCCGGCACCGCCGCTGAGAGAGGACAGCGCCAGAACCCAGCCGGTAATACTGGTTCCCAGGATGGCGCCCAGAATGATTCCGATGGCCTGTTTGACCTTCATCATTCCGGAGTTTACAAAGCCGACGACCATGACGGACGTCGCCGAAGATGACTGGATAATTGCCGTGACCCCGGTTCCCAGCAGAAATCCCTTAAACGGATTGCTGGTCAGTGTATAAAGGATCAGCTCCAGTTTGTTTCCGGCGACTTTTTTCAGGCTGTCTCCCATCAGAGACATTCCGAACAGAAACAGCGCCACGCCGCCCAGCAGTGATATTACATCGAAAAGATCCAAACAAATCCCGCCTTTCCAGCGAAAAAATAATATCTTTTACCGCAACAATTTTATCTCATTTCCATGTAGAAGACTAGCTTTTTTTCCTCTCTTTTCTGCTTTAATTTTTCTCCTGAAGCATGCAGCCTTTTGTATACCATGACAATACCACTTCCTGTGAATGGAATTTCTTTTTTTCCGAATTCTCTTCCTGTTAAAACTTGCTATTATTTTGAATTTCAGGTTGCCGCAGTTATTATAAGTATGATATACTGCTTTTAAGTCGGTTTGGATTCGACTCGGAACAAACCACCGTGAATCCCAAGATTTATTTATGAGGAGAAATGATAATGGCAGCACCGAGAAATGATAATGTCAAAGAGAAGATCCTGAACGCAACGGAAACGCTGCTGCAAAAGAAAAACCTGTCCGATATCACGCTTTCCGAAATCGCAATAGAGACCGGGATTTCCAAGGGAACTTTGTATTATTACTATAAAAACAAAACCGACATCTACATGGATATCACTTCCCGGTATCTCGAACAGCAATGGGAAGATTTTATAGCTTGGACCGAGAACAAGGAAAAAGATACTTCCATTGTGCGCTTGATCAACTATGTCGTTCAGAGAAACATCGC
>CADCMP010000027.1 GCA_902802565.1 Oscillospiraceae bacterium
CTTGGGGGAAATGGTCATGGAAAAGCCTCCATTCAGATCGTTGCGATTTCAGGAACCGAAATCGACCTTGATCTCGTCACGGTCGCCGATGTCTTCCAGTTCGAACATGGAGCGTTTCTCAAAAGAGAACATGTTCGATACGAAGTTGTTGGGGAAGACTTCCCGTTTGTTGTTGTATTCCTTAACCACGGCATTGTAGTATTTGCGGGAGGATGCGATGTCATCTTCCACGCTCTGAAGCTGGCGCTGCAGCTCCAGGAAGTTCTGATTGGCCTTCAGTTCCGGATACTGTTCCGCAACGGCGAACAGCGAACGAAGGGTGCGGCTCAGCTCGTTTTCAGACTGCATCTTTTCCGCATCGGATGCAGCAGCCATGGCATTCTTTCTCGCTTCCGTGACCTTGATAAGGGTCTCCGATTCGTGCTTTGCATAGCCCTTTACCGTCTCCACGAGATTCGGGATGAGGTCATGGCGTTTCTTCAGATAGACGTCCATGGTGGAAAAGCCTTCGTCCACCGTGTTTCTGGAACGGATCAGTCCGTTGTAGATGCCGGCGACCCAGATGGCCAGCAGGACGAGGATGATTAGAATTATGATGATTCCGGTCATGGCGGGAACCTCCTGTTATTTGATGTCTTTATTATACATAAGAACCCCTGTGTATTGCAATTCTGCATCATACACAGGGGGAAGTTTTATTCGGTCATGTTTTCTGCCGGAACCGGGACGAGGGAAGGGATATCCGCGTGAAGGATATACTCCTCTTCCATGACTGACTGTACCCGGAACGTGTCCTTGTCGATGCGCTCCAGAGTCATGTATCCCTGACGGACGGGTTCTTTCTGGATGGAGCCGATATCCCATAGGACGGTGCCGGTGTTGTTGACGGCACGGATGTTGTTCTCCGGAAAACGCCGGCCGTTCTTCGTCATCGTCAGATAGCCGCCGGAAAACTGCAGCATGCAGTTCCATTCGGGATGAGACTGGTAGACGCTGAGCCACTGAACCATCTCTCTCCGGGCACGAAGATCCATGGAACCGGCGAGACTGCCCAGAATGACCAGGACCCCGATGAAGATGAGCCAGTAACTCACATGGCAGGTAACAAAGAATGCAAATCCGAAAAGCAGCGCTGCTGCCACGAGTAGAAGAAGCATGAAACGGTCCGTCTTCAGCTGTCGCGTCGCCAACGCGATATGACCGTTGGAGATCTCGCTTTTCAGAAGCGGCTGACCGTTGTTACGGATCAGGTTCTCTTTCCTGTTCCGGGAGAGGAGACCGGTGAGGACTCCGGCCAGAACCGCCGCGGCAAGCATTGCGATGACGATTCCAGGATGAGGCTTCAGAAGTTCCTTGAGCAGACCGCTGAAGGTGCTGGCTATCAGCACCACCAGAACGGCTGCGATGAGATACCCCATGGAGCCTCTCCCCGCGGGAGCAGGGCACTTGATGCAGCTGCCGTCATCCGGGGAGATGTAGACGGAATACTTTCGTCCTTCTCCGCCGTAGAAATATACATAGGGTCGATCCATTGAAGTTCTCCTTCGCTTCCCGGTCAGTATGTCTCTTCCCACTGGATCGCTGCCAGCTCCAGAGACTGTGCGGGATAGCTGAATTCCTGCGCGGTCTTTTCCGAATGGTAGTTCGTCAGCTTCACGTCTGTGGTGACATCACTGTCTCCGGTGATGAGAATGTGGTTGGCATGAACCATGTAGATGATCGTAAGGATCAGATTGGTTTCCTCGATCTGGTGCTCCACATCAATGGCGGAATAAAACTCATCCATCCCGAATTCCAGAGAGGAATAATCTTCTGCGTTCTGGAACGTGTATTCCGGATTGAGGTTCATCCAGGCATCCACGGCCTGAGACAGCAGAACATCCGTCTGGCCCAACAGGGCAGCCCGCTGCTCATCGGTGGCGGTGAGGATGATCTTGTTTCCCTGTACAATGGCAGACTCACCGAACTCCGGTGCAAGGGGATAATCCCCGCTGGGAGCAGGAACATTGGATGCGCCCAAGGGCGCGTAATCCATTTTCCCCAGAAACCATGCGTAGGATTTCGGAAATACAAACTGCGGTGTGCCGGTGCCCGCTTCTTCCTGTTCCACCGGTTCCACGGTGGGAACGGCCCCGGAAGTGGAACCGCATGCCGTGAGAAAGACCAGGGTCAGTAGCATCAGTACTGCAATGATTTTTTTGCTCATAATTCTCCTTTAAGACACAGAGGCGATCATCCGGCGGCGCGGCCGGTCTTTCCGATCTCCTTCATGTGCTCCATATAGTTTTCCATTTTTCCGTGGTAGTCCAGACGTACCTCCTGCAGACTGAAAAAGATGCAGGGGACGTTCTCGCCGCGAAAGACTCCGGCAGGATCATGACGGCGCACCAGCTCATTGACTCTGGCGCGAAGCTCGTTGTTGATGCCGTGGGAGAAACCCTGCCAGCACTGCAGCGCCCGGTCGTAGAAGAAAAACACGGTATCTCCGGATACCCGGACCCTCATCAGACCCATGTCCTTGTGGTAATAGGGAAGGTCCTGAATGGCGATGAGCTCTTCGGCCACATCATCCAAAAGCCAGCTGCGGGCATCGTCCGTGAAACAGCTGAATTCCGCCCTCTGGATGTTCTCATATCCCTCCGGAACGGAATCGGGATGCAAAGCGCATTCCTCGATGTATTTTCTGCAGAACGCCGCACTGACATCCGGGTCGTTCCCGCGGCCGGTGCGCTCAAAATCCTGTACGTCGTATACGACAACGCTCAGAATGGAGGAACCGAAATAACCGCTGTCGAAAGTAGTGTCCATCAACGTGATGCCATACTGCTGCCGGGCCCATTTCTTCATGGCAACGAGGATCTCGCCGGGCTTCTCCTCGCCGGTCGCCAGTTTGACTATGTTCTGATACTGCCCATAACTTAACATTTCGTCACCCCTCATAGAAACATTCACTGGTTCAAAATCGTCCTGTTCTTCAGTATCGATTTCATGATAATTGTTTGCCGGACCAAAAGCAAGATGCTCTCAGAACCGGAAATACTCCTCGGACGGCACTTCCTCGGAGAACCATCCATGGTACTTGAAATACATGATCATTTCCGAACCCAGACTGGGAATGGCCTGATCTTCGATCTCCTCCCTGGGGACCCATACCGCACCGGAAAGCTCGTTCATGTCCGGATGTGGGGTGGGATCGCCCTTAACGCGGGCAAAGTATCCGATCATGAGATTGGCGTCATAGCCCCAGGGCTGTGTGCCGAAATACTTCAGGTCGGTGACCGCCAGCCCTGTCTCTTCCCGGACTTCGCGGGAGACCGCCTCTTCAGCGCTCTCGCCGATCTCACAGTATCCGGCGACCAGCGCCCGAATGTCATGCCCCGGCCGTGTGGTAAGCAGCAGACGGTCTCCGTCCGTGATGGCGACGATAATGGCGGGCTTGACATAGGGATAGACCGCATGGCCGCACTCCGGACAGATCATCTTGCGATCCCGGGGATGATGTTCCAGACGGGTTCCGCACCGGCCGCAGAACTGGTGGTAGTGATACCACTGGTACAGATGATATCCCGTCATGACGGCAAAACTCAGGTCATGAGGGGAGAGGGTGCGGGTATGGCGGATGTTCACATACTCGTATCCCTCCGGGACCGTTTCCGATTCCTCCCGCATAAAATAACAGGTATCATCGATACGGAACAGATAGCGAAGACATTGTGATCCCGCTTCCTCCACCGTGGGACACCGGTACTCGCCGGAGGGAAGAGTCCGGATCAGGACCTCTCCCCGTCGGAAAAAGAAGACCGTGTCCCGCGGGGACGGATCCTGCGGATCATACTGATTGTAAATGTGATTGGTGATCATAAAACATCCCTCTTAAAAACCCGGCCTGCACGCAGACCGGGCTGATGGTTAATCCCTGCTTTCGGTTTTCCAGCGGGCACAGCGGGCTGCGATGCGCCGTTTCCTCCGGATCTTCCGGAAAATGAGGTAGGCGATGAGAAGGACGACAAGCGCCACCATGCTCCATACGGCATAGGCATCCACGCCACCCTGCGTCTTGACCTGAAGCCAAAGCGCGTCCATTTCGTGGTTTGCTTCCACACTGAGATTGAGGAAGCTCTGACCGTTTGCCAGCATCTCCTCTGTGGGATAGGCGATCTCACTGGCGGAGATGTCGGGGTCCATGAAATCCTTTGCCTTGGAGATAGGAGTGGAATAACCGAGATAATCCAGGTTTTCTCCCGAGATCTCCGGGCGGCAGAGGAAATTGATGTAGGCTTCGGCACCTTCCTTGTTCTGACATCCTTTGGGGATGCAGCAGGCGTCGATGAACAGGTTGAATCCCTCTTCCGGGAAGTAGAATTTCAGATCCGGATTCTCTTCCGCCATCAGCAGGTAATCGCCGGCATAATAGGGGGCGATCCAGGCTTCTTCCCGTTCCATCTTATCGAAGATCTGGTCCATGACATACGCCTGAACCAAAGGTTTCTGCTGGATCAGTTCGTAGGAGGCATTGCGAAGATCGTCCCGATCCTCCGTGTTCAGGGAATACCCGAGCTTCAGTTCGCCGATGGCGAAGGCATCGCGGGGGTTGTCGAACATGAGGATCTTTCCGCTGTATTTCGGATTCCACAGCAGATCCCAGGAACCGATATCCTTTTCATCCACATACTTGGAATTGTAGATGACGCCGACAGTCCCCCAGGTATAGGGAACGGAGTACTCGTTTTTCGGGTCATAGGCCTGATCCCGGTAGGCTTTGTCGATGTACCGGTAATTGGGAATGTTGGAAAAATCCAGTTTTTCCAGCATCCCTTCCGAGATGAGTTTTGCGATCATGTAGTCGGAAGGAATGATCACATCATAAGTGCTGCCGCCGGTCTTCAGTTTGGTATACATGCTCTCGTTGGAATCAAAGGTCATGTAATTGACGGTGATCCCCGTCTCTTCCGTGAAGGCCTTGTTTACATCGATGTAGCCGTCACTTCCGTCGGAAATGTACTGGCCCCAGTTATAGACATTGATGCTGCCGCCGTCTGCGGATGCGGAGACCGGGAGGGAAGCGACCAGAAGAACGGCACATAACAGGAGTGAACACAGACGTTTCATCCCCGCACCTCCTTCCGGTTCCTGCCGCCGCGGAACGCAATGCGGCGCTGCGTCTGCTGTTTTTCATCCCTGGCCTCCAGCATTGTCATGACGATCATGACGAGAAGGATGACCATAAACAGGAGAGTGAACAGCGCGTAGATCTTCGGCTGAAGCGGTTTCTTCGTGTAGTTGTAGATCTCCACCGGCAGAGTCACGAACTTCGGTCCGTAGACAAAGTAGCTGATGACAAAGTCATCCAGTGACATGGTGAAGGCCATCAGCGCACCAGAGATGACGCCGGGCATTATCTCGTGGAGCACCACCTTGAAAAATGCCTGGCGGGGAGTGCACCCCAGATCCATGGCAGCCTCCTGCAGGTCCGGATCCATCTGAGACAGTTTCGGAAGGACGGACATGATGATGTAGGGGAGACTGAAGGTGATGTGCGCGATCAGCAGCGTGACAAAGCCCAGGACGGATTTCATCTTCAGCAGTGTTCCGGCAAAGGCAAAAAGCAGTGCCAGGGAAACACCGGTAACGATATCCGGGTTCGTCATGGGAATATTGGTCACGGTCATGTACATGGAACGAAGCCGCGGCTTCATATCATGCATCCCGATGGAAGCCGCAGTGCCCAGCACCGTGGCAATGAGAGAGGACAGGACCGCGATGATCACGGAGTTGAGGAGCATGGGGAGCAGGACTCCGTCTGCAAACAGCTCCGAATAGTTGTGCAGAGTAAAACCCTTCCACACGGCGGGGTCGGTGCCGGCATTGAAAGATGCCACCGCCAGGACCACCATGGGGATGTAAAGGAACAGCAGCACAAGATAGGTGAAGGTTCTCTGAAATGTCCTCACGGCATGGCCACCTCCTCGGTTCCGGATACCCGGCGGGTAATGCCGATGCAGATGAAGACCAGCACCATGAGAATCAGGGAGAGAGCCGCACCGAGATTCGGATTGTAGGCGGCCTTAAACTGGCTCTCGATCACGTCACCGATCAGTGTCGTTCCGGAGGAGCCCAGCTTCTGTGAAATATAGAAGGTGGAGACTGCCGGAACGAAGACCATGGTAAAGCCGGAGATGACTCCGGGCATGGACAGCGGAAAAATCACCTTGGTAAAGACCTGAGGAGAATTGCACCCCAGATCCTGTGCCGCCTCGATGAGACGGGAATCAATCTTCAGGATCACGCTGTACAGAGGCAGGATCATATAGGGAAGATAATTGTAGACCATACCCAGTATGACCGCGCCGTTGTTGCGGATCAGAGGAAGCGGCTTCATTCCCATCGCCTGAATAAGACGGTTGATAATGCCGGTGTCGTCCAACAGGGATACCCAGGCCATGGTGCGCAGCAGGAAGCTGATGCACATGGGCAGCATCACCAGCAGATACAGCAGCCGCTGACGGCTGGGAGGACACTGGGCGATGTAATAGGCAACCGGATAGCCGATGATGAGACACACCAGAGTCGAGATCAGCGCCAGCCATATGGATTTGATGAAGATGGGCATGTAGCTCTGGATACGGATGATGTTCTCCAGAGTGAACTGACCGGTGATGGAATCCGTGAAGGCGTAGTAGAATACGATCCCCAGCGGCACCACCGTGAACAGCACCATCCACACAATATACGGAGTGGCAAGACGTTTGGTGTGGATCATGTCTCGCTCCCTTCTTCGGCAGCGCCTTCTTCCGATTCGGAGCTGTCCTCCGACAGATCTTCCGGATACAGATCCGGATCGTTCATCTCATCGTATTCCTCGGAATAGGAGCTGTAGTCTCCGAACATGCCGGAGTACTCGCTGCGATGCATGATATGGATGTCGTCGGGTCCCAGACGGATACCGATAACTTCGTCCACGTCGTGATGTTCCGTGGTCTGGATCAGCCATTTGAATCCGTGGAAGTCCACGATGGTATCGTAGTGGACGCCCATAAAGGTCACGGAAGTGACGGTGCCGGTAAGCTGTCCTTTTTCGGGAGTGACGATCTCCACGTCCTCCGGACGTACTACGACGTCCACCGGTTCGTTGGGTTCGAATCCCGCATCAAGACAGCGGAACTTGCGTCCGAAGAACTTCACGACGTAGTCTTCCAGCATGACGCCGTCGAGGATGTTGGATTCCCCGATGAAGTCGGCAACAAATGCGTTTTCCGGTTCGTTGTAAATATCTTCCGGCGTGCCGATCTGCTGGATGCGGCCGCGGTCCATGACCACGACGGTATCGGACATGGACAGGGCTTCCTCCTGGTCATGAGTGACATAGACAAAAGTAATGCCCAGTGTCTGCTGGATCCGCTTGAGCTCCTGCTGCATATCTTTGCGCAGACGGAGATCCAGTGCGCCCAGAGGTTCATCCAGTAACAGGACTTTCGGGCGGTTGACCAGTGCACGGGCTATGGCAACACGCTGCTGCTGGCCGCCGGACAGCTGTGAGATGCTGCGGTTCTCAAAACCTTTCAGGCTGACGATCTCCAGCATTTCCGTAACACGTTCATCGATCTCCTGTTCCGGCAGTTTTGCCAGACGAAGACCGAAGGCGACATTTTCATACACGTCCAGATGCGGGAACAGCGCATAACGCTGGAATACCGTGTTGACTTTTCGCTGATAGGGCGGAACGTCATTGATCCGTTCCCCATCGAAAAGGACATCTCCGGAAGTAGCCTGAAGGAAACCTCCTATAATACGCAGCGTTGTCGTTTTGCCGCAGCCGGACGGGCCGAGCAGTGTGAGAAATTCTTCATTTTTGATGCTGAGGTTAATACTGTCAAGAACGATCTCATCGTCAAACGCCATGGAACAGTCGATCAGGCGGATGAGCTCTTTGGACATTTATCCTCCCCCATTTCTGTAGTAAGATAGATTGAAGAAACGGGGGTGCTCCGGCCTTAATCGGAGCACCCCCGTGTTGATAAAAAATATAGCGATTTCTCTCTGTTTTGTCAATGGTTTCTTCTATATTATAGGAGAGTTTACGGAAAGTTTCTTGAATCACGTACCGGTCATGGTATAATAGCAACATCATCCGATTTAAGTTCGACTGATAATAGATTACAAACCCCCGGAGGTAATTATGCATAAGAAACGATTGCAGAGACTGACCGCTGTGGTGCTGGCCGTCATCATGATGCTGTCACTGGCAGCCGTCGCAGGCGCGGAGAATACGGAGGATATCGTTCGGGAAGCCGACGTGTCGGTTCCCGACGAAGGAAACGTTCTGGTAGCCCTCAGAGGCTCCGCGGCGGTGAAGAGCGAGAAGCAGGCGCTTCTGAACACGCTCAATGCGCTGCGGAAAGAAGCCTGCGACAAGGGATATCCCAATCCGGAGAATCCGTCGGTCGCTCTGACCAGCGAGGACTATGTTCCGCTGGAATGGAATGCGGATCTGGAAGAAATGGCGCAGCTGCGCTCGGCCGAAGGCATCGTCGAGGAGAGCGTCACCCGCCCCAGCGGCAAGAACAGCGGGACCATCACCATCAACGGCACCAACACCAGCCGGGAAGATATCGGCTGGGCGTGGGTGGATAACGCGGAAGGCGCGGACCTCACCGGACTGCCGGCACTGTTCTATGGCTACAACGGGACCTCGGCGGCGGCCAACTCCGAGATCGCCCGCTGGATCTCCGGCGGCTATTCTCAGGATGACACGGCAGTATCCCACTACGCTCATCTGATCAATCCGTCCTACCGTTCCGTGGGGTCGGCCATGTTCAAGATCTCCAACGGCACCATCGTCACCACCACCGGCAAGGAATACTACGGCCGGGCCGTGATGTGCATGGTTCAGGAACTCAGCCGTACGGAATCTCCGGAAGCCAAGAAGGGCTTCAGCGATCTGGGCGGTGACTATACACAGAAAGTGGAAGTGCGTCCCACCTATCTGGAACAGATGTATTTCGATGACGATACCGTCCGCACCATGGAGACCGGAAAAAGAGAGACCCTGGTCCCCACCGTGATGCTCCATGCCGGAAGACATGAGCGCTATGCGCACGAGATTTATATCCCGGACTGCCTTCTCACCGCCGGGACCACCTGGGCGTCCTCCAATGCAGCCCTTGCCACCGTCAACAAGAACGGAAGGGTCAGTGCCCGAGCCGCCGGCAGCGTGACCATCACCGCCAGCGCCGGAGAACTGAGTGCCGAACAGGTGATCCGCATCTCCGGTGAGAATGCGGATATGCCGGAAGACGATGTGTCCGAGCAGTATGAAGATGTCTATCCCGACAAGTGGTATACTCCCGGTGTGGAATACTGTGTGGAAAACGGGCTGATGACCGGTGTTTCAAAAACGATGTTCGATCTCACCAGTTTTGTCAATCGTGCCATGGTGGTTACCACGCTGTGGGCGATGGAAGGAAAACCGGAACCGAAGGGAACAAAAAGCTTCAGCGATGTTCCTCAGGGAAGATACTTTACCAAAGCCGTACAGTGGGCCGCGGAAAAGGAGATCGTCACCGGCCACGTGGGCGGTGTGTATAAGCCCTTCGATGCGGTGTCCCGTCAGCAGCTGGTGACGATTATGTACCAGTATGCAAGAATGCATGAATGGGATTCCCAGGCGAGCGGATCCCTGGCACCCTATGCCGATCAGGCAGCTATTTCCGGATATGGTGTGCTTCCGTTCCGCTGGGCGGTGGGCCACGGCCTGATCTCCGGACGCACGGAGACCCAGCTGGCACCGAGAGAGGCCGTGATGCGGTCGGAACTTGCCACCATCCTCATGCGTTTCCATCAGAATATCCGCCGCTAAGCGGGAAAATAAAATCATAAAAAAGATGGCGGGATGCCATCTTTTTTTATGCCCGCGATTCTTGCAAGAAATATCATTACAGTGTAACATGAAGCTGATAGTATTGGAGCACGGAAAAGGAACCAGAATATGGCAGATGACAACTCCAATCGAATAGAGGGAATCGGACCGGAGGACTACGAAGTCGTCTATTTTGCCCCCGAACTTCTCCAGTATGCCAACGACCGTCAGAAGGAAGCCAAGGATGAGTTTCAGACGACGCTGGAACTGGCAGAGGAGGGAGATCCTCAGGCGATGGTGCAGATGGGACTGAACTATCTCTACGGCAACATCGGCATTGAGAAGAATGACAAGAAAGCATTTGAATGGTTCTCGCGGGTACCCGAGGATTCCGGACCGGGCCGATACTGGCTGGGTCTCTGTTATGCTGCCGCCATCGGTGTTCCGAGGGACTTCAAGCGCGCCGCGGAGCTGTACCGCCAGTCGGCAGAGCTGGAGTATGCCCCGGGGCAGTGCTATCTGGGCATGTGCTATGAAATCGGAAACGGCGTGCAGCAGGATCTGGTCTATGCCGCGGAACTGTATGAGCAGGCGGCGGATGCCGGATATCCGCTGGCGATGCTGAATCTCGGCCTCATGTATTACCGGGGAGTCGGAGTGCCGCTGTCTCTGGAGCGCGCGGCGGAGCTGTTTACGGAAGCGGCGGAACACCGAGTTCCGAAAGGCCTATACATGCTTGGAGTTTGCTATGAATTCGGCTACGGCATCTCACAGAATCTGGACCGCGCCCGCGTCCTCTATGAAAAGGCGGCGGAGAGCGGTGACCCGGAGGGCCTGTGCGCCTATGGCCTGTTGTATTTAAACGGAAAAGGCGTGGAGAAGGACGAGCATAAGGCCTTTCTCCAGTTTGAACAGTCGGCGAAGACCGGATTCCCACGGGCACTGTATTTTCTGGGAGAATGTTTCTTTGAAGGGAAGGGAACGGCGAAGAACGAGCGGAAAGCATTCGGGTGTTTCTCCGTGGCATCCCGTGCCGGTCATCCCGATGCGCTGTACAAGATGGGTGCCATCTACGAACAGGGGATCGGATCCCGCCCCAACGGGAAGCGCGCCGCGGTGTTTTACAAGCAGGCGGCCGATAAGGGACATGTCCCGTCCATGGTGCGGCTTGCCCAGTTTCATGAAGTGGGACGATATGTGGTAAAGGATCTGGAAAAGGCAGCCAAACTGTATGAGCGTGCTGCGGAAGAAGGGGATCCTCAGGCCATGTGCGGTCTGGGTGCCATGTATTACTACGGCAACGGTGTGACGAAAAGCATCCGCCGTGCTGTGGATCTGTTCCGGAAGTCCGCAGATCTTGGAAACAGCACCGCCATGTATTTTCTCGGCATGTGTCTGGAAAACGGAACCGGTGTGGAAGCAGATCCCCGTCAGGCGGCAGAACTGTATTTCAAAGCCTCGGAGGAATGTGTGGAAGCCCAGTATGCACTGGCACTGTGCTATGCCATGGGAAAAGGAGTTCCCCGGGACATGAACAAAGCCGTCCAGCTGTACCGTCAGGCGGCGGACCGGGGCAATGTGGAAAGCAAGTACAGTCTGGGATGCATGTATCTGGACGGAGACTATGTGGAAAAAGATCTGAAACGGGCGTTTGAGTATATCTTTGAAGCCGCCAAGGCCGGCCATCCCGCTGCCAATTATCAGCTGGGACGGATGTACGAAAAGGGTCTGGGAGTGGAGATGAACCGGAGAAAGGCAGGCAGCTATTACAAGACAGCGGCCAACGCCGGTCATGCACAGGCACAGTTTCGGCGGGCAGAACTTCTTATGGGCGGTTCGGAAGGAAGACGGGATCAGGTCCAGGCATTCGAACTGATTGAGAAAGCGGCGGCCCAGGGTCTTCCGGAGGCAGTCTGCCAGCTGGGATACTGCTATGAGAAGGGTTTCGGTACGAAGGTCAATCTTCTGCTTGCCTTTGAGAACTACAAGAAGAGCGCGGAGATGGGAGTCGCCGCGGGGCAGAATAATCTGGGCTACATGTATGAACACGGGTTCGGAACCCAGCGGGATCCGGAGAAGGCCGTGGCCTGTTATGAACAGGCAGCCCGGCAGGGACTGAAAGAAGCAAAATATAATCTGGCCAGCATGTACGAACGTGGATGCGGCACTGATAAGAATATGAAAAAGGCGCTGGGACTGTATCAGGAGTCCTGCGCACTGGGTATGACGACGGGAGAAAAAGCGATCCAGCGGGTGGAGCGTGCCATTCAGAGGCGCCGCGTTGGCGTCCTCCTTCTGGGGAGCGCCGGCGCCCTGACCGCCGCTTCCGTACTGTGGCAGCTGACCCGCAGAATCCTTGGAGGACAGCGATGAGCATCGAAGACGAGAGATTGAAACAGCAGTTTGCGTTCGCACTGGAGGCAGACAAGGAGAAACAGATCTTCCGTCAGACTTGGCTGTCCGATGGAGAACGGAAGGAAAACGATGCCGAACATGCCTGGCATATGGCGCTGATGGCCATTCTGATGGCGGAACATGCCAACGAAAAAATCGATATTCTGAAAACCGTTACCATGATCCTGATCCATGATATCGTGGAGATCGATGCCGGCGACACCTATGCCTACGATGAAGAGGGAAAAAGGAACCAGAAGGAACGGGAGGCCGAGGCGGCCCGGCGGCTGTATGGACTGCTCCCCGAAGATCAGGGACAGTATCTGAAAAGCCTGTTTGAGGAATTTGAAGAAGGAAAGACTCCGGAGGCGCGGTTTGCCCATACCATGGACAACATCCAGCCGATGATGCTCAACGTGGCGGCCGATGGAAAGGCATGGACGGAGCATAAGATCAAAGTCAGCCAGGTGCTGAAACGGAACGAGCATACCGGCGAGGGCTCGGAACGGATCTGGGAATATGCTAAGGAAAACTACATTCTTCCCAGTCTTGAAGACGGATGTCTCGCCGATGACCGGAAAGACAAAAATCAGGAACTGCCATAATCGCGGCGGTTCCTGATTATTCTTTCGCACCGGGGATGGTGAATCCCGGGAAGTATTTATCTGCAAAATCCACGGACTGTACCTGGAAGGACTTCCCGTTGAGATACGAGAGGATCCCGGCGTCCGTTTTGAAATCAAAAACAAGACGGTAGGAATAGAGTGCCTGCCGTTTTTCTCCGTACTGGCGGTTGATCCGCTCACGACCGTATTTGCCGTCTCCCAGCAGCGGCCATCCCGCGTGGGACATCTGGGCGCGGATCTGATGCGTCCGTCCCGTAAGAAGATGACACTCCACGAGAGACAGCTCCTTCCGGGAAGCAAGTACCCGGTATTCCGTGACGGCGGTCTTGGCACCGGGCTCCGGGCGGGACTTGACGAATACCTGGTTTTTGGAGGCGTCCTTGAACAGGAAGTTCTCCAGCCGTCCGGATTCCGGACGCGGCCTGCCGAGAACAGCGCACAGGTAATACTTCTCGATCTCCCGGTCGGCGATTTTCTCGTTGATGATGCGCAGCGTTTCCGCATTCTTTGCGGCAATGACGATGCCGCCGGTGTTGCGGTCGATGCGGTTGCACAGCGCAGGAGCGAAGCTGTTTTCCGCCCGAGGATCCCATTCGCCGTTTTTGACCAGATAGGCCTGGATGTTGGCGATGAGAGTGTTATAGTCCCAGGCACCGGCACTGTGACACAGTACGCCGGGTTTCTTGTCTGCCAGAAGGATGTTTTCATCCTCATACACCACCGTGAGACGGGGATTGCCCACCTTCAGGTAGGAGTTCTGTTCCTGCGGTTTTTCAAAGAACTCGTCCCGGATATAGAACTGCAGAACATCGCCCTCCTGTACGCGGTCATCACGCTGTGCGCGCTTGCCGTTGAGCTTGATGTACTTGGTCCGTATGTACTTTTGAATCAACGATTCCGGAAGCAGGGGAACGGCCTTTCCCACAAAGCGATCCAGCCGCTGACCGGCATCGTTTTTCTTCACAATTATCTCTCGCATGGCCACGATTATACCCTATAAAAATCTGGTTGACAAGCATCGGAACATACTCTATAATGTCATAGCGACTTGCGAGGTGTATTATGCGTATCGATTTACGAAAAATTGCTGATAATCCCGGCGAAAGCGTCGCTTTTTCCTGCGATCTGGATACGGGAGATCTCGATTTTGATCAAATCACGGCATATACCGAGAAGCCTCATGCAGAAGGTCAGATCCGAAACACGGCTGGCATCCTGGAGCTCAAGGGGGCGCTGACGGCACCGATGACGTGTCTGTGCGACCGTTGCGGCGAAGAGTTCTCTCTGATCAAGGAGATGGACCTGGATGCGGTGATCTCGGAAGACGAGAGCGAACTGGAGAACCCGGACATCTTCCCCATGGAAGACTGCGGTGTTGATGTGGACGACATCGTGCGGACCCTGTTTGTCCTTGGTGTGGAGACCAAGTTTCTGTGCCGACCGGAATGCAAGGGATTGTGTCCGACCTGCGGCAAGAACCTGAACGAAGGACCCTGCAACTGCAAAAAAGAAACGGATCCAAGAATGGCTGTGCTTGAGCAGCTTTTGGATAATAAAGAGATCGAATGACAGCTGCTCAAAACAGCTAAGAAACAGGAGGTGTCAACATGGCAGTCCCAAAAGGAAAAGTATCGAGACAGAGACGTGATAAGAGACGTTCTTCCCACTGGAAGCTCACCAAACCGACGTTGGTTAGTTGCCCGAATTGCGGTGCTCTCATCAATTGAACGCTTTATGGGGGAAAGGTTGCGGCCTTTCCCCCTTTTCTTAGTTTGAGGATTTGCTATGGAGAATGTAATCAAATCCATCGATACTGGAAGCAGGATGGCTCATCATGCTTCGCCCGGGGATACGGTGGTCTCCATCAACGGAAATCCCATACGGGACGTACTGGACTATAAGTTCTATTCCTATGACCGCCGTCTCACCATTGTGCTCCGGTCCCCGGAAGGGAAGGAGCGTACGGTGAAGATCCGCAAGAACGAAGGCGAGGATCTGGGACTGAACTTTGAGTCCTACCTGATGGACCGGCCCCGTTCCTGCGCCAACAACTGCGTCTTCTGCTTTATCGACCAGCTTCCCAAAGGGATGCGGAAGACCATGTATTTCAAGGACGATGATGCGCGGCTGAGTTTTCTGCTGGGCAACTATGTGACGCTGACGAACTTCTCTCCCCGGGAAGTGCAGCGGATCATGGATCTGCGCATCAGCCCCATCAATGTTTCCGTCCATGCCACCGATCCGGAACTTCGCATGAAGATGCTGCGGAATCCCCGGGCGGGAGAGAGTCTGGAGATCATGAAACGGTTCGCCGAAGCGGGAATCACCATGAACTGTCAGATCGTATGCTGCCCCGGACTCAACGACGGGGAACAGCTGGACCGCAGCATGCGGGATCTTGCAGCACTCTGGCCCAGTGTCCATTCGGTATCCATCGTCCCGGTAGGTCTGACGAGATTCCGGGAGGGGCTGTATCCGCTGGAGAAGTTTACCCCGGAGCATTCGCTGGAGACGATCCGGCAGGTGACCCGGTTTGGCGACGAGTGTCTGGAAAAGTACGGAAGCCGGATCTTCTGGTGCGGCGACGAGATGTATCTTCGTGCCGGCCTGGAACTGCCGCCGGATGAATTCTATGAAGAGTATACCCAGCTGGAAAACGGCATCGGGATGCTCCGGCTCATGGAAACGGAGTTCCGCTCGGCACTGGATCTGGCGGAGACAGCGGACGGGATCCCGTTCTCCGTTGCCACCGGTGCTGCCGCGGCACCTCTGATGAGAAAACTGCTGCAGATGGCGGCAGACCGGTTCCCCGGAATCCGGGGTGAAGTGTATGAGATCCGCAATGACTTTTTCGGTCACGATATCACGGTGGCGGGTCTGACCACCGGCGAAGATCTTATCGGTCAGCTGAAGGACCGGGATCTGGGAGAGCGTCTGCTCATCTCCAAGACCATGCTTCGGCAGGACGAGATGGACTTTCTCGATGACATCACGCTGGAGGAAGCATCCCGTCGTCTGGGCGTTCCCATCTATCCCGTGGGAGAAGACGGATTTGAATTATGCGATGCCTTTACCGGCATCCTGCCGGAAGTGAAGCTTCCGAAGAGAAACGAAGAAGAGACCGAGTACTATCGGTATAATCAGAACTGAACGAATTCAGAAAGAGGGAAACTATGTCTACTAAGCCATTGGTGGCCATCGTGGGTCGTCCCAATGTGGGAAAATCCATGCTCTTTAATAAACTCGTGGGAAAACGGCTGTCCATCGTGGAAGACACGCCGGGCGTCACCCGTGACCGCCTTTATGCAGAAGCGGAGTGGTGCGGCCGGACTTTCGATGTGGTGGATACCGGTGGCATCGAGCCCCGCACGGACAGCGAACTGCTGGCGTTCATGCGGGAACAGGCCATGATCGCCATCGAGTCTGCCACCGTGATCGTACTGGTCACGGATATCCGCACCGGTGTCACGGCGGAGGACAAGGAAGTGGCGACCATGCTCAAACGCTCCCGGAAACCGGTGGTACTGGCAGTCAACAAGGCTGACTCCACCGGTACGGTGGATCCCACCGTCTATGAGTTCTATGAACTGGGACTGGGCGATCCCATCGCCATCTCCGCAGTCCACGGACACGGAACGGATGAGCTGCTGGATGCCTGCCTGGAACAGTTCCCGGAGGAGACGGACGAGGATGAGGAAGACGATACCATCAAGGTGGCTGTGATCGGAAAGCCCAACGTGGGAAAATCCTCCCTCATCAATCTGATCCTGGGAGAAAAACGCGTCATCGTCTCGGATGTTGCGGGCACCACCCGTGATGCGGTGGATACTCCGGTGGAAAATCAGTTCGGAAAGTATGTCTTTATCGATACTGCCGGTATCCGGCGGAAATCCCGCGTGGAAGAGCGGGTGGAGAAATTCTCCGTCATGCGCGCCCATCTCGCCATTGAACGGGCGGATGTCTGTGTGATCATGATCGATGCCCGGGAGGGCGTCACGGAGCAGGACACGAAGATCGCCGGCCTGGCCCATGAGGCAGGAAAAGCCTGCATCGTCGTGGCCAACAAATGGGATCTGGTGGAAAAGAACACCGGTACCATGGAGAAGGAACGGAAGCGGATCATGGCGGATCTGAGCTTTATGAGCTACGCCCCCGTCCTCTTTATCTCCGCCATGACCGGACAGCGGGTGGACCGCCTCTTTGAGCTGATCAACTTTGTTTATGACCAGAACTCCATGCGCATCAAGACCGGCATGCTCAACGAGGTGCTGGCGGATGCCATGGCACGCGTACAGCCCCCTTCCGACAAGGGACGGAGGCTGAAGATCTACTACATGACGCAAACCGGTATCCGTCCGCCGAATTTTGTGGTATTCTGCAATCGGAAGGATCTGTTCCATTTTTCCTACCAGCGATACATTGAGAACCAGATCCGTGCCACCTTCGGCCTGGAGGGAACTCCCATCCGGCTGGTCATCCGTCAGAAAGGGGATAAGACACCGTGAATGCACTGCTGTTGTCCATTACCGCCATCATCTGTTATGTCAGCGGATGCGTGGATACTCCGGAACTGTGCTGCCAGTGGTTCCTGCATAAAAACTTAAGATCCTACGGCAGAGGGCAGAGCCGCTTTCAGGTCCTGTATCAGGAGGAGGGGATTCCCGGCCTGCTGAAAGTCTATCTGCTGGATGTGATCAAGATCTTCCTTACCGTGCTCATCGGCGGATGGATCCTGGGGATCCATGATCATGCGGTGACCGGCAAGGTGTTCGCCCTGTTCTGTCTGGAAATGGGACGGATGTATCCTGTGACACGCCGCTGCGTCGGTTCCATGGGAATCAAGGAGCTTCTTATCGGCATGGTGGCCGTAGACTCGGTTTCCGGCGTTCTGGTACTGCTGTTCTTCGTGGCAGGTGCGTACTTTACCCGTTACCTGTCCCTGGCAGGGCTGATCGCCGCGCTGGGCGCCATTCTGGGTGCACTGGTATTTATCCGGGCACCGATGGCGGTCCCCATGATGATCATCATCTTCGTTCTGATGTGCTTCCGGCATCTCAACCATCTTGTGCGCATCCTGCAGCATAAGGAGCCGCAGCTGAGCCGGAAGACGGATCTGAGCTATAAGTTCGACGAGAATTTCTGAATCGGCACCGATAAAAGCACCCCTTTTTCGATGAAAAAAGGGATGCTTTTTTTGCGTCTGTATCAAATTCTACAGTTTTTTAAGAAACAGCAGTGTATAAATGGTATAGGGAAAAAGTACAGCATAGGGAGGATAATCTCATGATTGAGTTAAGAGATGTATGCTTCTCCGCCGAATCCGCAGGCGTGAAGAAGGACATCCTTCAGAACATTAACTTAAAGATCGACGAGCGTTTCGTGTGCCTGACAGGCCCCAACGGCAGCGGCAAGTCCACGCTGGCACGGATCATCGCCGGTATTGTAAAACCGACGTCCGGTCAGATCATCTTTGACGGCGAGGATATCACGGATCTTACTATTACCGAGCGCGCAAAACGGGGCATCAGCTTCGCGTTTCAGCAGCCGGTCCGTTTCAAGGGAATCACGGTAAAGGACCTGGTCACTCTGGCGGCAGGCAAGAAGCTTACCACTGCTGAGTGCTGCCAGTATCTGTCCGAAGTGGGTCTTTGTGCACAGGATTACATCAACCGTGAAGTGGACGACAGTCTCTCCGGCGGCGAGATCAAACGTATTGAGATCGCCACCATGCTGGCCCGTTCCACCTCGCTGACTCTATTCGATGAGCCGGAAGCCGGCATCGATATCTGGAGCTTCGGCAACCTCATCGAGGTGTTCCAGAAGATGTATGACAAGATCCAGGGAAATATCCTTATCATCTCCCATCAGGAGCGGATCTTTGATATTGCCGACCGTATCATCGTCGTTGCTGACGGCCAGGTCGTGGCCGACGGGGAGAAGGAAGAGGTCCTTCCAGTACTGGCCAACCAGCGCCCCACCGTCTGCAGTGTCCTGACGGAAAAAGTGAAGAAGGAGGACTGAATCATGGCAATGGATACCATTCAGAAACGTTTGCTGCGGGAAGTCGCGGATCTTCACGGAATTCCCGAGGGAGCGTACAACATCCGTTCCGACGGTAAACTGGCAGGCAGAAATACGACTGCCAACATCGATATCGTGACGAAGGAAGATAAGCCCGGCATCGATATCATCATCAAAGACAACACGGTCAACCAGTCCGTCCATATCCCGGTGATCATCGCCGAGACCGGCATCAAGGATCTGGTATACAATGACTTTTATGTGGGAGAGAACTGCGACGTCACTATCGTCGCCGGCTGCGGCATCTCCAACTGCGGCGGTCAGGAATCCCGTCATGACGGAATTCACTGCTTCCATATCGGCAAGAACTCCAAAGTCAAATACATTGAGAAGCACTATGGAGAAGGCACCGGTACCGGCGGACGCGTCATGAACCCCACCACAGAGATCGAGATGGCGGAAAACTCCTACATGGAGATGGAGACCACTCAGATCAAGGGTATCGACGATACCATCCGCAACACCACGGGCAAACTGGCCGACGGCGCAAAGCTGGAGATCCATGAGAAGATCATGACCCATGAGAAACAGCGTGCCGAGACCTATTTCAGCGTGGATCTGGACGGTGTGGACTGCAGTGCCAACGTCATTTCCCGTTCCGTGGCCAAGGGCGATTCCGTTCAGGTATTCTCCTCCATGATCAATGGAAACAACCAGTGTGCCGGACATACCGCCTGTGACGCCATCATCATGGACAACGCCAGCGTTGTGGCAAAACCGGAACTGACGGCGAACTCTGTGGAAGCAAGCCTGATCCACGAGGCGGCCATCGGAAAGATTGCCGGCGATCAGCTCATCAAACTCATGACTCTCGGTCTTACCGAGGAAGAGGCGGAGGAGCAGATTGTAGCAGGATTCCTGAAATAAGATAAAACTTTTCTCTATTATGAAAGACGAAGCTCGATGCTTCGTCTTTTCTTTATATACCGGCTTTCCCGGCCGGATCCGGACTCGCCGGGACCGCGGAGATCCGTGCCGGCATACGAACGTAATATTCATGAATCTGACACGCAATGTTCACAAAAACGAAATATCCTCAGAAATGGATTTTGCTATAAATGAATTGTATCAAAGATAATCGAAAGGGTCATCTTGAACCATGGGAGACGCCCGGAATACCGGGCAGAAAGAGCAGGAGAACAGGAATTGGAAAAGTACTTTGATCAGTGGAGATCTTCCGGAACAGGGAAGAAGATCCTTTATGGCATCCTCAGCACGATGGTGATTCTCGTGGTGCTGATGCTTCTGTTCGCCCTGATCTGCATCATACGGGCTCCGAGTCTGGATCTGAATGATGTATCACCCGATGAGTATTTCACTACTGTTCTGGACGAAAACGGCGAGGAGATCCAGAAACTGCAGGGGGGAGAATCCAACCGAATCTATGTCTCTCTGGATCAGATCCCGGATGACCTGGAGCGGGCCGTCATTGCCATCGAGGACGAGCGTTTTTACCATCATCACGGCATTGATGTGCGCGGCATCATCCGCGCACTGACCAGGAACATCTCTTCCTTCAGTGCCTCGCAGGGAGCCAGCACCATCACTCAGCAACTGGTGAAAAACAATCTCCTCACCGGATGGACGCAGGAGAAAAACATTTTCGATAAGGTCCAGCGGAAGATCCAGGAACAGTATCTGGCTGTTCGTCTTGAGCATAAGGTCACCAAGCAGTGGATTCTGGAGAACTATCTGAATTCCATCAACATGGGAAACGGCTGCTGGGGAGTGGAAACGGCTGCCAAGGGATACTACGGAAAGGACGTCTCGGAACTGTCCCTGTCGGAATGCGCTGTGCTGGCAGCGGTGATCCAGAGCCCCACGAACCGGAACCCGCTGACCAATCCCGAAAGCAACAGAAACCGTTATCAGTATGTGCTGTCCAATATGGTGGAACAGGGATTCATCACACAGGAGCAGTGCAATGCCGCACTGGCGGATGATGTGTATTCCCGTATCAGTGCCAATGCGACCAACCCGCAGATGGATGTGCTGTCCTATTTTGAAGATGCGCTGGTCAATCAGGTGGCACTTGATCTTCAGAGAAATCTCGGATACTCCGAGCAGGACGCCTGGCAGTATCTGTACCGTGGCGGACTGACAATCCGGTCTACTCAGAATTCCACTCTTCAGCAGATCGCAGAAGAGGAAGTGAACCGGGACAGCTGGTACGGGGAAGGCGTACAGGCGGCAGCCGTCGTGATGGAGCCGTCCACCGGGGAGGTAAAAGCACTGGTGGGTGGCCGTGGACCCAAGACGGCCAGCCTGGTGATGAACCGCGCGACCAGCAGCCTGCGTCAGCCCGGATCCACCATCAAGGTCATCGGGGAATACGCAGCGGCACTGGATACCGGAAAAGCGACGCTTGCTACGGTGTATGACAACGCACCGATGACATATTCCAACGGAACTCCGCTGAAGAATGCCGACGGCAGTTTCAGCGGACGGACCACGGTTCGGGATGCCATCGTCCGCTCCATCAATGTCTGCGCGGTGAAATGCATCCAGTCCGTCGGGGTGGATACCACTTGGAACTATCTGAAGGATTTCGGGCTCAGCCACCTGACGGAAAACGACAAGGTGGAGGCACTGGCACTGGGCGGTATCGCCGGAGGCGTTACTCCTCTGGAAATGACGGCAGCCTATAACGCCGTGGCAAACGGCGGCGTATATCAGAGCCCCGTCTACTATACGGAAGTCCTGGATCGCAACGGCAATGTGGTCATGACACCAAAACAGGACAGTCACCGGGTCATCCAGAAAAGTACGGCAGAACTGCTCCGCTCCGCCATGGAGGATGTAATGACCAGTGGAACCGGAACACCGGCAAACTTCTCCGGAACGGACATCGCCGGTAAGAGCGGTACCACCGACAGCGCCAGAGATCTCTGGTTCGTCGGATTCTCTCCCAGTCTCTGCTGCGGCATCTGGGGAGGATATGACAACAATGCGCCGCAGTCAAGCAGCGGGTATGTGAAGTCCATCTGGCGTGCCATCATGTCCCGGGGACAGACGGGAAGCACATCTTTTGATGCCCCGACGGATCTCAAACGCTATAAGATCTGCACCAAATGCGGCAAACGTGCCGTATCCGGGACCTGTGACCACACGGTACAGGGGGATATGACGCGCGAGGAATACTTTGCCCCGAACAGCATTCCCACGGAGATGTGTGACTGTCATGTGAAAGTGACGATCTGCACGGAATCCGGTCAGCCGGCGGGACCCTACTGCATCCATACGGAACAGCAGGCGTATCTTGTTTCCGGTACTGCGGGAACCGCGGACGCGGACGCGGTGAAACCTGCCAGCATCGGTTCCGGTACCTGCTCTGTCCACACGGAATTCTGGGATATCCTCAAACCGAAAGATTCGGAAAGCAATAAGGAGAAACGGAAAAACAGCTGGGATTTCGGCTGGCTGGATGACTTCTGGTGGTGAGCTCCCCGGAAAAAAGAACCCATGAGGAAGGCTGTGCCTTCCTCATTTTCTTTTCGGAAAACTTGATGTATAATAAATCCCAGCTTAAGGGGGAATGCCGATATGGATGAAAAGAATGTGTTTTTAAATCAGGAAGCTCTGATGGATGGTCACGTACTGCGTATGTTCATCTCACAGTTCATGCGGGAACAGAGCAAAGAAAACCTGTTTAATATTCTCTACTGCCTCCGGGACAGTTACGTCTGGATCCCGGCAACATATAACCTGACTCCCGAACAGGAAGCCCAGCTCCACAAGATGCAGAAAGGCATCAAGGCAGGAGAGGGAAAGGGCATCGTTTTTCAGCCGGATATCCTGATGGACGGAGACAGCGCATTTCTGCCGGTCTTCACCAATGAGGAACAGGTCATTCAGGAATACGGGGAGAACTTTACTCGGATCCAGAAGCATTTTCTGGAAGCCATGGATGTGGCGGACAGCAATGCGCAGCTCACCGGTATCGTGATCGATGCCTTTACCGTACCTTTTACCGTGATCAAGAAGAACTTCAACATGATCCGGACACTGCCTTCCAATATGGAAAACGGAGGCATGCAGGTTAAAGCAAGGGAGTAAACGGGACAAAGGCGGAATGATTTTAAGAATATGCACCAAAAGAGATGCAATTATCCTCTTTGTGTGATAAAATACAGGGCAATTGAGATCAGTTTGAGAGGAATACAGGGATATGACAGAACAGATTTCCATCTATGCGGAGAATAAAAAAGGCGCGATGAGCAACATCACCGGCCTACTGAAAGACGCTGAGATCAACATCATGTCGATCCTCACCAATGACTCCGGTGAGTTTGGCACGGTGCGCATGCTGGTCAGCGATGTGCCCCTGGCGAAGCAATGAGATCCTTCAGGCCATCACGGACAGCAACATCAATATCCACTATATCTACATCTCCTATGACCGCGAGAATGCGAGCCCCATTGCCATTATGAAGACCAGCGGCTATGCAGAGGTGGAATCCTGCCTCAGAAGCAAGGGATACCGCCTGCTCTGAATAATCATGACATGAAAAACGCGCGATGATCATCATTGTGACCATCGCGCGTTTTTTTATTATCAGACAAGGTCTGCCAGCTGGTAGATCAGTTTTTCGGAACGTTTCCAACCGAGACAGGGGTCTGTGATGGATTTTCCGTAAACGCCTTCTCCGATTTTCTGCGCACCGTCTTCGATGTAGCTTTCGATCATGAGTCCCTTCACGAGACTGCAGATCTTGGGAGACTGGCTGCGGCT